>CAYZVO010000282.1:0-9339 GCA_964481655.1 uncultured Enterobacterales bacterium | reverse complement strand
CCCTCCCATGCCCCACCACGACACGCGCACCTCCCCGCATCGGCGGACGGTGCTCGCCGCAGGCGTCGCGCTCCTGCTGGCGGGCGTGGCTGTGGCCGTGGAGCCCGAGCCGCGCCCGGCAGGGGTGACGGTGATCCCGGAGCAGGGCGCGCGGCTCCCCGAGGCCCCAGGGCTGCTGCCGGGCGCCCCGATCCCCGCGGACGCCGATCCCATCGATCTGGCGAGCGAGCGGGTGCTGGCGGGCAACACCCGCGGCGCGATGACCCTGCTGGAGGACTGGCTCGAGGGCCGTCACCCGGAGCTGAAGGCCCGGGACTGGCGCAAGCGCTGGGTGGGCGCCCGCTTCATGCTGGGGCTGCTGTACCTGCGCGAGGATCACCCCAACCTGGCCAGCTCCCAGTTCACCCGCGTCCGCCTGGCCCGCGGCGCCCTCGAGTCCGAGGCGGCCTACCTCGAGGCCTGGGCAGACCACGCCCGCGGCCGCCACCGGGTCGCCGCCCGCGAGTGCGCCGCCTACCGCAAGAAGTGGCCCAAGGGCCGCCACGTCGAGGACTGCCTGCTGCTCGAGGGCGACGCCCTGACCGACGCGGGGACCTTCACGCCGGCCTACGAGGCCTACCAACGCTTCATCGACCTGGACAAGGACGGCCCGGACGTGGAGATCGCCAAGCTGGGCCAGGCCAGGGCGCGGATCAACCGCTCGGCGCGCCAGGCGGTCACCGGCCTGCAGGCCGCCGCCCTGGACTACCGCTACCCCACCTCCCGGGACATCGCGCTGGCCGAGCTGGCGAC
This sequence comes from uncultured Enterobacterales bacterium, assembly GCA_964481655.1. Taxonomy (GTDB): domain Bacteria; phylum Myxococcota_A; class UBA796; order UBA796; family JAFGLY01; genus CALDOK01. The sequence goes on along the minus strand of CAYZVO010000282.1, from coordinate 8,547 downwards.
CCTCGCTGAGCAGGGCCTGGACACCACCCTGCCCAGCGACGGCAACGCCAAGATCCGCGAACTGGTCTCGACCTACAGCTCCCGGGAGTACGAGCGGGCCCACACCCTGTGGGCCGAGCTGCAGCAGGACGAGAGCCCCCACATCCAGGCCTGGCTGAAGAAGAACATCGACGGCTACGGCTGGAACACCCGCAGCTACGAGCTGCTGGTGGAGCTGTACATCGCGCGGCTCGAGACCAACCACAACCCCGAGACCTGCTGGATGGGGCACCGGGCCGCCATGCGCGGTGGGCTGTGGGAAGTGGCCGCAGAGCTCGGCGAACAGGGGCTGACCAAGCACAGCGGGCACTGGCGCTGGCGGGCCGCGCGGGACGACGTGGCCCTGGCCTCGCTGCTGGCCGGGCGCCACGAGCGCGCGCTGGCCCTGTACGATCAGCTCGCCGCCAACGGCGGCCGTCGTGGCCGAGAGGCCAGCTGGTACGCCGCCTTCACCGCCTATCGAGCGGGCGACTGGGCGGACGCTGCCAAGCGCCTCGAGCAGGTGAGGACCGGCGACCGCGCCCGGGCCGTGCGCGCCACCTATTGGCTGGGGCGGGTCGCCGAGGCCGAGGGCGAGCCGGAGTCCGCCCAGGCCCGCTACCTCGAGGTGATGCGGGACGATCCCCACGGCTGGTACGGCCTGCTGGCCCACGAGCGGGTCCACCCCCTCGACCGCGGCGGCCAGGGCTGGCTGGTGCGGGACGGCGACTGGCCCATCCCACCGCCCGCCGCCCCACTCGTCCTCGATCCCATGCCGGTGGTCGCGCCCCCGGCGGTGGAGCCCCCGCAGGCCCATGGCGCCCTGGCCCTCCCCGAGCCCCGCAGCCCGGACTGGGGGGCGCTGAGCTGGAGCGAGCCCGCCGCACCACCGGGGCTCGTCGAGCCCCCGGCCGCCGCCGCTGCCACCGCCGCAGCGCACCCCGCTCACCTGAGCGGCCCGCGGGGCGAGGCCCCCGCCCGCACGATCCTCGAGGGCCGCTACTACGGCGCCGAGCACGCCCGGGAGGCCTTCGCCGACTTCACCCGTCGCTACAAGGGGGTCTGGCCCGAGCTGCTCGAGATCCAGCAGCTGGCCGAGGTGGGGGCCTACGACCTGTCCGGCGAGCTGATGGCCCGGGTCTACGACGAGATCGAGCGCGCCCAGAAGGGCCACGGCCCCAAGGCCGGCCGGGTCCCGGGGATCGGCCGCAAGCTGTCGCTGTGGCGTGAGCTGTTCCTCTACACCCACGCCTGGCACCTGGTCTCACGCTTCTCCGGACGCCTGGACGAGTACACCGACGACCCCGAGGAGAAGCGCCAGGCCCTGGCCCTCGAGTTCCCCGCCGCCTTCCCGGAGCACGTCTGGGCCGCGGCGCACGAGCACGACATCGACCCCCTGCTGGTGCTGGCCGTGATGCGCACCGAGAGCCACTACAAGTCCTGGGCGGTGTCGCGCTCGAACGCCCAGGGTCTGATGCAGATCCTGCCCGTCACCGGCGCCCGGGTGGCCCACGACATGGGCCGCGAGCGCTACTCACCCCGGGAGCTGATGGACCCGGGCACCAACATCCAGTTCGGCGCCTGGTACCTGCGGCAGCTCATCGACCGCTTCGGGGGCTGTGTCCCCATGGCCGCCGCCGCCTACAACGCCGGCCCCCACGCCGTCTCCGACTGGCGGGCCCCCATGCCCGACGACACGCCTATCGACGAGTTCGTCGAGCTCATCCCCATCGAGCAGCCCCGCACCTACGTGCGCCGCGTGATGGGCTTCTACCGCCTGCACGCCATGGTCCACGGCCCCGACGGGGCCCGCGTCGCCGTCCCGATGTCCGTCGGCACCGACGACGCGAGCGTCATCGACTACTGACCCATGGCCGAGAGGAAGCACCCCATGTTCGTCCTGCGCTGGCCCCTGATCGTCACCGCCGTGCTGCTCACCGCAGGCGGCTGGGCCGCCCGCCGCGGCCGCAACGCCGATCCCGCCCCCGAACCCGCCCCCGAGGCGGAGCCCGATCCCGCCCCCACGGCCACCCCCCTCCCGGCGCCCGAGGCCGTCCACGACGGCCCCCTGTTCCCCGACGGCCTGCCCATGACCGCGCTGGCCCTCCCCGAGGGCCTGGCCAACCCCACCGCCCAGGGCTGCGCCGCCTGCCACGGCGAGATCGTCCACCACTGGCGCGGCAGCGCCCACGCCAGCGGCTGGGCCGGCGCGGGCGGCCGCCCCCCCCGGCGGGGCGCCCCGGGGCCCCCCCCCCGCCCCGCCGGCCCCCCGCCCCCCCGGGGCCCACCCCCCCCCCCCTGGGGGGCCCGGCGGGCCCGGGCGTTCTCGCCCACCCGGGGGGGGCCCGCGCCCACGCCAGCGGCTGGGCCGGCGAGGCCTACAGCCTCGCCCTGCGGGACGCCTCGGAGCCCACCACCTGCCAGGCCTGCCACCTGCCCCTGCTCATCCAGCACCCCAACCAGGTGGTGCGCAACACCGACGGCGACCCCACCGCGCCCGAGCACGCGGCCAACACCTCCTGGTCACCCACCCTGCAGCGCGAGGGCGTGACCTGCGCCAGCTGCCACCTGCGCGAGGGCACCGTGCTGGGCCCCCGCGGATCGGGCGCCGCCCCCCACCCCACCGCAGCCAGCGCCGAGCTGGCCTCCCCGGCCCTGTGCGCGGCCTGCCACCAGCTGACCTGGCCCGACAGCGAGCTGGCCTGGTACGACACCTACGGCGAGTGGTACCGCTCGAGCTACCGCGACGCGGGGATCCGCTGCCAGGACTGCCACATGCCGCCCACAGCGGGCAGCGCGACCACCGGCCACTTCGCCGCCCACGCCAGCCACGCCATGGCCGTGGACCACGGCCGCGCGGTCAGCGTGCTGCTGGAGCTCGAGAGCCCCGAGCTCGCCCGCGGCGAGCCCTTCGGCTTCACCCTGCGGGTCCAGAACACCGGCGCCGGCCACGCGTTCCCCACCGGCCAGCCCGGCAAGGCCTACCTGCTGCGGGCAGTGGTGGTGGACGCCGAGGGCGAGGAGCTCCACGATCGCCTCGAGCACCGCCTCGAGCGCACGGTGCAGCCCGAGCCACCCCACGCGCTGACCGCCGACACCCGCATCCCCGCCCGGGGTGAGATCAGCGTGGAGCACGAGACCACCATCGACCAGAAGAAGCCCGCGGGGCCGGCGGCCCTGCGGGTCACGATCGTGGCCGAGCAGGGGGAGCGGGTCCTGGTGGAGCGGGACTTCCCGGTGACCGTGCGCTAGCCGTCGTCCGCGATCATGGTCGCGGGGTCCTCGATCATCTTCTTCTGCGCGGCCAGGGACAGGGCGCAGGCCAGGGCGTCGTCGATGCGCTCGTCGAAGGTGTACTTGATGCGCACGATGGGCCGCACCGCAGGCTCGCCGTCCACGGCCACCGCCTCGTCGCGGATGGCGCCGATGACGGCGAAGAAGGGGCTGTTCCCGTACTCGTAGAGGTGGTGGTAGCCGGACTCGAGGTTCACCGAACCCAGGTTCGCACAGACCAGCGAGGTGAACATGGGGTCGGGGTCGGCGAAGAAGCCGGGCAGCAGGTGCCAGCGGTCCAGCCACAGCACGACCTTGACCAGCGGCGCGAGGATCAGCCCGGGCAGCTTGAGGAACAGCGCGGTCTCCTTCTCATCGTGGGTCTCACCGCTGCGGCCCTTGCTGACCTTGGCCACGACCTTGTCGTGCACGCTCTCGGGGGTGTCGGCCTCGGTGATGGGCACCTTGAGCATCACGATCTTGGCCCCATCTTCGAGGGACTTCTTGACCGAGATGGTGATGGTGACCCCGTCGCGCTGGTAGATGCGGTACCCGGAGCAGTAGCGGTTGAGCTGGGGGCGGGTGTTGAGGATCCTGCCAGTGGCCGCCATGAAGACGTGCAGCAGCGAGATCTTCTTGCCGGTGCGCTCACGCTCGGCCTCGATCCACGCCAGGGTCCTGGAGAGGTCGAGCTCCTGCTCGAAGTAGATGGCCGCGTGATCGCGATCGGGGGTGAGGTGGGCCAGGATCCGCCTGTAGTTGGGCACATCCTTGGTGATGTTGCGATCCTTGCGGTACGCCATGGCTACTCCTCGGCGGCGCCTCCTGCGGACGGCTCGCTGTCGTCGGCGGACGCCGGGACCGGCGCCTCGTCGGGCTTGACCTGCACGATCTCCACGCTCGCGTCCACCAGGCGGACACGACCGCCGCGACGGCGGGTGCGGCGACGCTCGGGCTTGGGCACCGCGGGGGCCTCGGTGGGGGCCGCGGCCTCCTCGGGCTTGCCGTCGGTGGCCGCGAGATCGGCCTGGCGCTCGAGCTCGATGGCCTGACCGGACTCGATCAGGGCCTGCAGCTGGGCCATGGCCGCCTCGTAGGCGTGCCGCTCGGCGGCGCCCTCGGGGGCGTCCTGCTGGGCGCGCTGGTACTCGGAGTGGGCCCGGAAGATGCGGCTCTTGGCGTAGAGGACCTCGGCGTGGGCCGCGCGGGCGCGGTGGTTCTTCGGGTCCCGCTGCACCAGCCGCTCGAGCACCACCTCGGCCTCGTCCACCCGGCCGCGCCGGGCAGCCAGGCGAGCCTCGAGGACCTTGTCGGGCCGGCGGGGCTTGCCCTTGCCGCGGGGCTGGGCCGCCTTGTCCAGCAGCCACGCCACGCGCTCGAGCTCGTCGGTGTCCTGCCGGTCGAGCAGCAGGGTGGCCAGCTCGATCATGGCGCGGTGGTTGCGGCGCTGGTCCTTCAGCGCGCGCTCGAAGTACTCGCTGGCCTTGGCCCAGTGATCCTCGCGCTGCTCGCGCTCGAGCATGCCGCGCAGGCGCATGAGCCGGCCCATGCGGGCCAGGTGCAGCGAGTCGTCCGGGGAGAGGCGCATGGCCTCCTCGAGGTACTCGGTGGCCTGCTGCCAGTTCGCCGGCCCGCGGTCCATCATGATCTGGCCCAGCAGCCCGTAGGTGTCGGGCATCATCGGCTCGAGCTCGAGGGTCTGCTTCAACACCTCGATGGCCTCGTCCTCGCGCCGGGCGTCCAGCAGCAAGCCCGCCAGGCGGCGGCGGATGCGGCCGTTGTCCTGGAACAGGGCGCAGCCACGCTGCAGGGCCTCGATGGCGGCGTCGCGCTTGCTGCCCTTGCCGGGCTTGCGGGGACCGCTCTGGTGCCAGTTGGCCTCGAGGTGGAAGACCTCGGGGGTGGGCGCGGCCTGGGCGGCGCGGTCGAAGGCGGCCTGGATCTTCTCGTCGTCGGACTTGGCGGCGATGAGGGTCTCGGCCTTGAGCAGCAGGGCCTCGGTGTTCCCGGGGTCGGCCTTGATGAGGTAGTTCACCCGCTGCTCGGCCAGATCGAGCCGCGGCTGACGGGCGCGGATGAGCCCGCGCACCGACTCGACCTCGGCGTCCTGATCCGGGAAGGGCAAGCGCACGGCGCTGCGACCCCGGCGAGCCATGAGCAGGCAGCGGTTGCCCTCGAGGCCCAGCTGCAGCTTCTCGCTGCCCCGGGAGCGCTTGCCCAGCTCGAGGTAGGCGTGGCCCAGAGTCTCGAAGGTGGGGTAGTCGGTGACCTCGCGGCGGGACAGCTGCAGCGCGACCAACTGGTGCACGTAGTACAGCCGCTCGCTGCCCTGGATCGGGGTGCTCTCGAGCAGGCCCTTGGCCAGCAGGGAGATGCGGTCGGCGCGGGAGATGCCCACCTTCTGCAGGATGTCGGCCGGGGCCGGGTGCTGCAGGTGGGCGATGGTGGCCAGGGCCTTGCGCAGGGTGTCGGGCAGCCGCTCCACCCGGCGACGGAGCTTGCGGGCCAGGGGCTCGAGCTGCTGGATGGTCTCGAGCCGCAGCGTCTTCTTGTCGACCATGGCCGCGGCCGGGTCCTTGGCGCCGCGGGCGATGACCGCCACGGTGCGGGTGGCCATGGGGTGGCCGTGGGTGTGGCGGTGGACCTCGCCCATCTTGTCCCGCGGAGCGTCGGAGAAGCGGTAGGCGTCGAAGATCTCGAACAGTTCCTTGCCGGCCAGACCGCCGATGGTCAGCCCGCGCAGCGCGGCGCCAGCGCCTTCGCGGTAGAACACGGGCTGCAGCTCCATGGTGAAGATCAGGCGGGGCGCATAGCGGGCGGACAGCAGCGCCTCGAGCAGCAGCTCGAGCCGGCCGCGGCGATGCATGGAGCCGTCGTCCCGCATCAGCCGGTCGTCGACGTGGATGACCATGACCGCGTCGGTCAGGGCCTCGGCCTGCAGGCACTCCACGGCCAGCTGCGCCAGCTCCACCGGCGCGGGCCGGTTGCTGGCGGAGCGCATGGCCTTCGCCAGGCGCTGATCGCCGGCATCTTCGGTGGCCTGGGCCAGCCGCGCGTAGAGGTGATCGGCAGCGGAGCTCCAGCTCAAGACCACGTCGGGCAGGCGGCGCAGCGGGGACTCGGACAGGCAGCGCTCGATGAGCCAGCGGCGGCCGACGCCCTTGGGGCCGGCGACGACGACGGGGCCGCCCTCGCCCATCAGGGACGACAGCTCCGACAGCTCGGCCTCGCGGCCGGAGAAGCCCACCCGGGGGGCCCGCTCACCGGAGCCAGCCTTGCCAGCCTTGCCAGCCTTGCCAGCCTTGCCGGCCTTGCCAGCCTTGGGCTTGGAACCACCCAGAGCCTCGGCGAAGGAGGTGGCGGCCGGCTTGCTGGGCGCAGGTGCGGCCACCGGGGCCGCGGCGGGAACCGGCAGCGTGCCCAGGAAGTCGCGGGCGCGCTTGCGCTCCTGCTCCATCTTGAGCAGGCGCAGGGCCATCGGCATCAGGAAGGGGTTGAACGCCCGCGCGGCGACGACCATGCGCGGCTTGTTCTTGCCCTTCTGCAGCGCGGCGGCGACCGCGGCGAGGCCCTTGGCGTCGCGAGCCGCGTCGGGCTCGACCAGCACCAGCACGCCACCCTGCTTGTCGAGGCAGGGGGACAGCGCGTCGGCGGAGACGGGCACGACGGGATCGACAGGATCACCTCCGAGCACCACCATGGGGATGGCCGCGCGGTGGCGGATCTCCATCAGCACATCGGAGTCTCGCAGCAACTGGCTGCCCAGAGCAATGACACAGCGCCCTTCGGCGATGGCGGCTTCCACGCGATTCATGAGGAACTTCTCGCGGTCGAATGCCAGGCGGGATCGGCCCCGCGCAGCGAAGCCCGCATGGTAACGGCCAGGACTCGGCCAATCAAGGTGGGGTTTCCCGTGTTCGAGCGAGTGGTCCCGGCTGCGGAAGCCCGCTACGTGGCTGCGTTGTCACCCTCTCCCCGGTCCCCCCGTGCCCCAACCCGCAGGACTCCGGCGAAGCGCAGCCACCTGGCCCGATCTGGGCCCGGGTGAGCTGTGGACCGGGCGGCCGGATCTGCGGGCCCGCCTGGCGCACCTGCCGACCTTCCCGCCCTTCGCCCGCGTTGCGCCCGAACCGAGGGGCCCAGGCTGCTTCGTCGAAGGCGGCCTGGTGCTGTCCTGCGCCCAGCTCCGAGAGCCCATGCCGGTGGCGGCGGGCCTGGCGCTGGTGCACCAGCTGGCCGAGATCTTCGCCGTGCTGCACGACGAGGGCGCGGGCCACGGCGGCTTCTCGCCGGCCTCGGTGGGCTGGACCCGCGAGGGCACCCTGCTGGTGGGCCCCGATCCGGAGCTCATCCTCCAGGCCGCCGACCCCCAGGCCGAGAGCATCCAGGCCCGGGACTGCCAGTGCATCGGCGCCGTCCTGTGGACCTGCCTGGGCGGCTCCTGGCCCCTGCCGGAGCCCGAGCGCGACACCGCACGCCTGCTGTCCCCGGGGATCCCCGCCGCGGTCGCCCGGGACCTGCCGCGCATCGCCGCCGGTGATGAGCGCCTGATCCTCATGCTGCGGGGACTGCTGCGCTGGGGTGGCGGCTACCGCCTGGCCCCCGCCCGCGCCGTGCGCCAGGCCGTCTCGGCCCTGCGCTTCCGCCACGGCGCCACGGAACAAGCCCTGGCCGCCTACCTGGCCGACCAGGGCGTCCAGCTGGCCCCCATCCCCCGCCGCCCCGAGCCGGACCTGCGCCCCTCGCTGTTCAGCCGCCCCAGCACCCCGCGCTACCAGCGGCGAGCCACGCCGACACCGGCCCTCCCACCGGTAGCCGAGGTCTCCCCCGCCGCGCCGGTGCCCCCGCCCCTGCCAGAGCCGCCGCCGGCCCTGGTGCACAAGACCCGGGCACAGCAGACACCCCGCAGGAGGGTGACCCTCGAGGTCCCGTTCCAGGACGACTTCCCCCTCATCGACAAGGACGGGTTCTTCGTGGCTCCGCCGTCGCTGTTGGAGGATGACGAGCCCGAGACCAAGACCATCGAGCTGCAGAACACGCTGACGGTGGATGAGGCGGAGATCGCCGAGGCGGATGAGCCTGGTGTGCTGGAACCCGAACAGCCCGAGCCGGAGCCGGAGCCGGAGCCCGAACCGGAGCCCGAGCCCGAGCCGGAGCCCGAGCCGGAGCCGGAGCCCGAGCCCGAGCCGGAGCCGGAGCCGGAGCCAGAGGACGCGGAACCCGATCTTCCCGAGCCCGAGGCCCCAGAGGCCGAGG
>CAYZVO010000281.1:0-9502 GCA_964481655.1 uncultured Enterobacterales bacterium | reverse complement strand
GCCCGGTGGCCATCGAGATCTGCGACGGGACGGACAACGACTGCGATGGCGACACCCACCAGCAGCGCCACCTTGACCGCCTCGAGGGGCTGCACGCTGCCCACCACGGGCAGGGGCAGGTTGATGTGGGCGTCGCTGCCCGCGGGACCCACGCCAAACAGGCCCAGGGCCAGGACCCCGGCCATGGCCAGGCCCAGCGCGGGCCAGTGGGCGCTGATGCGGGCCACGGCGGCCCCCCAGCGGGACCAGGCCGACTGGAGGATCACCAGCGCCGCCAGCACCAAGCCCGCGGCGATGGCCACGTCGCCGCCACCAGCCAGCAGCGAGATCCCACCGTCCAGCGGCCCCTGCCAGGCCCCCTGCAGCACCAAGCGCAGGGCGCTGATGGCCGCCATGGCCGCCAGCAGGCGCCAGGCCGCGGGGGCGCGATCAGCGCCCGCCTCGCCGGGCCTCCGCAGCGCGCCGGCGACCAGCGCCAGCCCCAGCCCCAGGGACAGCCAGGCCCCGACCCACAGCGCCAGCCCGGGCAGCATCCCCCGGCGCCACTCGGCGGAGGCCCGCACCGTCAGCCCCTCGAGGCGCATCCGGCGCCACAGCTCGTGGGCGCCCTGCTCCCCCAGCAGCAGCACCCGATCCTGGCCCAGCTCGGCGGCGTCGATCCGGGCCCGGAGGTTCACCAGCGGGGCGTGCTCGGGATCGGGCAGCGCAGCGTCCACGCCCACCGACGCGAAGGCGATGGCCTCCAGGGACAGGGCGCGGCTGCCCTGCAGCTCCTCCACCCGCTCCGCCAGCACGCCCAGGGCGAAGGCCTGATCGTCGGGGTCGTCGTAGAAGCTCACGACAGGGGCGAGCTGATCGGCGGCGCTGCCGGGCAGCAGCAGGGCCCCGTCCTGGCTGACCGCCAGGGCCTCGAGGCGCAGCCAGGCCGCGGCGGCGGCCACCAGGACCAGCAGCAGGAAGAGCGAGCCGGACAGGCCGAAGGGCGCGCGGCGGAGCAGGTGGGTCATGGGGTGTCCTCCTCGGGGTGCAGGGCGGTGGACCACGGCCACGCCCAGGTTGTCGCCGGTGCCGCGGGCGCGCTGCTGCGCCACCGCCCCGTCGAAGATGGCGTGCACGACCGCTTCAGCGGATCGTTCACTGCCCGACACGAAGCGCGCGATGGCGGCTCGATCGATGAAGTCCCCCACCCCGTCGGTCACCAGCACGATGGTGCTGCCGGGGGGCAGGCGCGCGATCTCGGTGTGCACCCAGGGCGAGCCGTCGTCCGCTGGGTGTGCACCCAGGCCCACGGCGGCGGTGATGACGTGGCGGAGGCGGGAGCGCATGGCCTCGGCCTCGGGCAGCGCGTCGAGGTCCGCCCAGCTGTGATCCCGGGTGAGCTGCAGGCCGTCGCCGCGCTCGTCGAAGAGGAAGACCCGGCTGTCGCCCACGTTGGCCACCACCGTCCGCCCCTCCGGGTCGTCGAGGTCCACCCAGGCCACGGCGACCACCGCCGCCATGGGCCGGGACAGGCCGCGTCGACGGGCCTCGTCCTGCAGCTGCGCGTCCACGCGCTCCAGGGTCCGCACCAGCAGCCCGGCGTCGGGCCGGCCGGTGCAGTGCGCCTCCAGCTGCTCGGCCAGAACGGCCGCGGCCCGGGCGCCGTCCTCGCCGCCGCCCATGCCGTCGATCACGGCGAACAGGCCCCGCTCGGGCAGCGCGAGCACCCGATCCTCGTTGACGGTCCGCAACGGGCCCGCCTCGCAGCGCTGGTGCACCTCGAGCCGCATCAGCCCTCCCGGAGCACCAGGGTCACGCGCACGTCGCCCGCCGACAGCTCCGCCACGCCCCAGCGCACCACCAGGTTGCCCTGGCCCGCCTGTCCCGCGAGGCAGAGCCGCAGCGAGCCCTGGTCCAGCAGCCTGGGGCGCTCCGGGTCGGCGCTCAGGTCCACCGCGAAGCGCAGATCCCGGTCCCCGAGCACCCGGGGATCCGCCCGCACACGGGTGAAGGGGGCCCGCAGAAGGACGCGCTGACAGCGCCCCGCCGCCTCGAGCTCGGCATGGCCGTCCCAGGCCGGTTCGAGCTCCGTGGTGAAGCCGGGCACCACCCCGTCGGGGCTCGGCCACAGCAGGCGGCCCGGGCCCTCGAGGGCCAGCGCGGCCTGAGGGGCCAGAGCCTCCGAGCCGCCCCCGTGGGGCAGCCAGCGCAGGCCCACCGCGCGCGACAGGTTCCGCACCCGCGGGCGGAGGGTGTAGGGCTCCAGGTCCAGCTGGATCGCCCGCCGTGCCACGGACCGCAGCGGGTGGCCCTCGTCCAAGCCGTCCGCCACCAGCGGCACATCCACAGGCGTGCCCGGCGCGGCCCGGCCCAGCACCGACGACCGCAGCACCGGCTGCTCACGGGGCCCCTCGCCGTCCTCCCAGCGCACCCACAGCAGCGGGGTCTCCGAGACCTCGGCGAGGGGGGGAGCCTCCGGGGCCGGGGCGATCCCCACGGGGGCCCCCACCGTGACCTCGGCCATGGCCGGCTCACTGACGGGGAAGGGCGGCGGCGCGTCGGGCGCGGTGTGGAAGGCCTCCACCACGGTGCGCCCGGGGGCGACCCCCACCTCGTCGGGGGACGCGGGCAGGCGCACGTGGATCGTGACGCTGGCCCCCTCGGGGTAGCGCAGCCGCCGCAGGATGAGCGGCAGTTGCGCCTGGATGCCCTCGTGCACGGCCGGCAGGTGAAAGCGGAGCACGCCCTCGAAGTCGTGGGGGTGCACCCACCACACCAGGGTGCCGGGGCAGAGCTGACGGCGCTCGTCCATCCAGCGGCGCTCCCGGTCCAGCACCTGCTCGAGCTGCTGCCAGAGCTGCTGGAAGATGGGGTCCACCCGGTCCGGGCGCTGGGGCGCGCCGAAGATGCGCGCCGCGATGCCGTCCCACAGGCCGCTCATCGTTCACCTCCGTCTTCGTCCGCCGCCGGCAGCAATCGCAGGCGGCAGCGGGTGTGCGCGCCCTCGAGCTCATCCCGGGCCACCAACAGCACCTCGTCGCCGCTGGCGACCTGCACCCCGCCGGACCAAGGCAGCTCCCGCTCCCGCCCGGCGCGCACCCGGCGGACCAGGCCCCGGCTGCGGGCGCCCACGAACAGGGCCCAGGCCTCGACGAGGGGGTCGTACTGCAGCCGGAAGGCGGTGCTGGACACGAAGCGCGCGCTGTCGGCGAACACCACGTGGTTCAGCCCACCCGCCGAGGCCCGGCGCCGGCGACCGCGGCCCGCGAGGATGCAGTCCTGGCCTTGATCCGAGCGGTAGGGACCGCCCACCACCAGCGGACCGCTCACCATCACCCTGGGGGGCAGGGGCAGCCCCGCCTCGACCCGGATCCGCGGCCGATCCACCTCGGGGTCCAGCCGGTAGCGCACCACCAGCGGCGGTGGGGCGGAGCGCAGCGCGCTGCCCGCCGCCAGCCTGCGCACCAGAGCCCGCTGGAAGCGAGGGGTGGTGACCATGTCCTCGAGGGCCGGCCGCCGCGCGGCCTCCACCAGGACCACGCGCACCCCGCCGGGGTGCAGGCGGGCCTCGAGGGCCGCGTGCTCGAGCTCCCGGGCCATCAGCTCCAGCACGTTCGCGGGGCCGACGGGGATCGGCGACGAGAGGACGTCCATCCAGCGCCAGTTCATGGGCTCACCTCCGTGGTCATTTGGGCCAGCGCCTTCAGCGAGGCCCCGTTGCGCCACCGGAGCCGCGCGGACTCGGTGCCGTGGGCGCCGTGCTCGTAGGGCAGCGCCGCGGCGTCGCTCCGGGCGTACCAGGCGCTGGCCTCGGCGGGCGCGCCCTGCAGCTCGGCCCGTCGGCCCCGGGCCCGCAGCACCCAGGCCTGCTCCAGCCCCTCGGCCACCGCGCTCCAGCGCTCCAGCGCCTGGTCCCACTCGCCCTCGTCGGCCATGGGGCGCTCGGCCAGGGTCCAGCCCTCGTGCAGCCAGGTCAGGCTCCGGGCCACCTTGCCGGCCCAGGCGGGGTCCTCCACGGCCAGGCCGTCGAGCAGCAGGGAGCGGGCCTCCACGCAGGCGACCGGGTCCTCGAGCAGGGTGCAGACCTGGGCCTGCAGCAGGCCGAGGGCGGCCGCGGCGCGGGGGCTCGACGGGAGCGTGTCGTGGGCCTGTCGAGCGTGGGCGAGGGCGTTGTCGAAGGCGGTCCGGGTGGAGGGGTCCTCCAGGTGGCCTGCGCCGAGCCTGCGGCAGGTCACCCCGGCGGGGTTCACCCCCTCGCAGAAGGCCCAGGGGCCGCTCACCAGGTGGTCCACATCGGCCCCCTGTTCCACCTCGGCCTGAGGAACGACCTGGACCTGTCGGCCGCGGGCGGCGATGGCCCCCAACGCGGCGATGGGCAGGGCGAGGATCGCGAGCACTGCGAGGCCGCGCAGCAGCCCGCGGTGAGCGCGCCGCGGCCGATCATCGGCGGGGGGGCCGGGCCGGCCGGCGCGCCGCCGCAGGGCCACATCCTCGAACCAGGGCGGGACCGTCGCGGGCGCCGGTTCGCCGTCGACATCCACAGGGGGTGGCTCCACGAAGCCACCGGGGGGCGGCACCGTGGCGTGTTCCTCGACATCGGCTGGATCGGGCTCGAGCTCCACCTCGACCTCCACGATCGCGGGCGCGGCCTCGGCCGGGGCGGCGTCCTCCACCAGCGCCAACTCGCCGAGGGAGCGGGCCAGCCCGGGCCCCACCCGCTGGCGGGCCTCCCGCACCGACGCCAGGGCCTGGGCGGCGTCCCGCAGATCGCCCGACTGCAGGCCGGCGAAGACCGCGGCCAGCTCCGAGCCCAGCAGCTGCTCGCCCACACCCGGCTCCCCGATGCCGCGCACGCCCAGGGCGAACAGGACCTCCCGGCGCACCGACGAGGCCCACATCACCACGTCGAAGCAGGCGCGCTGCTGAGGTGTGAGGGCCTGCAGATCCCCCGCGCGGTAGCGGCGGTGGTCCGGGTGCAGCCAGGTGCGCCCCGGGGCGAGGCGGGCGCCGGTGCGCTCGTCGTCCGAGACGTGGTGGCCCGCGTCGCAGTCGATGAGCACCAGGGGGGTCGGGCCCACCTCGGGCATCAGCAGCAGGTTGCCCGGGCGCACGTCGCCGTGGGTGAAGCCGCAGGCGTGCAGGGAGCACAGAACCTCGAGGCCCGCCTCGAGCAGGGCCAGGGCGAAGGGCCGCAGATCCCGCTCGAGCCGACGCAGGGCCCGCAGCAGATCCCCGTGCCGGGCGTAGGGCATCACCGCCACCAGCACCGGCAGCGGCGTCCCGCCCTCGTCCACCGGGGCCCAGGGCTCGAGCACCTCGAGCACCGGCAGCACCTGCGGGTGGTCCTGGGCCACCGCGTCCTGACGGGCCAGGTTGCGGCGCACGCGGTCCAGGTAGCGGCCCCACTCGGCGGGGGGCACCGGGTGGCGCTCGAGCAGCCGCGCGATCTCGGCGGGCCAGGCCCCCACGGGCACCAGGCCACCCCCGAACAGCGGGGGGAGGTGCACCTTGAGCACCACCAGGCACCCGCGCAGCGCGTCCCGGGCGATGTAGAGCACCGCCTGGCCGCCGACCGCCAACAGGCGGACGACGTGGTAGCGGTGGGGGTGTCCGGCGCCGTCGGGCAAGGTGGTGCCCGGCTGCAGGTGGATGAAAGCTGGGTGGGACATGGGCCGCTCCTGTGCCCGTTGGACGCAGGGCGGCGGCGAGGCCGGACAGCGGGGCCGGCAGCTGCCGACTGTCCGGTCTGTCCCGGCCGGCGCGTCTGACCTCCCGAACGCCACGGCGGCCCCGCCGCCCAGCAGGAGGAACCCCATGTCCGAACTTCTCGACCGCCTGCGCCAGCTGATCAACGACCTCAACGACGGCGCCGGTGGCCAGACCGACCCGGCCCCCGGGGGACCGCCCCGTCCCGTGGGCCCCAACGCCCCGCCCCCTGCCAGCGAGGCCATGCGCGTGATGAGGGAGCTGAACCCCAACGCCTTCATGGCCGTGGATGGGGGCCACTTCGTGGCCATCGAGGACGCCTGGGACTGCCGGGAGGACGGGCGGCTGTTCCGCCTCGAGTACGTGGCGACCCTGGACGGCCGCAAGGCCGTGGCCTTCTGCCGCAGCAACCCCTGGAACCGGGACAACCCTCAGAACGGTCACGCGATCACCCGCTGCCACGTGTTCGCCGACGGCCTCATCTGCCTGGGGTCGGACCACGCGCGCACCCCGGCCGACAGCCCCCGGGACCTGCGGGACACCGTGCTGCGAGCCCGCTTCTGGGCCACGGCCTTTTCGGTGCTCGAAGAGACCGGCACCTTCCCCAGCCCCTAGGAGCAGCGACGATGGCCAGGTACCGGAAGCACCACCCCGACGGCCCCCTCCACATGCTGGCCCCGTTCCGTTCGGGCAAGCGACCGCGCCGGCACGGGGACCGCTGGAGCCACCCCCTGCCCGACTGCCTCTGGAAGCAGCATCGCGGCTATCCCCGCGCGGGCTTCCCCATGTGCTTCACCGAGGAGGCCTTGATCCAGCTGCTGATGGACGTCGGTCGCTGCCTGCCCGAGACCGGGGCCAAGGGCTTCGGCCCCAAGGACACCGTGGGCTTCGACGTCATCGAGTTCGACGAGGGGGGGTCGGCGCGGGCGAGACGAGCCGCCTACGCCCCCGACGCCGCCTGGGGCGAGCGACGCCGCCAGCACCACCTCGCCCAGCAGGGCGCCCAGATGCGCCTGTGGACCGGCGACATCCACAGCCACCCCGACCACTTCGTGCGCCCGTCCGCCGAGTCGGGCCCCGGCCAGGGCGACCTGGGCTACGCCCGGATGGTCTTCGAGCAGAACGAGTGGATGGAGTGGTTCCTGATGCCCATCCTCACCGGCTGCGGATCGAGCGAGGTCACCATCCATCCCTGGGTCATCGCCCGGGACGACGTGGACCGCCCTTACGTCGCCAGCAGCGTGCTGGTGTGTCCCGCCGATGAGTTCCCCGAGCGGGAGTTCAACCCGGTGTGGCTGCGGGGTGGGAGCGCACGGCCCTCCCCTCCCCCGCCGGCGCCGGTGCCGCCTCCAGCGCCCCCCCAGCAGGCGCCGACCTTGCTGCACGAGCACCGTCGGCTTCACGGTCAGCAGCGGATCGGGATGCTGGACGAAGAGCTGAGCCTGCAGCTGCGCGGGGTGGTCAGCCCCGACTTCCACCGCTGCCACGTGCTGGTCATGGGCCTCGGCGCCGCCAGCCCCATGGTCGAGAGCATCGCCCGCATGCAGCCGGGCCGCCTGACCCTCTGGGATCCGGGACGTGTCACGCTCCCCGACCTCTGCCACACCGCCTACGACGTCCGCGACGCCATCGAGCGCCGCGGCCGCGCCCAGGCCATGGTGGACCGCCTGCTGGACATCGCGCCGCTGGTGGAGCTGTGCAGCTGCGACCGCCCCATGGACGCCATGTCCGGCGACGACCTGGACGAGTTGTTCGGCGGCGTGGACCTCGTGCTGGCGGCCACCGGGAGCTTCGAGCACACCGCGACCATCAACGCCCAGGCCGTGGCGCGGGGCATCCCCGCCGTCTTCGTCGGCGTCCACCAGCACGGCGAGGGCGGCCGGGTGATCGGCTACCTGCCAGGCCACACCGGCTGCTACCGCTGCGCATCGGGCCCCCGCTACCAGGCCTTCGCCGACGGCCGCGCCGAGGCCACGGACCTGGCCAGGCCCACGGGCTCCATCCTGGACAGCCAGCTGGTGGACCTCATCGCGGCCAAGCTGGCCGTGGGCATCCTGGACCGAGGCCGGCCCGGCCGCATGGGGCGGTTTCTGGACCGAGTCGGGGACCGCACCGAGATCGTCGTGCGCTGCGATCCACGCTTCGCGTTCGGGCAGGAGATCTGGAGCGCGGCCCTGGGCGAGGATGCCGAGGGGGTGCAGGAGAACGTCTGCTACGCCATGGACAGCGCGTGGCTGGCGAATCCGCCGCGGACGGACTGTCCTGTGTGTGTGGGGGAGGCGGCTGAGTGAGCCCGGGATGTGACCCCCGAGGCCTCTCACCGGCTGCTACAGTGGCGCTGCCTTCCTGTGCTCCTGGAGCCTCGCCATGCGCGCACCCGTCACCGCAATCCTGCTCTCCATGCTCATCACGGCTTCCATCGGCTGCGATCCCGCCAAGCCCCTCGACACCGGGTCCATCGACACCGGCCCCGAGGACGCCGACGGCGACGGCTACGGCGCGGGGGATGACTGCGACGACAGCGATCCCGAGGTGAACCCGGGGGCCGAGGAGATCTGCAACGAGCGGGACGACGACTGCGATGGCGAGGTGGACGAGGGGGTCACCTCCACCTGGTACGCGGACGTGGACGGCGATGGCTACGGAGACCCGGACGGCGGCGCCGAGGCCTGCGAGGCCGGCTCCGGCTACGTCGGCTACGCCAGCGCCACCGACTGCGACGACGACGACCCGGCGATCCACCCCGAGGCCGATGAGCTGTGGGACGGAGTCGACAACGACTGAGACGACCACATCGACGAAGACGACGCGATCGACGCCACCACCTGGTACGCCGACGCCGAAGGCGACGGCTACGGCGATCCCGACAGCACCGCCACGGCCTGCGAGGCACCGTCGGGCTTCGTGGCGGACGCCACCGACTGCGACGACGCCGATGGCGCCATCCACCCCAACGCAGACGAGCTGTGCGACGGCGTCGACAACGACTGCGACGGCCTCATCGACGAAGACGACGCGATCGACGCCAGCACCTGGTACGCCGACGCCGACGGGGACGGCTTCGGTGACGCGGACACCGCGCAGGTGGCCTGCGAGGCCCCGTCGGGCTTCGTGATCGACGACAGCGACTGCGACGACAGCAACGCCAGCATCAACGAGTCCGCCGACGAGCTGTGCGACGGCCTGGACAACGACTGCAGCGGCACCGCGGACGAGGACGCCCTGGACGCCCTCACCTGGTACGCCGACGGCGACGGTGACGGCTACGGCGACGCGGCCACGACCCAGGACGCCTGCACCGCCCCCAGCGGCTACGTCGCCGACGACACAGACTGCGACGACACCGTGGACGCGGTCAACCCCGGCGCCACAGAGCTCTGCAACGGCATCGACGACGACTGCGACGGCACCGTGGACGAAGACGACGCCGCGGACGCCTCCACCTGGTACGCCGACGGCGACGGAGACGGCTACGGAGACGCGGCCACGACCCAGGACGCCTGCACCGCCCCCAGCGGTCATGTCGCGGACGACACCGACTGCGACGACAGCGACGCCGCGGTCAACCCCGGCGCCAGCGAGCTGTGCGACGGCGTCGACGACGACTGCGACGGCACCGTGGACGAAGACGACGCGGTGGACGCCGCCACCTGGTACGCCGACAGCGACGGCGACGGCGACGGCGACGCGTCCAGCACCACCGCCGCCTGCTCGGCCCCCAGCGGCTACGTCGCCGACGACACCGACTGCGACGACAGCGTCGCCGCGGTCAACCCCGCCGCCACCGAGCAGTGCAACGGCATCGACGACGACTGCG
>CAYZVO010000280.1:0-9519 GCA_964481655.1 uncultured Enterobacterales bacterium | reverse complement strand
CTTTTCGGCTAGGCGGGATGGGTAACTTTCCCCCGGCGTGAATACGACGGGGTGATCGTGATGGAGCCGCTGCGGGGCGGCTCGCTGGTGGGGAAGATCCCCAAGCCGGTGCAGACGCTGTACGACGAGGCAGCGGTGAGGCGCAGCCCTGCGGACTGGGCCTTGCGTTGGATCTGGAACAACCCCATGGTCACCACGGTGCTGTCGGGCATGAACCGCGAGGACCACGTCGACGAGAACATCCGCGTCGCCTGTGACGCCTTGCCTGAGAGCATGACCGAGCAGGAGCTGGACATCATCGCCAGGGTCCGCGGCACCTACCGCGAGCTGCTGCAGGTGGACTGCACCGGCTGCGCGTACTGCATGCCCTGCCCCGCCGGCATCGACATCCCGGGCGCCTTCAAGAACCTGAACAACTACCACATGTTCGGTTGGTTCGAGCCCACCCTGTTCCACGCCCTGTACATGGGGATGGGCGCCGAGGACGGCAAGCCGCGCTGGACCTCGAGCTGCATCGACTGCGGCAAGTGCGAGCGGGCCTGCCCCCAGCACATCCGCATCCGGGAGACCTTCTCGCTGGTGCAGCGGGACCTCGAAGGCCCGGTGGCCCGTGGCGCCGCCTGGCTGGGGCGGACCCTCACGGGCCGGCGCAAGAAGAAGGGCTGACCCTCACTCCACCGTGTGGAAGCGCAGGGGCACCCGCAACATCACCACGCCGCCGCCCACGGGCCGGGGGAAGAGCACGCGCTCGGCGCGGCCCAGCACGCAGGCCTCGAGGGCGGGGTCCGGGCGCTCGATCTCGCGGATGGTGGCCTCGGTGACCGTGCCGTCGGCGGCGATGGTCACGCCCAGCTCGAGCTCCATGCTGGCGTCGGGGTCGTCGGGGCCGTGCTTGGCCCAGCAGTAGCGCAGCTGGGCGTCCCAGCGCTCCAGGGCATCCTCCGCGTCTTCGCGGGACATGGCGCCGAGCACCACCGGCTGCCCCACGGCCAGGGCGCTCTCGGGCACGGGATCCCGGTGGCGGCGATCCGGCGGGGGGCCGAAGCTGGCCCCGCTGCCGGTGCCCGGGGGGAAGGGGGTCTCAGCTTGGGTCCCCAGGCCCGAGCCCCGGCTGCCGAGCCCTCCAGCGCCGATCTGCACTCCGTCCCCGTACAGGCCGCCGATGCCAGCGAGCAGGGTCGAGGGGGACGCGACGGCCCAGGCCTCGGCCATGCCCAGCTCCATGGCGTCCACGGGCAGCGTCCAGCGCCCCACCTCACAGTCGATCCCGGCGCGGCGCTCGGCCCAGCGCTCCACGAAGGCCCGCGCCGCCTCGCGCCCGCCCTCGCCCGGGGCCTGCATGGCCTCCCGGTTCGCCAGGAAGTCCTCGGTGGCCTCGGCCCGCAGCCGATCGAGCTCGGCCTGCATCGCGTCGGGGTCGCAGCCTTGCAGCGGCTCCACGGCGAGCTGCTGCGCGCCCAGGGGCAGGAGCAGGGACAGGATGAGCAGCGGTGCCATGGGGGTCTCGGGGGGGTACGCTCCTGAGCATAGCCATGACCGACCGCACCAGCCCTGCCGTTCTCGGATGCCAGCACCCCCTGGCGCTGGCCGTCGCCGCCGCGCTGCTCATCAGCCCCGCGGTGCCGGCCGAGGACGCCGTGAGCCCGGGAACGCTGCCCACCCGGGCCCTCTGCGCCGCCCTGGCCGAGCCCGAGCCCGACATCGGCCGCGTGCAGTCCATGCTGTCCATGGGGGCCGATCCCGATGGCCCCTGCGTGGTGACCCAGCTGGTCACCGTGCCCATCGAGTACGGGCCCTCGGCCACCGAGTCCATCGGCCGCTCCCTGAGGCGCAACCGCAGGCCCGGTGGGCTCATCGTGGCCCTGATCCTGCTGCCGGTGATGCCCATCATCGCGCTGGCCGACGGCCTGTCCCGGGCCACACGGCCCGACGAGCGCACCGAGGAGCAGCTGGTGCAGCTGCGGCCCCTGCACCTGGCGCTCGAGGCCGAGTCCGAGCTGGCCTTCGCCTCGCTGCTGGTGGCGGGGGCCGATCCCCTGGCCGAGGACGAGCGCGGGTTGAGCGCCCTGGGGCTCGCGCTGGTGCACGCGGCCCGCTCCGACTGGCGGGCGCCCCTCGAGCGCGTGCTGGACCGGGGCGTGCCCATCGACAGCCTCGAGCCCTACGACCCCGAGCTGTTGGTGGCCTTGACGGATCGGGACGGGCTGCTCGAGCTGCTCTGTGATCACGGCCTGGACCCCGACGCGGCCCCCGACGGCGAGAGTCCGGCCCTGCACTGGGCCTTGAGCAGCGGCGACGGCACCGCGGCCGAGGCCCTGCTGGGCTGCGGCGCCGACCCGGAGTCCATCAGCCGCAAGGGCCACCGGGCGGTGGACACGGCCCTGCGATCGAACCACCCGGAGCTGCTGGAGCTGCTCATCGCCCACGGCGCCAGCCTCGAGACCGAGGACCGCTCGGGTCGCTCGGCCCTGATCCGGGCCATCGACCGGGGCGCCGTCGAGGACGTCGCCCTGCTCCTGGAGCGCGGCGTGCTGCTGGATCACGCCGACGACGCCGGCGCCAGCCCCCTGCACCACGCCGCCGGACACCGCTACGGCCAGAGCACCACGCTGCTGCTCGCCGCCGGCGCCGACATCGGGGCCCTGGACGCCCGCGGCCACACCCCGCTGCGCTGGGCTCTGTGGGAAGGCCACACCGAGCCCCGGACCCTGCTGCTGGAGCGCGGGGCACCGCTGGGCCCCGACATCCAGTCCTGGGTGCTCTACGAAGGCGGCAAGCTGGTGGACCCGCCGTCACCCCGGGATGCCGAGCCCTGGCAGACCGTGACCATGGAGCTCATCGATCACGGGCTGCCCATCGACCAGCCCCTGCGCGAGCTGGTGGTCGCGGTGGACGACGCGGACTTCGCCCTGCGGGTCTTCGCCGAGGACGAGGAGGGCACCGCCAGGGACTACCGCCGCCTGCGCCGCAAGCGCTATTGGCAGCGGGGAACCCCCGAGATGCGGGACCTGCTGTGGGGCGAGGTCCGGCGTCGCCGCCAGTGAGCCGGAGGCAGCGACAGCGATGTCGTGATCTCGCGGGCCGTCCGCTCGCGGGGACAAGCATGGATCACCCTCGAACGTCGTGAATCGACGATGGCACGCCCTTTGCTTCACGAGGGACCACACCACGGAGGTCCCATGTCCCGCGCTCGTTCCCTCGCCCTGCTCCTTCCCTTCCTCGGCGCCTGCTACGCCGACTACAACGCCATGGGCGAGTTCGGCGCCACCCAGGGCGGCGTGCAGGACATGGGCCTGGCACGGGAGATGATCGCCAGCGGCTTCGTGCCGCCCCCCGAGGCGTTCGTGGTCGAGGGCATGTTCTCCGAGCACGAGCTGGGCCTCGAGGGCGAGCCCTGCAGCTCCCTGCTGTGCCTGCGCGCCGCGGCGGGCGAGGCCCCCGACGCCGACGGCCTGGCCGCGGGCTTCGTGCAGGTGGGCATGTCCTCCACCATCGACCCTGACACCTTCGAGCGCCCCAGCGTCACCATGATCGCGGTGGTGGACGTGTCCGGCTCCATGGGCTGGACCTACGAGGAGATCTCCGAGGAGTACGCCTCCCCCGGCCAGATCAGCCGCTACCTGCTGCAGGAGATCGCCGACGAGCTGGGGCCCCAGGACCGCATCGCCATCGTCACCTACGGCAGCCGCATCCAGACGGCGCTGGACTTCACCGACCCCACCGATCCCGAGGTCGATCAGGCCATCGGCGCGCTGAACGAAGGCGGCTCCACCAACATGGAGGGCGGCCTCGAGCGGGCCTACGAGCTGGCCCGCGCGGCCGAGTTCGACACCGACCAGGTGCGCCTTGCTCTGTTCACCGACGTGCAGCCCAACGTGGGCGCCACCGGCCCCGGTGCGTTCCAGAGCATGGTGGCCTCCGGCGCCGACGACGACATCGGCCTGACGGTCTTCGGCATGGGCGTGGGCCTGGGCCAGGAGCTGATGACGGCCATCTCCCACCTGCGCGGCGGCAACGCCTTCAGCCTCTTCGACCTGGACGACACCCACACGCTGATGGAGGACTCCTGGCCGTGGATGGTCTCGCCCATCGCCTACGACCTGCGGGTCGAGATGGACGCGCCCGAGGGCTTCACGCTGTCGCAAGCCTACGGCTTCCCCACCGCCGGCAACGGTGATCCCGAGGCCACTTTGGACATCGCCACGGTGTTCCTGAGCCGCCGCAAGGGCGCCATGCTGCTGGAGCTGACCCCCGAGGCCTACGAGGTCGGGGCCTTCGACATGGGCGGCTACATCACCTACACCACCCCCGAGGGTGCCCCGATCGTCGCCGACGTCATCGCCAGCCACGACGGCGTGGTGGATGAGCGCGGCCAGGGCTGGGAGCAGCACTCGGTGGGCAAGACCACCGCCCTGGCGCTGCTGGTCGAGGGTATGAAGCAGGCCGCCACCGAGTACGGGCCGGACCCGGCGGTGGCGGTGGAGACCATGACCGAGGTGCACGGCCGCTTCGCAGGTGACGCCGAGTCCCTGGACGACGTGGCGTTGCCCCCGGAGGTCGAGCTGGCCGCCGCCCTGCTCGAGCTGATGGAGAACGGCGCCCCCCAGGAGACGAGCCTGTACGGCTATTGATCCGAGCGAGAGGTCGGGTCGCGCGGTCCGTCAGGGCTGCGCGACCTCGCCGTAGAGCCACAGGTCCACGAAGCCCATGGACCAGAACTCGCTGTTGTCGTGGGGCATGGTGGTGTAGTCGTCCTCGATGAAGGTCAGCACCGCGAAGAGGGTGGTGACCTGGGACGGGTCGATGTTGGCCGTCAGGGTGTCCCAGGGGACCACCAGCTCGCCCGTGGTGGCGTCCGCGACACACGACACTGTATCGAGCACCGACCAGCCGGCGGAGGGGTAGAGGGTCCAGGCCACCCGCTGGGCCGTGGTGTCGGTCCAGGTGAAGCTGACGTCCTCGCCCCACGTGAACTCGTTGGCCACGGTGTAGTCGAAGGACGCGTCGCTGGGCATGGTGGGGATGGGCAGGGCCTCGTCCACGGTCATGGCCGGGAACAGGTCGGTGTCTTCGTTGATGGTCAGCTCGAAGAGCTGGCCCCCCCAGAGATCCGGGTCCACCTCGGCCTCGACGTAGTAGTACACAGGCTGATCGTTGCCGTTCGAGAGCATGGCCAGGGAGCCCATGTCGTCCGAGGCGAAGCCGACGTAGCTGCCCACGTCCACCGCGGCCCACTCGTAGCTGCCGCCGGAGCAGGAGCCGGCCTCGGCGTAGATCACCGGGTAGCTCAGGTCCGGCCCCAGGGGCTCCTGCATGATGACCTCGAGCTGCACGAAGGGCCCGTACGCGTCCAGGGTGGTGTAGGCGGAGCCCACGCTGAAGTAGCTGGGGCTGTAGACGTGCATGTGCATCTGGGAGAAGCCCGTGACCATGCCCGTGTTGTCTGGCCAGTAGGTGAAGGCGTCCTCGAGCACCAGCTCGGTGAAGGGGGCCTCGAGGGTCACATCGACGACGCCCTCGGCGCCGGCGGGGGTGGTCACGCTCAGCTCGGTGTCGGTGGCGGCGCCGAGGGTGGCCTCGCTGTCGCCGAACCACACCGCGGTGATCGCGTCCATGCTCTCGCCCAGGATGGTGACCACGCTACCGCCCGCGTCGGTACCGAAGGGCGGGTCGATGGCGCCGTCGTCCAGATCCACCTCGGGCCAGGCCACGTCCGTCGAGGCGGAGTTGCCCAGGGCCGTGTAGGCGGTCCAGGTGGTGAGCATGGGGGTGTCGCAGGCGTGCTCGGTCTCGAGCTCCCAGCGGGTGAGCTCGCCGCCCATGGCGGAGACATCCAGGGTGGGGAAGAGGGGATCGAGCTCGGCCTCGTCGACGTCGATGCGCTCGATGACCACGTTGTTGACGTCATACTCCGACTCGATCAGGGTCTCGACGGTGAGGACGTCGCCCTCGCAGGCCACCGTGACCTCGAGGAACGAGGGCTCGGGGGGATCGCTCAGGTCGTCGATGTCGAAGTCGCAGGCGATGAACAGGAACAGCAGGGGGGTCATCAGCCACACTCCGTGAGCATCTGGTCCATGGTGTCCAGGATGTCGACCACCGCGCAGATCATCTCGAGCACGTAGAAGCAGATGATCAGCAGCATCAGGATGAACACCAGGGCGATCAGCCCGCCGCTGGCCCCGGCCATGAACCCCGCCGCCCACGACATGGAGCCCACGAAGGCCGCCAGGGTGGCGGCCAGGGTCGCGAACCACAGCACGACCACGATGAAGGCCGCGATCCAGTTGCACTGTTCGCGGCTGGCCGTGACGGCTTCGCCCGCCATCTTCTTGGCGATGGTGTCCTTGGTCTGCTCGGCAAGCTCGTCGCCCCAGGCCTGGGTCAGCCAGTGGTTGAAGCCGTCCCGGGCCCACTCGAAGGCCTCGGGCAGCTCGTCGAGCACCTCGGCCATCTTCTGGGTCGCCGCGGCCCCGGCCGAGTGCAGGGTCTTCATCCAGCCGATGAAGAAGCTGATCCACTCCCAGATGTCGCAGTTGTCTTCCACGTGTCCCGGCGGTGGGGGTGGCGCCGGCGGCCCGATGGGGCGCAGGGGCACCGCGGCGTGGGGCAGGCGCATCCAGAGGGCGACCTCTTCGTCGGGGGCCAGGCCGCTGAGCATGGAGTCCAGCTTGGCGCTCGCGGCGGCCAGGGAGAAGCCGTTGGTGTAGTCGGCCCGCACGGACTGCTGCTGTCCCAGCAGGAAGTTGAGCTGGGCCTGATCGTTCAGCTCCCGCTCGTGCATCAGCTGGCGGGCGGTGGCCTCGTCCTCGGCCATCGTGGTGGCCACCTCGTCCATGGCGGGGACGGTGTCGCTCCCCAGCACACCCCGGATCTCGTCGGTGGCGTCGGGCAGCACCGCGCGCATGGCCACGCAGCTGGTGCCCAGCTCGCCGATCAGGGCGTCGCAGATCTCGCTGTAGTCGTAGTTGGCGCCCCGCAGGGCCATGTTCTCGCCGATGCCCCCAGAGACATTGGCCAGGATGCCGTTCATGCCGTAGGTCGCGATGTCGGCGGCGTTGTCGAGGCCGTTCTCGCGCAGCACCGCGATCTCCGCTTGGGCCCCCTCGAGCAGCTCGTCGATGCGGCCCGCCCAGGGGCTGGCGGCCAGCACCGACGCGATGGCCGCCGAGAGCCGCTCGGCGTCCAGCTCCGGCCGCTCCCGGGGTGTGTCACCGGTGCTGTCGGTGTCGTCGCCGTCGGGGTCGCCGGTGGTGCACTGGCAGGCGACCAGGTTGGCGAGGGAGAGGGTGGGGAGCGCCGAGAGCAGCAGCGTGACGGCCTCGCGCCGTGTGTACTGGGCCATGGGGTGTCCGGGGAGCAAGGGGGAAGCTCACCTATCGCAGGGCGCCCCCCCGCGCCGACAGTCAGCCCTCGAAGTCCGTAGCCACCCGCGGCATCCAGCTGGCGATGGGGATGCTCCGGGGGCACTTGGCTTCGCGCTCGCCGCACTCGATGCAGGCCGAGGCCCTTCACCGGCCCAGAGCCGAGACCTCGAAGCCGGTGGAGCCGAAGGGCCGGTACCGCAGGGGGAGCCTCTGTGGGGGGAGGGTCGCACCCCCGGGATCTAGTGCAGGGTCACCAGCTCGTAGCTCTGACTGCCCAGCCCGATGGCCTCGCCGTACTCGAGGGTGTGGAAGCCGTTGCGGGACTCGACGCGCTCCTTCAGGGCATCCGCGGTCTCGTCCTGCACGGCGTAGACCTTGTCCAGGCAGGCCTTGTCCAGGGCCACCGGGTCCAGAGAGGCGAGCACCCCCATGTCGTGCAGCTCGGGCGCGGCCGGGTTGGGCACGCAGTCGCAGTCCACGGACAGGTTGTTCATCACGTTGATGTAGACGATCTGCCCGCCGTCGCGGTCGATGGCGTCCACGATGGAGGTCGCGGCCTCGGCCAGGGACTCGAGGAAGCTGTCCTCGTCATAGAAGGCGAAGGCCCGCAGCGCCGGGATGAAGCCCTTGCGCTTGGCCTTCCCACCGGAGTGCAGCCAGTACTTGCCCTGGGGGGTGGCGAAGCCGATGGCCATGTTCTTGATCGCCCCGCCGTAGCCGGCCATGGCGTGGCCCTTGAAGTGGGACAGGATCATGAACGAGTCGTAGTCGGCGAAGCCCGCGCCCACGTAGTTCACGTCGATGTTGCGGCCGCCGTCCACGGGCAGCTCGATCGTGCCCTTCTCGTCCAGGATCTCGTAGGGCGCGATGTCGGCGAAGCCGTGGTCGTGCATCACCTGGTCGTGCTCCTTGGTGTGGGTGCGGCCGCCCCAGGTGGCGTTGGTCTCGACGATGGTGCCGTCCACGCGGTGCACGAGGTTCTCGATCAGCACCGAGGACAGGAAGTGATCCCGCTTGCCCCCGGGCTCCCCGGAGTGGAGCTTGACCGCCACCTCGCCCTCGAGCTCCACCCCCAGGGCCTCGTAGATCTGCACCAGGCTCTCGGGGGTGATGTGGGGGGTGAAGTAGACCGCGGGGGTCTCGGCGTCCGCGCTGGCGGCCGGGGCCAGCTCGGCGTCCGCCAGGGCGGTCCAGGTGGTGGCGACCGTGGCGGCGGTGAGCAGGCATGCGAGCGCGGCGTGGCGGGTCGTTGGGGTCATGGTCGGCCTCCAGACGGAATACGTTCCCTGTCGATGATCGCACTCTACTCTCTGCTGCTGATCCTGGCCCTCGTATGCCTGGTTTCGATCCTGTGGTCCACGGTCCGCTACGGCATCGGGCCCCTGCCCAGCAGTCCCCGTTCCAGACGGGCGATCCTCGATCTCGTCCCCGACCCGGCCCCCGCCGTCATCCTGGAGCTGGGCTCGGGCTGGGGTGGGCTGGCTCACAGCCTGGCTGAGCGCTGCCCGGGCTCCCAGGTCCGCGGGTACGAGCGCTCTGTGCTGCCTTTTCTGTTCTCGAGGCTGCTGGTGCGGCAGCCGAAGCTCTCGTTCCACTTCGAGGACATCCACCAGATCGAGCTCCCACCGGGCTCCCTGCTCGTCTGCTACCTGGCCCCCGCCCTGATGAACGAGCTGGCCAAACACCCGCAGCTGCAGGGCTGTCAGCTCATCTCCCACACCTTCGCCCTGCCGGGCCACACCCCCGTGGCGCAGCGCAGCGTGGACGATCTGTACGGGTCGCCGGTGTACCTGTACCGGGTGGACTAGCCCTTCAGGCGCGCCGCTACATCGCCGGGCAGCACCCCGCGGGCGGCCAGGCTCCGGCGGGTGGCGGCCCGGCTGCTGGCGACGCAGCCCTCGTCGATGTCGCCGTCGCAGTCGTTGTCGATGCCGTCGCAGAGCTCGTCGGCGCCCGGAGAGATGGCGGGATCGCGATCGTCGCAGTCGCTGCTGTCCCGGACGTAGCCGGTGAGGCAGGAGTCGCAGACCACCACGCCGGTCTCGGGGGCGCCGTAGCCGTCGCCGTCGAAGTCCTCGTACCAGGTGTCGCCCAGGCCCTCGTCGATGTCGCCGTCGCAGTCGTTGTCCACGCCGTCGCAGACCTCCTCGGC
>CAYZVO010000279.1:0-9552 GCA_964481655.1 uncultured Enterobacterales bacterium | reverse complement strand
AGTCGAGGTACCAGGTGGGGGCGTCCACCGCGTCGTCTTCGTCGATGAAGTCGTCGCAGTCGTCGTCGACGCCGTTGCAGTACTCGTCGGCGCCCGGGTAGATGTCGGCGTTGTCGTCGTCGCAGTCGCCTTCGCAGGCCATGAAGCCGTCGCCGTCGTTGTCCACCATGCCCCAGTCGTCGTCGCAGTCGTGGTCGACTTCGTCGCACTGCTCTTCCTCGCCGGGGTTGACGTCGTCCCGGGTGTCGTCGCAGTCGGTGTCGTCGCGCACCGGGTGGCCGCCAGTCTGCTCGCACTGCTGCACGCCATCTTCGGGGTCGCCGTAGCCGTCGTCGTCCGCGTCGGCGTACCACCAAGTCTCGGGGTTCAGGGCGGGGTCGTCGTCGTTGCAGTCGCCCGCGTTCTCGACATAGCCGTCGGGCTGGTCGCACTGGTAGACGATGGAGCTGTCCACGCCGTAGCTGTCGCCATCCACGTCGGCGAACCAGGCGTGGTCGTCCACGTCCACCGCGTCGGACTCATCCACCTCACCGTCGCAGTCGTCGTCGTAGCCGTTGCAGTACTCGTCCGCCCCCGGGTACACGTTGGGATCGGAGTCGTCGCAGTCGTCGCCACCATCGTTGATGTCGCCGAAGCCGTCCTCATCGAGGTCGGCCGGGCCGCAGCCCACAGCGAGCGAGCCCGCGATGACGGTGAGGAAAAGGAACCGGGTCAGGGTCGGGAATGCCATGGATGCTCCAAGACGGTTCGGATCGGAGGACTGGACGAGTATATAGCGCAGCGCGCACGCGTGCTCGGTGGGTGCCGATGAGGTACCTATCGGTCCCTCGGGGAGCGCACTGAAGGTAGCATCCACACAAGGTGGACAGAAAGCGCACGCGGTGCGCAGAGACAAGTTGAAACAGGGCTTCGAGAGAACTCACGCCCCGCAGGGAGGCCGTGGCAAGCCTGCACCCCCGGGATCCGCCTCGAAGCGAGAGCTTTCCGCCCGGTAAGCCAGGTCACCGGCTCCAGATAGCCAGTTCCTGCCGCCCCTGACGCAGCGACGCCTCGATGGTGCTCCACCATGCAGCTCCCGTGGCTGCAGACCCCACGCGCGAGATTCGACGCAGCCACCCCGACAGTGGATGCAGCGCCGCGAATGGATCCCTACTCGGCTCCCAGATACCCCAGCGCCCTCAACGCTTCCTTGCTGAAGCCGTCGAGGCTGGGCTCCAGGGCCGCTCCTTCGGGGGCCTGCCAGGTCGCATCGGCTCGCTCGCGGAGGGTGAAGAGGCGCTGGGCAGCGGCCTGGGCAGCGGCGTGTTCGCCGGGGAGCAGGGCGGCGCCTTCGGCGTCGGGTTGGTCCAGGGCCCGCCAGTGGGTGACCGCGCCTTCCTCGCCCCGCACGTGCAGCTCGTAGCCGTCGTCCAGCAGGGCGAAGCGGCGCACGGCGAAGGCGTCCAGCTCGCCGGTGGGGGCCTCAGCGGTGGCGTGCAGCAGGGTGGGCACGTACTGCTCGGCCAAGACGGGGGCCTCGATGGAGCTCTCCCCCAGGACCCGCCCGTGGGCCAGGGGCCACAACGCCCGGGGCACGCCGGCGACGTGCAGGACGGTGGGGGCGACGTCGATCAGCCGGGCGGTGGCCGGGCTGCAGACGCCGCGGGCCACGCCGGGGCCGGCCATGACCATGGGCACCGCCAGCACCGGCTCGTGCAGGCCGTGCACGTGGCCCCACAGCCCGTGCTCGCCCAGGTACTCGCCGTGATCGGCGGTGACGACGACGAGGGTGTCCTCGAGCAGACCCCGGGCCTCGAGCTCGGCGAGGTGGGCCGCCAGGACCCGATCCGCCGCGCGCAGGGCGCCGTCGTAGATGTCGTGGGCTCGCTGGATGGCCTCGCCCGCCGGGGGGTCGCCGCCCACCAGGTGCAGCCCGAAGACGTCGTTGGACAGCTCGATGGCGGCGCCGCGTCCGAAGTCGTCCGGCAGGTAGCGCTCGAAGTCGGCGGGCGGAGCCTGGTGGTAGGGGGCGTGGGCCTCCATCACGTTGACCATGGCGAAGAAGGGCCGGGCGGGATCGGGCCGGCTGTCGAGCCAGCGCCCCAGGCCCCGGGCGCCGGCGGCGCCGCCCTTGTCGCGGTCCCGGTCCCACAGGCCCTTGGACAGCCGCAGCAGCAGGAAGGCGTTGGGGGTGACGTAGTGGCCGAAGGCCTCGATCAAGGCGCCGAAGTCGTAGGCCAGGCCGTTGTCCACCTGCAGCCAGGGGTTGCCGCTGACCAGCAGGGTGTCGTAGCCGGCCTGCTCGAAGGCGCGGGCGATGGTGCGCTCACCCTCGGCCAGGGCCCAGCCCTCGTAGTGGGCCCCGTGGGCGCCGGCGTAGCGGCCGGTGAGCACGGTGCCGTGGCCCGGCAGGCTCCAGCAGCCGTTGGCCCAGGCCCGGTAGCTGGTGCCCCGGGCGGCCAGGCCGTCCAGGGTGGGGCTGGTGTCCCGGGGGTAGCCGTAGGTGGAGAGGTGGTCCCGGCGCACGGTGTCCAGCACCACCAGCAGCACCGACTGCTCGCTGGCCACATCCGCGCTGGACCAGGCCCAGGGCCGCCGGGTGCGCAGGCCGGCGCTGATGAGCCCCACGACCAGCACGGTGAAGAACACGGCACGGAAGGCGGTCCGGCCCCGGCTGGGCTTGCCGGGGTAGCGCCAGCGGACCCAGGCCAGCCCGCCGCAGATCAGCAGCACGGGCAGCAGCAGCAGGCTGCCGTCCACCGCCAGGCTGGCGAGGGCGAGGGCGAGCACGGCCAGGCCGATGATCAGCGCCGGCCGCTGCCGGAGCCAGCCCACCAGGCCCAGCAGGCCGCCCAGGGCGCCCGCGATGAAGCCGGCCCCGATGGCGGCGCCCCCGAGCCAGAGCAGGTAGCCCTCGCTGGCTTCGCCGGGGGAGAGCAGCACGCCGCCGAAGAACTCGAGGACCACCAGCCAGCCCAGCAAGCGGAGCAGGTGGACGGCGGGGTGGATGGTCGGCGGCGGGGCGGAGCGAGGCATCCTCCCAGGGGTATCCCACCTCGCCGCCGAGTGGTCGCGGGGGGTGTAGAGTGGGGCCATGCGCCGCCCCACGCTCCCATCGAAGATCCTCCCCTCCCCGGCCAGCCCGCTGCTGGCGCTGCTGCTGTTGGGCTGCCCCCCCGATGAGCCCGCTCCCGACCCGATCCCCGGGGACACCGGGGAGCCCCCCGCCGACGTCACGGTGGCGCTGGGTCCCGACGAGGCCCGGGCCGGACGGATCGTCGACGAGGCCGCCCTGTTCGGGGGCATGACCGCCGAGGGGCGGGTCGGCGACCTCAAGATCTACAACGACCGTGCCCAGTTCATCATCCAGGGCGTGCGCGAGGGCTCCTTCACCACCTGGCAGGGCGGCGCGGTGATCGACGCCGACATCGTGCGGCCGGAGGGCCAGCCTGGCCGGGACATGATCGACGACTGGGTCTTCGTCGCCGGCAACGGCCACATCATGGCCCCCGAGCGGGTCTGGGTGGTGAGCGACGGCAGCGACGGCGAGGCCGCCGTGATCCGGGCCGAGGGTCCCGCGTCCTCCCTGGACTACATCGTGGGCTTCTTCGAGAACCCCGAGATCATCCCCGACCAGGGCCTGTGGTTCAGCACCGACTACGCCCTCGCGCCGGGCAGCCCCCTGCTCGAGGTGACCACCACGATCCACGCCCAGGAGGAGGACGTCACCCTGCAGCTGGGGGACATCGTCCTGGGCTCGAAGGAGCGAAGCAAGGTCTGGATCCCCGGGGTGGGCCTGAGCCGCGAGGCCGACGGCCGCTTCCCCTGGGTGGCCCTGGCCGGGAAGCGCAACGAGGGCACCGCGGCCCTGATGGCCGAGCACGGCGAGGAGCTCTCCCCCCACATCGCCCTGGGCTTCCTGGGCGGCCTGCTGACCACCATCTCGGGCTTCGGCGACGCCATCTCCATCGCCGAGGGCGAGCAGCTGGCGTTCACCCGCTACTACGGCGTGGGTCCGGACCTGGCGGACATCACCGACGCCTGGCTGGTCATCGGGGACGAGCCGACCCAGCTCGCACAGGGCAGCGTCTCGGCGCCCGATGGCCCCGTGGAGGGCGCCCGGGTGTCGGTGCTGCTGGACGGCGCCCCCTGGACCATGGCGGTCACCGACGCCGAGGGCGCCTTCGAGGCCGCGGTCCCCGACGGCGCCGCGCTGTCCTTCGTCGCCGACGGCCGCGGCACCGGCTACCACACCGACCTGGCCGACGGCGCCGCCCCCTACGGGCCCTACACCACCGCCGCCGCCCAGCAGGCCGCGCTGGACTCCATGGTCGAGGGGGCCGAGCCGGTGCCCTACGCCCAGGGCCGGGGCTGGTCCGCCGGCGACCAGCCGCTGGAGCTGGGGGAGCCCGCCACCCTGACCATCGACGCCGGCGACGGGCTGCCCTTCGAAGCCCGGCTGTCCTACGCCGAGAGCTACGACGGCGGCGACGGCGCCTCCGTCCAGGGCAGCCCCAGCGGCTACGCGGCCCTGGCCTGGGCCCGGGACGGCGCGGTCAGCCTGCCGGTGGAGCCCGGCAGCTACAGCCTGCTGGTCTGGCGCGGGGTGCGCTGGGAGACGGCCCAGGACGCCGTGGTCCTCGAAGCCGGGCAAGAGACTGTCGTGGACGTGGTCCTCGAAGAAACCTACCGCCTGGAAGACTGGCTCATCGGCGACCCACACTCCCACGCCGCGGCCTCACCCGACGGCTCCATCACCATGGAGGACCGCGTGGTGGTCCAGGCGGGCCAGGGCATCCAGCTGCACTTCGGCACCGACCACGACCACGTGGTGGACTTCTCGCCCCTGATCGACACCCTCGGCCTGTCCGGTGTGATGGGCACGGTGGTCTCCTGCGAGATGAGCCCCATCATGCGCGGCCACCTCAACCTCTACCCCCTGCCCGTGCAGCCGGAGCTGCCCAACAACGGCGCCTGGCCCTGGTGGCGGGAGCTGGTGGAGAGCACCACCGAGGAGTTCCACGCCATCGACGAGCAGCTGGGCGACCCGCTCATCCAGGCCAACCACCCCATGGACGGGTTGGCGAGCTTGGCGGGGTGGTCCCCTGGCTACATCGCCCGCGGCGACTACTGGTGCGACGAGCTGGATGCCATCGAGGTCATGAACGGGGGCAGCCACGGCGAGCCGGTGGAGTTCTGGCACGACCTGGCCGCCCGCGGCCTGCTCACCGCCCCGGTGGGTGTGAGCGACAACCACGGCTTCATCGGCAGCTCGGGCCTGAGCCTGACCTTCCTGGGCGTGGACACCGACGACCCGGCCGCGGTCACCGACGAGCTGCTGATCGACACCATCGAGGGCTACCGGACCATCGCCAGCCTGGGCCCCTTCCTGGACCTGTCGATCCCGCCGGGCTCCATCGTCACGGGGGCGGAGACCCTCGAGGTCGAGGTGCTCGCTCCTTCATGGATCGTCGTGGACGCGCTGAACCTGCTGCGGGACGGCGAGATCATCGAGACGGTGGAGGGCACGACGGCCAGCTTCGAGCTGGACCCGGACGCCGACGCGGTGTTCGTGGTCGAGGCGGTGGGCAGCCAGAGCATGAGCCCCGTCTCCAGCAAGATCCCCTGGGCCATGACCGGCCCGATCCTCTTCGACCTGGACGCCGACGGCTGGGACCCACCCCTGCCGGCCCTGGAGTTCGGGAGCTAGCCTGCGCTCAACCGGGCCCGCGCCGCGGCCGCGTGCCGCTGGGCGAGCCAGAGGGCGGCGACACCGCTGACCACGTAGAAGAGCAGATCGGCGGGATCGAAGGTGCCGGGCACGAGCCCGATCCAGGTCAGCTGCCCCAGCTCACCACCGATGGCCAGCGCGGGGCCCAGGCCGATCCAGAACGCACGGTAGTACCAGGCGCCGTCGTGCCACAGGCGGGCGAAGAACGTGGTGCAGGCGAAGACCCACACACCATCTGGCACCGAGAACAGGATCCAGTCGGGGATGCCAGGGCGATGGGGCAGCGTGTGCACCCGCATGGCCTCGATGGCGGCGTCGAGGCCGATGGTCTCGGCCCAGCTGAACATCAGCAGCGAGGTGTCGCGGAAGGCGAGGTAGATCATCCCGCCGATGAAGATGGGCAGGACGCAATAGAGCAGGACATACCCCACGCCGGGCGCAGGGATGCCCTGGGTTCCCGCGGGAGCGGGTTCAGCCATGGGGTCAGCGCAGCCGGATGCTAGAGGCTGGGCATCTTGCAATCGGAGACACCCGCGCGATCGGGGATGTTGCCGTTGCACTTGCAGGCGTCGGCCATGCAGCTGTAGTAGTCGCGCATGTCCAGGGGGCTCGAGTTCAGCGCCGAGGGGCACATGTCGTTGGCGTCGAGCTGCACGCCGGCGGACTTGAGGCAGTCGAGGCTGTTGTACTTGGCCACGTAGCCCTTGCAGGCGTCGACGTTGTCGGCGTAGGAGCCGCCGCTGCCGCCACCGGAGCCTTCGGCCTCGAGGTCGTCGAGGGCTTCTTCCATCGCCGCCTCGTGCTCGGCCTCGAACTCATCGCCGAAGAGATCCTCGAAGTCGTCGTCGTCGAAGTCGTTCTGCTTGGAGCCGAACGCGAGGACGGTGAACAGGCCGAGGGCTGCGAGGGAGACGAGGTTCCGCTTCATGCTGGGATTCTCCTTGGTGGGTTCTGACGGGCTTAACCGTCAAGGGCCCTACGCGCCGGAGCGCTGGAAGATTTCGAGCGGGCCTGACAATCCCTCAGAACGCCAGGACGAGGCCCGTCACGCCCAGGCCGAGCCCCAGCGCCCCGAGGCCCGCGGAGGCGCCCACCAGCTGGTTCACCTGGGAGCGCACAGCGGGCAGATCCTCGCAGGGCAGCTCGCCCCGCTCCACGGCTCCCGCGCGGACGGCGGCCACCGCGTAGACGCCGCCGGCCAGCAGGCCGAGCCCGGCCCCACCGCCCAGGAGCAGACGCCCGGTGCGCGCCCGGGCGGGGTCGACCCCCAGCTCGGCCGCGGGCGGCTCGCCCTCGTACACCCACCAGGCGAGCCCGTCTTGCTCACCGGGCTGCTCGCTGCCGGGGGTGAAGTAGTGGGTGCGGACCACATCGCCCCGCCGATCGAGCATCTGGACCACGAAGGGGCGGTCGACCGGGACGTCCCGGGCGGGCTGACCGTCGACCATCAGGGCGCCGTCCCCCGGGGGAGCGAAGGGACGCCGCTCGCCGTCGGGGGCCTGCTCCCGGGCCTGGCGGAAGTCCGACCGCAGCCGATGCCCTTCGGGGGCCATCGCGGCGGGCAGCTCCCAGCCGGGCTGCAGGGCGAGGATGGCCCGGAAGGCCCCCTGGGAGAGATCCGAGCGCCGCTCGAGGGAGCGGGCCAGGGCCTCGTGCATGTGCAGCTGGATGGCGAGGTCGGGGGAGACCATGTCCTCGAGGCAAGGCAGCACGGCGCGCCGCTCGCTGGTGGCGGCCTCGAACGAGGCCCGGTCCATCACCACCCACGCGGTGCTGGCCACCTCGAGGATGCGCTCGACTTCCTCGCCGCTCACCACATCCTCGCAGCCCGAGGCCGCGGCGGTGGAGGACAGAGCAGCGAAGATCAGCGTCGCGAGCACAGCATTCCCCGTTCGGTCCGATGAGGATGCAGGATGACGCCCAGCGAGTCAATACGTCGACCCGATGCCCTGGTCCCTCTCCAAGCTCCGCAAGACCGCCCGCGCCATCAGCGCCAGCCGACGCACCGACATCCCGGCGCTGTACGCGCCGTGGTTCGAGGCCCGCCTCGAGGCCGGCTTCGCCGAGTACATCCCCGCGGGCCCGCCCCGGCGCTGCCGGGTCTCGCTGCGTCCCGAGGACGTGCTGTGGTTCGTGCTCTGGACCCGCTGGCCCCGGCCCTTCGACGCCGCCCTGGACACGCTGCGCGCCCGCCGCTTCCCGGTCCTGGTGAACCTGACCATCACCGGCCTGGGGGGCACCCCCGTGGAGCCGGGGAGCCCTCCGCTGGACCGCGCCGCGAACGCCGCCCGGGCCTGGGTGGATCGTCTGCCACCCGGCGCCCTGCTGTGGCGCTACGACCCCGTGTTCCTGTCGGCCCGCTACGACGAGGCCTTCCATCGGGAGCGCTTCCAGCGCATCGCCGACGCCCTCGGGCCCGGGTTCGAGCGAGTCGCCATCTCGTTCGTGGAGCCCTACGGCCGGCGGGTGGCCCCGGACCTGCGCCGCTACGAAGCCGATCACGACGACGCCCTCGCGCCCCGCGACGATCCCCGCCAGCTGGACCTGGCCCGCGCGCTCCAGGAGCTGGCGCGGCAGCGGGGGCTCGAGCTGGTGGTCTGCGCGGACAGCGAGCTCGCCGCCGCGCTGGGCGCCCGCCCCGCCGCCTGCGACAGCCACGCCTGGGCCGTGCGGACCTACCCGGAGCTGGCCCAGCTTCGCCCGCCTCGACCGAAACCGACCCGACCCGGCTGCGCCTGCTGCGCCGAGGTGGACATCGGCGTCTACGACACCTG
Source organism: uncultured Enterobacterales bacterium (assembly GCA_964481655.1). GTDB lineage: Bacteria > Myxococcota_A > UBA796 > UBA796 > JAFGLY01 > CALDOK01. Next base: position 1,068 of record CAYZVO010000279.1, on the reverse strand, counting down.
CACCATCGGCTGCCGCTACTCATACGGCAGCTGCAACCAAGCCACCGCGCGGAGGCGCAGGGCCCGTCACGATCCGGCGGGAGCGTGCCTCATCACCTAATCGATGAGGCCGAACTCCTTCATGCGCCGCCAGAGGGTGGAGCGGCTGATGCCGAGGGACTCGGCGGTCTTCTGGCGGTTCCAGCCGTGGGCCTGCAGCAGGCTCATGAGCTTCTCGGCCTCGACGGTGCGGCCTTCCGGGTCCTCGGGCCGCAGCTCGGCCGACAGGATGGCCCGGTGGGAGGGGCGGGAGTAGCCGCCCTCGGCCTCGCGGATGAGGCGGGCGCGCTCGGCGTGCTCGCAGGCGCCGGCGCCCTCGACCTCGTGCTCGGTCTCGCAGCAGGTGTCGTGGATGCAGGCGGCCTCGCGCAGGATCTCGAGCCCACCCACGATCTCGCCGTCGGCGTTGCGCACGGGGCTCGCGGAGACGCACAGCCAGCATCGGCGGCCAGAGCGGTGCCGGGCGGAGATGAGCACGTTGCGCTGAGGTTCGTCGGCCTGGATGGCCAGCCGGACGGGGCAGGCGTCGCCGCAGCGGGTGGACCGCAGCAGATCGTAGCAGTGCTTGCCGAGGGCCTCCTCGCGGCTGTAGCCGGTGAGCCGCTCGGCGGCGGCGTTCAGCGCCACGATGCGCCAGTCGAGGTCCAGGGCCAGGATGCCGTCGGCGAGGTTGTCGAGGATGCGGGCCTCGACACCAGGGCCCGCCCAGGCCGCGGATTCGTGCTGCTTGTTGTCACTGCTCATCGTGGTTCCTCGGGCTGCGCTGTCCTACCATCGTATCTCTTTGTCATACGATCCGGTGGGCCTCGCGCAGACCCCTTGCTGATCTCCATCACGGATGCCCGATACTCAGGTCCTGGAATATGCGCCGCGTCCCGAGGCCCGCCCCCCATGCCGCCCGCCCGCTGGCCGGCTAAGCACCATCGTTCACTCTCTCCCCCGCCCCACAGGAGACGTGCATGGAACGCACCGTCCGCATCGGCCTGATCCAGACCGCCAACCCCATCAACGACAACACCACCCCCATCG
>CAYZVO010000278.1:0-9626 GCA_964481655.1 uncultured Enterobacterales bacterium | reverse complement strand
TCAGAGATCAGGGGTCTGATGGCAGTTGGGGCGGCGCAGGGGCGGGCTCGGAAGGAGCCATCGGTGCGGCTGGTTCGTCGGCGACGCCGCATGGGGGCAGGGGGGACAAGGGTTCTGGCGTGACGGTGGGGGTGCCCATGACGGATGCGAGCCAGGCGCTCGCTTCCGGGTCCATGGTCTGCTCGAGGTAGAGGAACAGCGGCGTGCGCGGCCGCTCGATCCGGGCGATGCTGGGCAGGAGGTATGCCTCCCCGCCCCGGGCGGCGACGTCGAAGCTCCAGCGCTGGAACGGCTCGTCGTGGGCTTCGAAGCGGAGCCCGCACGCCGCCGTCACGGCGCAGCTGTGCAGCCCCTCGAGGGTGGGCTCCAGGGTCAACTCGGCGCCCGACACGGCACCGCTGCTGTCGATGTCGACGGTGGCGTGGATGGCGACGGGGCCCTCGGGGGGCGCGGGGCTGCCGGTCACGCATGCGGCCAGGGGCTCGAGGATCCCCGTGAGGGTGGCCTCCACCGCGGCGGGCTGGAGGTAGCCGGGCACGACCTGCCAGTCGTCGAGGTCCTCGGCGGGTGCGGCCGCCACCAGGGCCATGGGGAGCCAATGGAGGATCATCCGGCCTCCGGCTTGGCCGTGATCTGGGCGTGTTGCTGGTGCCGCTGCTCGATGACCCCTCGGGGCACCCCGGTGTGCGGGTCCGAGATGGTGGTGAAGAGCTGGAGATCGAGCTTCAGGCTGCTGTCGACGATGGCGTTGTCCGCCTCGGCGAGCAGCAGGGTCCCCATCGCCGTGCCCGAGAGGCGGTAGCGCGCGATGGACGTCTCGCCGCGTTCGAGGCCCCGTCCGGACACCGGCCCTTCGTAGTCGAGCTGCCAGCAGGTGCTCGCGCCGCAGGGGGTGGTGCCCACCAGGGTCCAGTGCAGGTCGAGGGCCACGGGGATGCCCATCCCGGTGCCCAGCATGAGCGGGAGGTTGCTGCGCTGACGGGCGGGCTCACCGAGGTCGAGCTCGGGGACCTCCGGCGAGAGCGCAGGCCACAGGGCGACGGCGAGGTCGGCCCCGCGGGGCCAGCCGACGAGGTGGTCGAACTGTTCGATGGCGAGGATCTCGCGGTCCCCGAAGCTGCGGAGCTCCACGGACAGCCCACTGAGCTCCGAGGGCAGCGGTGAGCGGGAGTCCACGGCGAAGCTCACGTCGAGCAGCCGCACGCGGTCGCCCTGGGAGCCGTCCCGGAACCGGCGCGTGGGGGTCTGCACGATGGTGCCATCCCAGCGAAGGGACACCGACGGGACGGAGCCCGCGTAGACCTCCTGGCCATCCGGCTCGCGGAGGGATGTCACCACGGTGTTGGCCGCGGTGAACGTGTAGTGCAGGGGGGCGCTGGCGTCGTCGGTGCTGTACGCGCCCGTGTGTGCGCACCCGGCGAAGGCCAGGCACGAACAGGCGGCGAGGACCTTGGGGTTGGTCAAGGCTGCTCGGGGTCCCTCAGGAGCGAGCGAGGGTCTGCAGACGCTCTTCGTCGAGCAGGACCACGCGCTTGTCTTCGGTGAGGATCAGCTCGTCCTTGCGGAGATCGAGGATGGCGAAGCTGACGGTCTCGCGGGAGGCGCCGATCAAGCTCGCCATCTCGCGATGGGTGAGCTTGAGGTTCAGGATGGTGCCGCGGGCGTCGCGGACACCGAAGCGGGCCTGCAGGTCCAGGAACAGTGACGCGAGGCGGGCGTGGGCGGTCTTGAACAGCAGGCTGTCGACGCGCTTCTCGAGGGCCCGGCGACGGTCGGCCACCAGGCGGGTGACCATCATCGCCAGCTCGGGGCTGACCTGCAGGGCGCGGAGGAAGGCGTCGGCTGGGACGGCGTAGACCGTGGACTCGTCCAGGGTCTCGCACACGGTCTCGTGGTGCTTCTTGTCGCTGCCGAGCAGGACGAGGGCGGTCTCCCCCAGCAGCTCGTTGCGCTGGAACAGGTGCAGCGTGAGCTCGTGGCCGGTCTCCGACACACGGCTGGTCTTCAGCAGGCCGGATCGCACCAGGTAGATGTGCCGAACCGGGTCACCGGACAACCAGAGATTCTCCCGCTTGCGCAGATCGCGCTCTTCCGACACGCGCTCGAGACGATCGCGTTCGGCCAGCGGGAGGCCAGAGGTGAAAGGGTTCTGCTTGAAAAACCAAGACTTGTCGCGTGGCATCGGGGCCCTTCGCCGCAACTCGACGGTTGCGGCCCGCGCCTGGGAAGCGAGGCTGCGCTGGCAAGCAATATAAGCTCCAGACACAGAGGTCAACCGCATGGTCATGGCAGTCATTCCCGCGGCCGGAGCTTCCCGGCGTATGCGCTTCCCAAAAGGCGCGCTCACCATCGATGGGGCCTCGCTCCTGTCGCTGCAATGCTCGGCCCTGGTCGGGGTCGTGGATGAGGTCGTGGTCGTGCTCGGCTGGTCGTCCTCCCTGGTGGGGCGCGGGCTGCCCCGGGCCGTGCGCACCGTGCGGGCACCGCGCTGGTGGCGGGGGAGCCAGAGCGACAGCGTGCGCGCCGCGCTGACCGGCCACCAGCCCGCGCGGGTCCTCGTCCAGCCGGTGGACGTGCCTCCGCCCTGTGCGGAGCTGGTCCGGGCGCTGCTCGCAGAGGGCGGCTCCGTCGTCCCGTGTCACGCTGGACGCCGGGGGCACCCGGTGGTGCTGGGGGATGAGGCCATCGAGCGCCTGCGTCGGGGGCCGCTGCCCGATGGCCTCCGCGGGGTGCTGGGCGACGCCCGAGAGCTGCAGGTGGACAGCCCCGCGGTGCTGGCCAACCTCAACGATCCCCGTCAGCTCGCGCGCTGGCTGCGTGACCGCTCACGCTGAGGGACCCGGTCCGTGATGGCGGCGCCGTGACCCGATAGGCAGTGCGAGCCCTCCCTCCCTCGGTGGCCCATGGCCGAGCTCATCAGCTGGTGTCGCGCCTGTCCCTCCCTCTGCGGGCTGCGCGTGCGCACCGCGAGCGGCCCGCGCGCCCCCGGGGGGGGGGGGCCCGGCCCCCCCCCCCCCCCCGGGCCCCCGGGGGGGGCCCGGCCCCCCCCCCCGGGGGGGGGCGGCGGGGCCCCCCCGCGCCCGCCCGCCGGGCGGCGGGCGCGGGCCCCCCGCACCACCCCCTCACCCGTGGCCACGTCTGCGAGCACGGGCGCTCGCTCCCCCGCGCCATCAACGGGGAGCAGCGCCTGGTCGAGGTCTGGCGCGGCGGCGGCCCGCGGGCGGTCGCGAGCTGGGAGGACGCCCTCGACGACCTGATCCCCGCCATCCAGCGGGTGGTCCAGGAGCGAGGCTGGTCGGGGATCGGGGTGCTGATCGGCGGCTCGGCGCTCCACAACCAGCGGCTGAGTCGCAGCCTGGCCGAGCTCCGGGGGCGCCTCGGGCCGGTGGCGGTGTTCTCGGAGCGCGCCCGCAGCTCGCTCCCCATGGGCCACGCCTCGCGGCACGTGCTGGGCCGGCCCCGGCAGCTGGCGGCGGACCTGGCCCGCGCCCGTCATCTCCTGGCGCTGGGTGGCAACCAGCCCGCCGAGGGCTGGCCGCTGGCCCACGACGGGCACCAGCTCCTGCGCAGGATCCAGGCGGGAGATCGCCGTCGCCTCCGGCTCACCGTGGCCGATCCGCGCCCGTCGGCGCTGGCGCGGCGAGCCCACGATCACCTGCGCCTCCGGCCGGGCAGCGAGCTCTACCTGCTGCTGGGGATGCTGTCGGTGATCGTCGGCTCCCGCTGGTACGAGGAACAGCACGTGCGCGAGCGCACCCGGGGGCTCGCTGCCCTCTCCCGCGCCCTCGAGCCGTGGACCCCCGCCCGCACCGCGGCCCTGTGCGGCCTCGAGCTCGCCGACATCACCGCCGAGGCCATGCGCTTCTCCCGCGCTCCCACCGCGTCCATCCTGCTGTCGCCTCAGGCCCTCGGCACCCCCTGGAGCAGCCTCACCGCCTGGGTGAGCCTGCTGCTGCACGCGGTGACCAACAACCTCCTGGCTCCCGGTGGGCTCTACGCCCACCCTGCGCCCCCCTCTCCGTCGCTGCCGGAGCGCGCTGACACGGCCATCCTGCGGGCCGTTCAGGCCGGGCTGCGGGTGCTCGTCTGCGTCGAGTCCGACCCGGTCGCCAGCCTGCCTGGTGGTCTGGCCCTCACCGGCGGTGGGCTCGAGCGGCTCGTCTGCATCGACCGGATGACCACCGACACGGCGCGGGCCGCCCACTGGGCGCTGCCTGGGGCCCACTTCCTCGAGGAGCCCGATCTGCGGGCCAGCGACGTGGCCGATCGCCACTGGCTGCAGTGGAGCGCGGGTCTGGCGGTCCAGCCCGGGGCGTGCCGCCCGCCGGCCCGGATCCTGGAGCAGCTGTTGGGTGGCGCGGGCGGTGGGGTCCCTCCGATGGACCACGCCCGCTCGGAACAGCAGGCGGTCGCGGATCTGACCCGAGAGCTCGGGCTGGATCCGGCGGTGGTCGCCGCCGGCGTGCGGCCGGGCCTCGCCCGCACCGCCGAGCTGCCGCGCGGCGTCGACGGCGGCCCGGTGGATCGCGCCCAGTGGACCGTCCACCACCCCGACGGGAGGCTCGAGCTGGCCGCTGCGCCCATGATCGCGGCCCTGGCCAGGCACCGCCCCGCGGAGCCCGTGGAGGCCTATCCGCTCGCGCTGGTCAGCAGCGCCGTCCGCGACCCCGCCCGCGGCCCGTCGGATCGGGGCCAGCCGGAGGGCGAGCCCAGCGTGGGCCTGCACCCCAGCCACGGCTTCGCCGCGGGTCAGCGGGTGGTCGTGCGGACGGCCCACGGTCGGGTCACCGCGCGGGTCGAGCTGGATGAGGGGCTCGCACCCAGCGCGGTGGACCTGCCCGTCACCGGCGGCGGCCGGCCACGGTCGCTGGTGGACCCCGCCCACCTCGATCCCTGGGCCGACACCCCCTGGACCGACGGTCAGCCCTGCGGTGTCGAGCCTGTGGCGTCCTCGGGCGAGGCTCCGAAGCCCCGCTCGTAGAGCGACGCGTAGGCGCCGCCGGCCTCGAGCAGCTCGGCGTGGCTTCCCAGCTCGACGATGCGGCCGGCGTCCATCACGGCGATGCGGTCCGCCTGGGTGATGGTGGAGAGCCGGTGGGCGACCACGACCACCGTGCGCTCCTGGAGCAGCCGGGAGACGGCCTCCTGGACCCGCGCCTCGGTGATGCTGTCGATGCTGGCGGTGGCTTCGTCCAGCACCACGACCGGGGCGTCGTGGACCAGCGCCCTGGCGAAGCCCAGCAGCTGCCCCTGGCCGACGCTCAGGCCGGCCCCGTGGGCGCCGAGGAGGTGTTCGTAGCCGCCCTCGAGGGCGGCGATGAGGTCGTGGGCCTGGGCGAGCTTCGCGGCCCGCTCGAGCTCGCCCGGCTCGCAGTCCAGCCCCAGGCTGATGTTGGTGGCCACGGAGGTGGGGAAGAGCTGCACCTCCTGCAGGACGGGCACCACGGTCTCGTGCAGGCTGCCCCGGTCGAGGGCGGACAGCTCGGTGCCGTCCAGCTCGATGGAGCCGCTGTAGCCGCCATAGGCGCCGGTGATCAGGCGGGTCAGGGTGGTCTTGCCGCAGCCGGTGGGGCCCACGAGGGCCAGCACCTCGCCCGGCGCGATGTCCAGGTCGAGGCCGTGGAGAATCTCCGGTCCGTCCTCGTTGTAGGCGAAGCGCAGGTCCCGGATGCGGATATGACCGGTGGGTGGGGCCGCGTGGCGCGTCCCACCCCGGGGCCGGGCGGGGGTGTCCATCAGCTCCGCGATGCGCTCCATCGCCGCGCTGGCCCGCTGCACCACCGCGACCTTGGAGGAGATCTCCCGCAGGGGCTGGAAGAGGCGGTCGAGGTACTGCAGGAAGGCCACCAGCAGGCCGATGCTGACGTCCATGCCCAGGGAGCTGGCGGCGTACCACAGCAGCGCCGCGGTGCAGATGGCGCTCGCGCCATCGACCGTGGCGTACATCAGCGCGTCCCAGACGTTCGCCGTGACCGTGGCGCGGCGGTAGCGCTCGTTGCGCTGCTCGAACTCCCGGGAGCTCGCCGGCTCGGCCTGGAACAGCTGGATGACCTCCAGGCCGTCGATGCGCTCGGTCATGTAGGCGTTGGACACCGACAGCGCGGTCCGGACCTCGAGGTACAGGCGCCGCAGCTGCCTGCGGCAGAACTCGACCACCAGCAGCAGGGGGGGGGCCAGCAGGAACAGCAGCAGGGTGAGCCGGGCGTCCAGCATCAGCATGGCCACCAGGGCGCCCACCATCACGAGGATGTCCATCCCGATGGTGACCACGCGGGAGGTGAGGGTCTCCGCGAGGGCCTCGACGTCGCTGGTGATGCGGGTCAGCAGGCCGCCGGTGGCGTGGCGGTCGTGGAAGCGCTGGGGAAGCTGCAGCACGTGGGCGAACACCGCCGCGCGCAGGCGCAGGATGGAGCGCTGGCCGCCGAAGGCCAGCGCCAGGGTGCTGCCCACGTCGAGGGCCAGCCAGGCCACCACGGCCGCCAGGTAGAGCCCCAGCACCCCGCCGAGGCCGTCGAGCTGCCCGGCGATGAGGTGGTCGTCCAGGGCGCGCTGGATGAGGGCGGGCTGGGCCAGGGACAGGGCGGCCGCCACCGGGGTCGCGGCCACCGCGATCAGGTACAGCCGCAGATCGGGGCGCACGAAGGGGATCAGCCGACGCAGCAGGGACCAGCTGCTGCGCTGGGAGCCGCCGGCGCGGACCTGGGCGGGGCTGGTGCTCATGAGCCCTCCGGCGCCTGGTCCTGTTGGACCAGCCAGGCGTCCCGGTAGGGGCCCGGGCGCTCGATGAGCTCGCTGTGGGTCCCCGCGTCCACCAGCGCGCCGTCCTGCAGCACCAGCACCTGGTCGGCGTGGGACAGCACGCCCAGCCGGTGGGAGACCACCACCACCGTGGGCCGCTGGCCCCGGGCGCCGGACGCCCGCGCGCGGATGGACTGGATCAGCCGTTGCTCCGTGTCGTGGTCGACGGCGCTCAGGACGTCGTCGAGCAAGAGCATGTCGAAGCGGCGCGCGAAGCCCCGGGCCAGGGCGACCCGCTGGCGCTGGCCCCCGCTCAGGGTGACCCCGCGCTCGCCCACGATCGTCTCCAGGCCGTCGGGCAGGCGCCCGAGATCGGCGCCCAGGGCGGCGGCCTGGGCCGCGTCCTGGACCCTGGGGCCCGCCTCCGTCGAGCTCATGGCGATGTTCTCTGCGATGGTGCTGGTGAACAGGAAGGGCACCTGCGGCACGACGGTGATGCGGGCGCGCAGCTCGGCGAGGGGCGTCTCCAGGAGGTCCACCTGCCGTCCCGCCTCGTCCTCGAGCAGCACCTGTCCAGCGGCCGGGTCGTGGAGCCGGGCCAGCAGGCTCAGCAGCGTGGACTTGCCGGCGCCGGTGCGCCCGAAGATGCCGACCATGCTGCCCGGGGCGATGCGCGCGTGCAGCCCGCGGAGGGAGGGGTGCTCGTCACCGGGCCAGGTGTAGTCGAGGCCGCGGAGCTCGACCCCGATGGGGCCGGGCGCGAGGGTGGCCTCGGCGCGGGCGGGCGTGTCGTGAGGGGGCGTCAGATCGAGGATCTCGAAGACCCGCTCGAGGCTGGCCCGGCCCCGCTGGACGATGGCCACCAGCCACCCGAGGGAGCGGAGGTAGGGCAGCAGGAACAGCAGGAAGGCCGACAGGGCCACCAGGTCGCCGATGGAGACCCGGCCGGCCTCGACCTGGTGGGCGCCGAGCCACAGCAGCAGGTACAGCGCCACGCCGGCGGAGAAGGCCAGCACCGGCTGGACCAGCGTGGCCAGCAGGGCGACCTTCAGCACCGTCCGCATGTAGGTGGTGTTGTGCGACTCCAGGCGCCGCTCGAAGGGCGCCTCGGCGCCGAAGGCCTGGATGGTGGCGACCCCCTGCAGGCTCGACAGCACGAAGTCCGACAGGGCGGAGAGCTGCTGCTGCATCACCCGGGTGAGGGGGAAGAGGGTGCGGATCGCGCCGCTGGACAGCAGCGTCGCCACCAGCACGGGCGCGAGGCAGGCGGCGGTGAGCGCGGGGCTCAGGTCCAGCATGGCGCGGCCGGTGAGGACCAGCGCGAAGGCGATGTTGAAGACCTGCAGTGTGCCGTAGCCGACGAGGGCGCGGACCAGGGAGATGTCGTTCGAGGCGCGGCTGACCAGGTCCCCGGCGCCGTGGGCCTGCAGCTCGTCGCGCCGAAGCCTCAGCACATGGGCCAGGATGTCGTTGCGCAGATCGTTCTCGATGTTCCGTCCCGGCGTGAAGATCAGGGCCCGGGACAGGGTCCGCACGGCGATCACCGCCAGGCCCATGCCGGCGATGAGCAGGGCCTGGTGGAGCACGGCGTCCTGCTCCCCGGCGCGCAGGGCGTCGGTGCCTCGGCCCAGCGCCAGGGGGATGTTCACGGCCAGCCAGTTGGTCAGGCCCAGGCATGCGAGCCCACCGACGTACCAGGCCCAGTAGCGCACGGCGTAGCGGCGCAGCAGGCGCAGGATGACGCTCAGGGTCGCTCCGTGTCGCCGCCCGTCGGCTGCTCGCGGTCCCAGGGATCGTCGTCGGGATCCGGCTCTGGCGGATCCGGCTCGTCGGCGAGCTCGACGCCCGTGCCGGGGCCGGGATCGCCATCCCAGCTGGGCTCGCTGTCCGCGGTCTCGTTGTCCTCGGTGGCCCAGCTGTCGTCTTCGTCGCCGGTCTCTCGCGCCCAGTCGTCGTCGACAGGCTCATCCTGCACGTCGTCGGGCCACAGCTCGGGCTCGGCGGGGACAGGCGAGGGGACCGGTGGCGCTCCGGGACCCGGTGGGGGCGGCGCGGGGTGCTCCACGGGATCGTGGCTCACGGTGGCTCCCGGGGCCCGGCGGGCTAGTGCTGCTGGCCGTCGCGGATGGAGGACTGCTCGCGCAGGCGGTTGAGGGCCTCGCGTTCGATCTGGCGCACGCGCTCGCGGGACAGCCCCATCTCCTTGCCGACCTCGGACAGCGTGCGGAACTCGCCGTCATCGAGACCGTAGCGACGGATCAGCACGAAGCGCTGGCGCTCGGTGAGCACGTCCTGGAAGGCCAGGTGCATGCGGTCGAGCTCCTGGGCCTGGATGGCGTCGCCATCGGGCTGGGTGGCGTGCTCGTCCGACAGGAAGCGCTCCAGGGGGCGCGGCCGTGGGCCGTCGTCCACCGGCTGCTCCAGGGAGATGGTGTTGCCCTGGGAGAGCAGCAGCTCGGCGCGCTCCTTGTCGATGCCGACCTCGTCGGCCAGATCGGAGGTGGAGTACTCCATCCCCGCGGCCTCGAAGCGCTTCATGGCCTTGCGCAGGTTGCGGGTCTGCTCGACCGCGCAGCCGGGCAGGCGCACCGGGCGTCCCGTGTGGTCGATGGCGCGCGTCATCTGGGCGCGCACCCACCAGCGGGCGTAGGTGGAGAAGCGGATGCCCCGATCGGGGTCGAAGCGCTTCGCCGCGCGCAGCAGGCCGATGTAGCCTTCCTGGACCAGATCTTCCTCGTCCATGAAGGGGCCAGCCAGCTTGCGGGCCTCGCCGTGGGCGATGCGGCGGCCGGACATGGCCAGGCGCCAGCGGAGATCCTCGGCGGCCTTCCACGCGCCCACGGCCTTGCGGGCGTAGGGCTTGAGGGCGGGCTCGATCTTGGCGGCGT
>CAYZVO010000277.1:0-9679 GCA_964481655.1 uncultured Enterobacterales bacterium | reverse complement strand
CCCCGGCCCCGGCGCCGCGGCCCAAGCCGCGTCCCCAGCCGGCCCCCGCCCCCGCCCCGCGGCCCCAGCCCACCCGTCCGCAGCCAGCACCGCAGCCGCCGCCTCAGCGCGCGCCCACCCCGCAGCGCCCCCCCGCGCCGCGCCCGACCCCGCAGCCCGCCCCGCAGCCGGCCCCCTCGCCGGTGGTCCAGGGTCCGGTGGCGGGCGGCCCGGTCGCCGCGGGTCCCGTCGCCGGTGGCCCGGTCGCGGGTGGCCCCGTGGCCGGCGAACCCCCGAAGAAGAAGGGCGGCGCCGGCAAGTTCATCCTCATCGCGCTGGTGCTGCTGATCGTCCTGGGCCTGGGGGCCGTGGTCATCGGCGGCGGTGCCTGGTTCTTCATGACCCGGGACGCCCCCGCGGAGATCGAGACCGTCACTCCGGATCCGGCGGATAAGCCCGATCCGAGCGCGGACGCCAAGACCGAAGACAGCGACGTCCCCGACGAAGAGCCCGAGAAGCAGCCCGAGCCGGTGAAGACCCAGCCCAAGACCACCCAGCCCAAGACCACCAGCGGGTCGGGCAGCAGCGGCTCCGGGTCCAGCGGTCGCACCAGCGGCACCAGCTCCCCCCGCAAGACCGGCACGACCGTGAGCACCGAGCCCGCCGAGCCCGTCGCCAACGAGGACGCCACCGGCGGAGACTACACCGTCCGCTTCGTCGCCCAGGGCGCCGAGGCCACCCTCGAGTGCTTCGACGGCCGCGACAAGGTCGAGTTCGTCAACGCCACCCGCCAGACCTTCACCGGCGTCGTCACCTGCCGCGTGCACATCGACGGCTCCATGGGGGTCGTCCAGGTCAAGCAGGAAGGCACCGTCGCCTGCGTCGCCAGCGGCGGCTCGGTCTCCTGCGCGGCCCAGTAGGCGGCGCATGCGCGCCCTCGTCCAGCGGGTGAGCCGCGCGAGCGTCAGCGTCGACGGCGCCGTCGTGGGTGCCGTCGACGACGGCCTGCTGGTGTTGCTGGGCGTGGCCCCCGGCGACGGCGAGGACCAGGCGCGCTGGCTGGCCGGCAAGCTGGCCCGGCTGCGCATCTTCCAGGACGACGCCGGGCGCATGAACCGCAGCGTGCAGGACGTCGGAGGTGCTGCCCTGGTGGTCTCCCAGTTCACGCTCTACGCCGACTGCCGCAAGGGCAACCGCCCCAGCTTCGTGCGCTCCGCACCGCCCGCCCTCGCCGAGCCACTGTACGAGCGCTTCTGCGAGCTGCTGGCCGAGCACGGGCTGCGGGTGGAGCGGGGAGTCTTCGGCTCGCTCATGGACATCGATCTGGTCAACCACGGCCCCGTGACCATCATGGTGGACACGCCGTGAGGGCCCTGGCCGAGCGCGCCGCCCGGGTGGCCGGAGAGATCATCCGGCGCTCCGAGGTGCGGGCGGCCCGGCACAAGGGCGCGGTGGACCTGGTGACCGAGGTCGATGTGGCCTGCGAGCGCGCGGTGCGCGCCCTGCTGGCGGCGGAGACCCCCGACCTCCCGGTGGTGGGCGAAGAGCTGTCGGACGACGGCGCGATCCCCATGAGCTGCTGGATCGTCGACCCCCTCGACGGCACGACCAACTTCGTGCACCGCTACCCCTCCTACGGCGTCTCCGTGGCCCTGCGGCTCGACGGGGAGCTGCACGCGGGCTGCGTCTACGACGCGGTGCGCGACATCTGCTACACCGCCCAGCGCGGTGGGGGCGCCCACTGCGACGGCCGGCCTATGCGGGTCAGCGACTGCGCGGGGCTGGATCGGGCGCTGGTGGGCACCGGGTTTCCCTACGACCGCCGCGAGCGGGCGGCCTTCTACCTGCGCCATGTGCAGGCCTTCATGGAGCGCTGTCAGGGCATCCGGCGCGCCGGCGCGGCGGCCCTGGATCTGGCCTGGCTGGCCGACGGGCGCCTCGACGGCTTCTGGGAGTTCGGGCTGCAGCCCTGGGACATCGCCGCGGGCGCGCTGCTCATCCAGGAGGCCGGTGGGGTGGTGACCGACCTCGACGGTGGACCGGTCGAGCTCTCAGGACGTAGGATACTCGCCAGTAATGGTCACATCCACGGCGAGATGATGGAGCTGCTCGCTCCCTCATCCAGCACCCGGCGCGGTAGACTCGACGATCAGACAGGGAGCACAGCATGACGGTCCCCGTGGGCATCGATCTCGGAACCTCCTATTCCTGCGTGGCGGCGGTCATCGACGGCCAGCCCCAGGTCATCGCCGACAGCGAAGGCCGCAGGGTCCAGCCCTCGGTGGTGGCCTTCGGCTACGACGGCGCGCCGGTCGTGGGCTGGCGCGCCCAGCGGCAGCTGATGTACGCGCCCGAGAGCACGGTCAACTCACCCAAGCGCCTGATGGGTCGCCGCTTCCGCTCGGCCGAGGTCAAGCGCCTGGCGCTCAACGTCGGCTACGAGCTGGCCGAGTCCGCCTCGGGCGAGGTGCTGATCCGCGTGCGCGAGCGCGAGTACACCGTGCCGCAGATCTCGGGCTTCGTGCTCGACCACATGCGCAACATCGCGGAAGCCGCCCTGGGTCAGAAGGTCACCCAGGCGGTCATCACCGTGCCCGCGTACTTCAACGACCACCAGCGCCAGGCGACCCGCGAGGCCGCCAAGAACGCTGGCATCGAGTGCCTGCGCATCATCAACGAGCCCACCGCGGCCGCGCTGGCCTACGGCGTCGGCCAGGGCCTCAAGCAGAACGTGGCCGTCTACGACCTCGGCGGCGGCACCTTCGACATCTCGGTGCTGCGCCTCGACGACGATCTCTACGAGGTCCAGGGCACCGCCGGCGACACCTTCCTGGGTGGCGACGACTTCGACGCTGCCGTGGCCCGCCACTTCCTCAAGGGCTTCCAGCGGCGCTCCAAGGTCAACGTGCGGGACAACCGCGTCACCTGGCTGCGGCTGCTCGAGGCCGCCGAGCAGGCCAAGATCGCCCTGGGCGAGAGCAACGAGGTCGAGGTCAACGTGCCCGGCGTGGCCCGCTCGGCCGAAGGCCGCGACGTGGTGCTGTCCGCCCGCATCGATCGGCTCACCTACGCCCAGGTGGTCATGCCCCTGGTGCAGCGCACCTTCCAGGTCTGCGACGAGTCCCTCAAGCTCGCCGGCCTGTCCACGGCCCAGATCGACAACGTGCTGCTGGTGGGCGGCATGGCGCGGCTGTTCCTGGTGCAAGAAGCCGTCGAGCACTACTTCCAGCGCCCCGTCAGCCTGGACCACAACCCCAACGAGGTCGTGGCCCTCGGCGCCGCTATCCAGGCCCACAACCTCGGCGGCGTGCAGACCCCGAACCCCGACGGCAGCGCGCCGGCCGCGCCGCTGCTGCTGGACGTCACCCCCCGCTCCCTCGGCGTGGGCACCGTCGGCGGCTACGTCGAGACCATCATCCCGCGCAACTCGGCCATCCCCACGGAACAGACCAAGTACTTCCACCCCGCCTTCGACAAGCAGACCGAGGTCCGCATCTCCGTGTACCAGGGCGAGTCGCGCAAGGTGGACCAGAACGAGGCCCTCGGCGAGTTCATCCTCGACGGCCTGCGCGAAGCCCCGCGGCACGAGGTCCGGGTGGAGATCACCTTCGAGATCGACGCGGATGGCATCGTACACGTCATCGCCAAGGACCCGGAGTCGGGTGTGAAGCGGGACATGCGCATCGAGCTCGACCGCCGCTGACGAACGCGGCCAGGCGCCCTGACGGGTGCTACACTCAGCCCATGGAGGCAGCGGTATGGACCCCATGATCAAGACCCGTGTGGAGCTGGAGACCCTCCACGAGCTGCTCGACGAGCTCGACTACTACAAGATCCTGCTCCTGGATCGCGACGCACCTCAGGCCGATGTCGATCCGTCCTTCCGCGCGGTGTCGCGCAAGTTCCACCCCGACCGGCTGGCGCGCCTCAACGACGAGGAGCTCAAGGAAAAGGCCAACGACATCTTCCGGCTGGCCAACGAGGCCTACCGGCACCTCAAGGATCCGGACACCCGCGCCCGCTACGACATGGGCCTGGCCGACGGCAACCTGCGCATGAGCGCCGACGGTCGCTCCAAGGCCGCCAAGGACGCCGCCGCCAAGAACAACCCCGAGCTGGCCGCCAAGACCCCCCAGGGCGAGAAGTACTTCAAGATGGCGCTCAAGTGCTGGGGCGACGGCGACTTCCGCGGCGCGGTCATGCAGATCCGCTTCGCCATCCAGTTCGAGCCGGGCAACGCGGTCTTCGAGGAGTGGCTCGAGAAGGCCGAGGTCGCCCAGGAAAACGCGTCCGCCAAGAAGGACATGAATCCCTACAAGCTGCGCATCGTGTAACCACGGCGCCGCTGGGGTGGTACGCTGGACGGGTGGACCGTCGGTCCCCGCCCTTCATCTGCGACGGTGAGCGTCCTTGGAGCAGCTCCTCGACTTGTTGCTGTCGGCGCTGGTCGGCATCATGGTCATCAGCGTGGTCTGGCTGGCCCTGCTCCAGCAGCACCGCACCCGCGCCAGGATGCTCTCGGCGCAGCTGACCATCGCCCGTCGTGAGCTGGACGAGCACGAGCTGCGCTCCCTCGAGCTGCTGGCCCTGGCCCACCACCACCTGCCCCTGGGCCGGCGCCCGAGCTGGCCAGGGAGGCCATCCCGGAGCTGGACCGCGCCATGCACGAGTGGCAGGCGGAGCTCAAGGAGACCCACCGCCGCCTGGTGGTCAACCTCCACGTCATCAACCAGCTGCGCAAGAGCGAGGAGCAGCTCAGCTCCCGCGTGATCGAGCTCGAGCAGATCCTGATGGACTCGAGCGAGTACGAGCTGCGGGCCCGCTTCCGGGCCGTCACGAGCGAGCGGGACTACTTCCGCAACCAGCTCATCGAGCTGCAGCAGATGCTGGCCCCGGGCCAGAGCGAGATGGTGGGTCAGCTGACCACCCTCAACCGGCACAACGAGGCGCTCCGCAACGAGCTCAAGCAGAGCCGCCGCCTGGTCCAGGTCATGGAGCGGCAGATCCGCCTGCTGCAGCGCGAGGGCATGGAGTCGGCGGGCATCGCGGTCCAGGGCCTGCTGCAGCGCGACCTGCCCGACGGCGCCTTCGACTCCCTGAGCGACGTGCCCCTCGAGGACCCCGAGGAGTTCACCGGCTCCGACATCCAGCCCATCAAGCCCGGCGCCCGCGCCGCCCTGCTGGTGCACTCGGCGGCCGAGCCCACCCCCCAGCTCCCCCTCGAGCTGCCCATGCCCATCGCGCCGATGTCACCGGACGATGAGGGACCCTCACAGCCAGAGCTCTGAGCCAGCTGGCCGGAGCGTCTACGACACCACATCCCCGTGGAAGGTCCAGGTGCCCGGCGTGTAGGCGTCGCGGTGATCCCGCCACCAGGTCTCCCAGGCGAGGCGGTGGTGGACCTGCAGGCGCCAGGCGCCGTCCGCGTCGAAGGGCAGGTGGACGCCGGTGGTGATGACCAGCTCGTCGTAGGCGGAGCGGCGGGTCAGCAGCTCGTCGGCGCCGAGGCGCTCGACCAGCACACCCGGGTCGAGCTTGCGGCCGTAGCGGTAGCGCACGCCGGGGATGAAGGCCTTCTCGAGCTTGGCCCAGACCTTCTTCCAGCGCAGCCGAAGGTCGGGGACCTCGGCGGGCTCGTGGTGGCCGGTGAGGATCTCGAGGGCCGATGATGCCACCGCGGCCACCCGGGCCTCAGGGCGAGCGGTGCTGTCCACCAGCAGCTCCGCGGCACGGGGGTCGCCCAGGTAGCCCAGGCCCATCAGGGCCCCGCGGGCGACCTCTTCGTCCCGGGCCACCGAGCCCTTGAGCAGCAGCAGGAAGGACGGATCGCCGTAGCGGCCGACGATCTCTCCCGGCGAGGCGCCCCGGGTGGCGTCTCCGCGGCCCAGCAGCTGAGCGTGGTAGTCCACGCCCCGTCGGTCCCCGAGCAGCAGCAGCGCGATGGAGGCCGACTCGCCCAGCTCGGGCACCTCGAGGGCCGCCGCGATGTCGTCGATGGCTTCGGCGCCGCCGATGCGGCCCAGGGCCATGATGGCCGCGCGCTGCACGCCCTTGGCGCTCTCGTCCCGGGCCAGCTGCAGCAGGCGCTCTGTGGCCGCGCGCTCCCGGCGCCAGCCGAGCACCTCGGCGGCGCGGGCCACGGCCACCGGGTCGTCCGCGTCCTCGAGGGTCTCGAGCAGGCCGTCCACCAGCGCCGCGTTGGGGGAGCGCGCCAGCACGCTCTCCAGGGCACGGCCTGGCAGGCCCGGGATGAACGACGACGCGAGGTGGTCCAGCAGGGCCCGGGCGGCCTCGTAGCTGCGGTGATGGGCGAGCAGGTCCAGCGCCGCGACGTAGCGGGCCAGGCGGGGATCGCCCGAGCGGAGGGTCGCGGACTCGAGGCTGCGGGCGGTGGCGCCGATGTCTTCGGCGAGGGCGCCGACCACGGCGGGCTCACACCCGGCGACGGCGACCTGGTGGGCGCCCAGGCGGCGCTCGGGCCGGTCCGCATCGGCGCGCTCCAGGGGCGGCTTGGCTCGCTGGGCCTCGGCCCGCACCCGGGCGTGCTCGCTGGCGCGGTCGATGTGCCAGCCGAGGCTGTGCTGGGGGCGGCCGCGGGCGGCGTCCACCGCGGCGACACCGGCGGCCAGGTCTGCGGCCTGGAAGGCGTTGCCCGCCTGGCGCAGGGCCTCGCGATCACCCAGCCGCCCCAGGCGCAGCAGCGCCCAGCCGCGACGGATGGGCAGGCCCAGGCGGGCGAAGCCATCCTCGGTGTGCTGCCAGGCCTGGCGGGCCGCGTCGGGATCGTCGCGCAGGGCGGCCAGGTCGCCGGCGCGCAGGGCCAGCCGCCAGCGCAGCTCGGCGTCCTGACCTTCCTGGGCGATGGCCTCGGCCTCGCCGTAGGCGGCCATGGCCTGGTCCAGCTCGCCCAGCTGCCGGTGCAGGTCGCCGGTGAGCATGGCGTGGTGGGCGCGCAGGGGCTGGTTGCCTGTGGTGTGCAGCAGCATGCGGGCGCGACCCAGGCAGCTGCCGACGCGATCGTGGGCGTCCATCAGCAGGTGGCGCTCGGCCAGCAGAAGCCAGGCCTGACACATCTCGTCCGGGTCCTGGAGCCCCTGCAGGGCCTCCTCGAGGATCTCCTCCGCCCAGGGCTCCTGGCGGGCGACGACCACGCGACCCAGCGCCAGCCGGGCGCGGGCCTGGATCAGGGGCGGCCCGCTGCGCTCGAGGGGGCGCAGGCTCTCCTCGGCCTCGTTGTGGCGGCCCAGCTCCGTCTGGAGCCGCGCGAGCAGCAGGCGCAGCTCGGGGAACAGGCCCTGGCAGGCGAAGGCGCGCCCGCGCTGGACCAGCTGGGTCAGCACCTCGGCGGCCTCGGGGCGCTCCCCCCGGGACAGGAACACCCGCGCGTAGGCCAGCCCGGCGGCCTCCACCAGGGCCAGCACCTCGGGGGAGCGGGCGTCGGTGACGCGCTCGATGAGCAGATCGCGGAGCTCGCGCTCCCAGCCGGGGTCCTCGGGATCGAACAGGGCGCCGAGGGAGGAGATCAGGTCGGGGTCCGCGGTGGGGGCGCCCGGGTAGGGGACCGGGAGGCGCACGGCGCGGAGGGCCTTGATGTAGGCGAAGCGCGCCTCGCCGGGGTCCTGCCCGGCCAGCACGTCGCCGAGACGCTGCCAGGCGGGCAGCAGGGCCGGGTCCGAGACCGTGGCCTGGCGCAGGCAGGTGGTGGCCTTGCTGGGGTCCCCCGCGGCGATCAGGGCCTCGGCCCGGCGCAGCAGCAGGAAGGGGTTCTGGGGATCGCAGGTCAGCCGCAGCTCGTCGCGCTGATCCCGGGTCTTGGGGGCCTGCTCGAGGATCTGGAGCATGCCCAGCAGCCAGCGGTGGAACGTGAGGTACTGGGGCTCGAGGGCGCAGCCGCCGTCTTCGTCCTCGGTCCAGCGGCCGAAGACGTGGCCGCTGTCGGACTTCACGTAGGCCCAGCGGTCGCCCTCTTTGGGGCCGTCGGCGAACAGGATCACGTTGGGGTGGTCCTGGTGGGCCGGCGCCAGCTCCGCGGCGCTGCGCAGCCGCAGCACACCCCGGAACAGCACCGCGCCGTTCCAGCGCTCGAGGAAGGTGGTGAGGCTGACCGGCAGCTCCTGGCCGAGGTGCTCCTCGGCCTCCTGGAAGCTCCCGTCCACCGCGGGCGGCCGCAGGTGGTGCACGTCTTGGCGGTAGCGGTCCATCAGCCGCAGGAGCGGATGGAAGGGATCGATGGCTTGCGTCATGGCGGGACCCGGCAGCGGGGGGGGGATGTCACCTTCAGGTGACACACGCACCCCGGGGAAGGGGTGGCGGAGTACTGCTCAGGTTTTATCACGGAAAGAGTATTGACGCGTCAATATTTCCGTCAGCGCTGTGGCTTTACCACCAGGATGACCAGGCGCCCGCGGACCATCGACTTGATGAGCTGCATCCCCTCGAGGTGCCGCTGGACGTTGGGGATCTCCAGCGCCGCCGCGACGACCTCGGCTTCGGGGGTGCCCTTGGCCATCTCGAGCTGGCCGCGCACCTTGCCGTTGATCTGCACGCCCAGCTGCATGGTGTCCTCGACCAGGGCCTTGGGGTCCCAGGCGGGCCAGGGGGCCACGTCGATGCGGCCCTCGAAGCCCAGCCGCTCCCACAGCTCGTGGGCGATGTGGGGGGCGTAGGGCTGCAGGATCTGCAGGAAGGGCTGCAGCATCTCCATGGGAGCGCTGCGCTTCTGGGTGGCCAGGTTGACCAGCTCCATCATCTTCGACACGGGGGTGTTGAAGCGGAGCTCGTCGATGCCCTCGGTGCACTCCTTGATGGCGAGATGGAGCGCCTTCTTCAGCTCGCGGTCCATGGGCTCGTCGGTGACCATGGCGGAGCGCTCGTCGGTGTCCTGGTCCACGGCGAGACGCCAGGTGCGGGCCAGGAAGGTGGACAGGCCCTTGACCCCTGAGGTCTGCCAGTCCTTGAGCTGCTCGAGGGGCCCCATGAACATCTCGTACATGCGCAGGGCGTCGGCGCCGTGCTGGGCGATGACCTCGAGGGGGTCCACCGAGTTCATGCGGGACTTGCCCATCTTGCCGAGCTTGCGCTCGACGGGGGTGTCGCCGGCGTACCAGTCGGTCTCGATCGACCTGTTGTTCCAGGTGGAGATCATGGTGACGGTCTGGCCCGCGCGCCGCTCGCACTGCTCGGGCGTGTAGTACTTGCCCGCGGTGTCGCGGTAGTTGTAGGCCAGGATCATGCCCTGGTGGAACAGCTTCTGGAACGGCTCCTTGGTGGAGACCAGCCCCAGGTCGTAGAGCACCTTGTGCCAGAACCGGGAGTAGAGCAGGTGGGTGACCGCGTGCTCCTTGCCGCCGATGTAGAGGTCCACCGGGCCCCAGTAGCGCTCGGCCTCGGCGCCCACGGGCAGCTCGGTGTTGTCCGGGTCCATGTAGCGGAGCCAGTACCAGCAGGAGCCGGCCCACTGGGGCATGGAGTTGGTCTCCCGCTCGCAGCGCTGGCCGTCCACATCGACGTACAGCCAGTCGGTGGCCCGGGCCAGGGGGGGCATGCCATCTTCGGTGGGGCGGTACTCGTCCACCACCGGCAGGGTCAGGGGCAGGTCGTCGTAGGAGACGGACAGCACCTCGCCGCTGGGGCTGTGCATGATGGGGAAGGGCTCGCCCCAGTAGCGCTGGCGGCTGAACAGCCAGTCGCGCAGCTTGTA
>CAYZVO010000276.1:0-9719 GCA_964481655.1 uncultured Enterobacterales bacterium | reverse complement strand
GCCATGTGTTAGTCGCCGTCCCAATCATAGACGTCGCCCACGACTCGATCCCAGGTGCCGTCGGCGTCATGGTCGGCCTCGAGGCGGATCATGTGGCCGGCGGCGTCGTAGCTGTAGACGACCCGGCCGTCCACGCTGCCGTCGACGCCCTCGTCTTCCTCGAGGGTGCAGGTGCCATCGGCGTCGTAGCTGTAGCTGCCGCGATAGTCGAGCAGCCCATCGGCGTCATCGTCCTCCTCGTGGAGAAGCTGTCGACCGTCGGTGTCCCAGCTGTTGGTCCAGATGCGGTTCGAGTTCCCGTCCGCGTTGTTGTCCCAGACCCGGCTAAGCTCGTTTCCATCGGCGTCGTAGGTGTGGGTCTCGCGGCCGTCCATCGTGCCGTCGGCGTCGTCGTCCACCTCGTAGAGCAGCAGGTTGCCGTCGGCGTCGTAGCTGTAGAGGTAGCGCCTCTCGACCGGAGCATCGGGGCTGTCCATGTGATCCATCGTGGTGAACAGGCAGTCCTCGGACGGGCCGGTGTCCGTGTCGGCGTCGCTGTCCGCGTCTGCATCCGAGTCCGCGTCCGCATCCGAGTCTGCGTCTGTGTCGGTGTCGGTGTCGGCTTCCGGAGGTGCCGTGTCGGCGGGCTTGTCGCCGCAAGCCAGGACCAGCATCGAGGCGATGATGAGGGGCGTGGCGTTCATCGGTGCTGTCCTCCCAGGATGTCCCCCTCACTATAGGATGTCCAGAGACTGTCGGCCTCTCGCTCCGGTGGTGGGCCCGCGTTAGATCCAGCGGCCTGCGAGCCTCCTCCCAGGCGGTCTGGGCGGGCTCGATCGCGGATTCTTTCCACCTTGGAGTCGTCATGCCTCTGCACTTCGTGTCCCTGTTCGAAAAGAGCACCGAGGAGCTCCGCGCTCTCCTCGAGCTGGCCCGGATGATGAAGCTCAACCCCCGTGCGTTCTCGGACGTCTGCGCGGGCCAGAGCCTGGCCATGATCTTCCAGAAGCCCTCGCTGCGTACGCGGGTGAGCTTCGAGGTCGGCATGACCCAGATGGGGGGCCACGCCCTGTACCTGGGCCCCAAGGACATCCAGCTGCACCGGGGCGAGACCATCGCCGACACCGCGGCCGTGCTCTCCCGCTACGTGGACGGCATCATGGCGCGGGTCTTCTCCCACGACGACATCACCGCCCTGGCCGAGCACGCCTCGGTCCCCGTGGTCAACGGCCTGTCCGACCTGCTGCATCCCTGCCAGGTGCTCTGCGACCTGCTGACCATCCACGAGAAGTTCGGCAAGCTCGAGGGCCTGAAGCTGGCCTACATCGGCGACGGCAACAACATGGCCCACTCGCTGCTGTACGGCGGCGCCCACTTCGGCATGACCGTCGCGGTCTGCCACCCCCGCGGCTACGCCCCGGACGCCGACGTGGTGACCAACGCCCGCAACCTGGCGGCCACCGCCGGCGGCGCCATCCAGATCACCGAGGATCCCCGCGAAGGCGTCGCTGATGCCGATGTCGTCTACACCGATGTCTGGGCCAGCATGGGCCAGGAGTCGGAGCACGGTGAGCGCCTGAAGCGCTTCGAGGGCTTCCAGGTCAACGCCGATCTGATGGGCTGCGCCAAGCCCAGCGCCATCTTCATGCACTGCCTGCCCGCCCACCGCGGCGAAGAGGTCAGCGCCGAGGTCATCGACGGGCCGCAGTCCGTGGTGTTCGACGAAGCCGAGAACCGCCTGCACGCCCAGAAGGCCATCCTGGCCCGGTACATGGGACACGCCCAGCCCCGCGGCATGTGATAGGGTCCTCCACCGCAGGAACACCGGAGAGAGCAGGTGGCGAGAGCCTTCCTCCAGATCGTCGCAGGTCACCGGGCGGGGACCCAGATCCCCGTCCCCGAGACCGTGCCGCTGGTCATCGGCCGCAAGAAGGGCGACGTCATCCTCGACGACCCGCTGGTCTCAGGGGTGCACGCCCGCATCATCCTGAAGGATGAGCAGTGGGTGATCCAGGATCTCTCCAGCACCAACGGCACCATGGTCGATGGGCGTCTGGTGCGCGAGGCCACCCTGCGTCCGGGCAACGAGATCGCCATCGGCTCCTGCCGCATGATCCTCTTCCTGGGCTCGGACGAAGACGCCGCCTCGGCCGACCGCCGGCGCGCATCCCAGCAGCAGCTGGACATCGCCTGGCTGCTCGACGAAGAGCTGGTGGACATCAAGAAGGGCGGCGCCGATCAGACCCGCAGCCACGGCGACGTCATCGGCCAGGACCTGCGCCTGCCTCCGGGCATGAACGCGGTGCTCGAGGCCGTGGCCGGCCCGGACGCCGGCAAGGTCTTCCGCTTCACCCGGGGCACGGTCACCATCGGCCGCAGGGCAGGGGAGATCCCCCTGACCGACGCCGAGGTCTCCCGGCGCCACACCGTGATCGAGGTCTTCGGACGCGGCATGATCTACATGCGCGACCTGGGCAGCACCAACGGCACCTTCCACAACGGCCGCCGCGTCGGCCTGGGTCGCCTGCGCACCGGCGACACCATCGGCGTCGGCCGCACCGTGCTCAAGATGCACGTCAAGGCCTGAACGCTCCGCGTTCAGGCAGCTCTCAGCTGATGGCTGAACGCTGACAGCTCGAACCGGCAGTCGCGCGGAGCGCTACTGCTGGTTCGCGTACCAGCGCTGCCAGGCCTGGATCTGCTCGTCGATGGAGCGACCGTCGGCCCAGGACACGCCGCTGACCTGCTCGAGGGCGGTGAGCGAGGCGTGGACGATGTGCTGGTCGGCGTCGTCGAGGCAGCGGACGAGGGCGGGGAGGGCGGACTTGTCCTGGGCGGCGCCCAGGGCGACCACGAAGTGGCGCCTCACCCACAGGCTCTCACCTCGGTAGAAGTTCGAGGGGTCGTCCAGGGCCCGGGCCAGGTAGGGCACCGCCTCGGGGGCGGCGAGCAGGGTCAGGGCGTCGGCGGCGCTGGCGCGCACGATGATGGCGGGATCTTCGAGCAGGCCCGCGATCTTGGGCGCGTGGGCGCCGTCGCCGGTGTCCCCAAGGGCCATGGCGGCGGCGGCGCGGATGCCGGAGATGTCGTCGGCCAGCAGGCGCTCGAGGGCGGCGACCCCCGGCGGGCTGTGGATCTTGCCGATGGCGCGGATGATGACCCAGCGCTGGCGGGCGTCCGCATCGGGGTCCTCCGCCTTGGCGATCAGCTCGTCGCCGTAGCCGGTCTCCACCAGCTCATCGAAGGCGGCTTGCCGCTGGGCCTTGGACAGGTCGGCGTCCGAGGCCGTGGCGATCAGCGTGCCCAGATCGGCGTGGGCCGTGAGCGCGGCGAAGAGGATGGGGAACAGGCTGACCATGTGCGGGCCTCGGGAGGGGACCGGCACAGGGTAACCCGCGCCTTCGAGGCCGGCTCAGAGCTCCAGATCGGCCCTCACGTCCCCCTCGAGGAAGCCGTCCAGCTGTTGGGCCAGCGCCAGCGCTTCCGGATCGTCGACCCCTGGGACGACGGGCCGGAGTACCAGGTAGAGGTGCCCGCGGCTGCCGTCGGCGCGAGGCAGCCCGCGGCCCTTCAGGCGCAGCGCCTGGCCGTTGCGCACCCCGGGAGGGACGCGGACCTCGAGATCGCCGTCGGGGGTGGGGACCGTGATGCGGCCGCCCCCCAGAGCCTCGGTGATGGTGATGGGTACCTCGAGCTCGAGATCGTCGCCCCGGCGCTCGAGCACCGGGTGGGGTCTGACGTGCACCGTCACCATCAGGTTGCCCGCTGGGCCGCCGCCGCGGCCTTCGCCGCCCAGGCCCCGCAGACGCAGCACCTTGCCGTCGGCCACGCCGACCGGGATCTTGATCTTCAGGCGCTTGTTCGCCGTGGTGCGGCCGGCCCCGGCGCAGGTGGAGCACTCCTCGGCGAAGCGGGTGCCGCTGCCTGCGCACTCGTCGCAGAGCACCACCGCCTGCATGCCGAAGCGGTTCTGGGTCACGCGCCCGCTGCCGCGGCAGGTGGAGCAGGTCTGCTTGCCCGTGCCGCCTTCACCGCTGCAGGCGCTGCAGGACTCCGGTCGCCTCAGCTGGATGATGGACTCTCCGCCGCGGATGGCGGTCAGCAGGTCGACCTCGACCCGGGTCTCCATGTCGGGACCCCGGCGCCGCACGGTCACCGGCTGGTCCCAGCCGCCGCGGGCGCGGCGACGTCCGCCGCCGCCGAACATGTTGCCGAACAGCTCATCCAGGGACACGCCCCCTCCGCCGAATCCCCCCGGGCTTCCTCCGAAGCCCGATGAGCGCGCCGCGTGGCGGTACAGGCGCGCCCGCTCGGCGTCGAATCCGACCTTGAGGGAGTCCTCTCCGAACTCGTCGTACCAGGAGCGCCGCTGCTCGTCCGAGAGCACCTCGTAGGCGGCGTTGATCTCCTTGAAGCGGGTCTCCGCGTCCCGCTCCTTGCTCACGTCCGGGTGAAACCGCCGGGCCAAGGTCTTGAATGCCTTGCGGATCGCCGCCTGATCGGCGTCCTTCTGGACGCCCAGGATGTCGTAGAGGTTGCGCATGATGCGACTCTCCTAATTCTTCAACCCCAAGCTATTCCCCCGTGGCCCGGAGGAAAGCCCCGCAGGGGTGGACCGCGGAATGCCCGGATCCGGCGCGGACGCCGACACCGACGCATTGACGGGCGCAAAAGGGCCATGGTATTCCGTGGTATGGGCTTGACGTAGAGTCAGGCCAGGGGACCGCCTCGTGCGGCCCACGGAGGAACCATGCGCGCGCTTCGCCTGGCCTTGTTCGGCACCCTGCTCACCATGACCGCATGCACCGAGTGCGGGATCTCCGAGCCCGACTTCTGTCCGGGGTGCAGCGGTGACGCCGACACCGACACCGACGGTGACACCGACACCGACACCGACGCGGACACCGACGCGGACACCGACACCGACAAGCCCTTCGACGGCTTCGACGATCCCGGTGACCTGGGCGAGGTCGAGGCCGACTCGGAAGAGGACTACATCACCCTGGACCTCACCGACGTCAGCGGCGACTCGAACCGCGAGCAGGACTTCTACGCCATCATCATCAACGCGGCCGAAAGCCAGTCCGGCTTCAAGTTCTGGTACAGCATCGACGAGGACGGCTCATCCCGCCCCGCGCTGCCCGGCGCGACCGCCGAGACCCATGGCGCCCCCTCCGCCTACCACGCCAACCTGCGCCGCTGGCAGGCCGAGCGCGCGGCCGCGGGCGAGCAGGCCCCGCCGCCTCCGCCTCCCCCCGACCTCGAGGTCGGGTATGACACCGACCAGTTCCAGGTGCGCAGCGATCTGTCCAACGCCTCCGAGTACGAGGTCACCACCGCCACCCTCGCCGCCCTCGGCGAGACCGTGGCCATCTGGGTCGACAACACCGTGCCCATCGACTGGGACTACGACTGCGACGGCGTGATCGACCTCGAGGACCCCGACGGCGCCTACGGCTTCGACAACTGCGATCTCGAGACCATCGCCGGCATCGTCGACTCCAACATCATGATCAACCTCGAGGACTTGCTCGGGGACTTCAGCGACGTCAACAACGACGAGCGGGTCACCGTCCTGGTCACCCCGGTGCTCAACCGGCTGCCCAAGACCTCCCAGAACCCCAACGACCACGCCGCGGTCTTCGAGTCCTACGCGGATCCCGAGGTGGACCTCAGCGAGTACGACCCGGACGAGAACCCCATCTCCGACTACCAGGAGGTCATCTACGTCTTCGCGCCGGACCCCTACGGCTACTTCAACGAGGACTTCACCACCACGGTCGAGGCCTACACCGCCATGTCCATGGCCGCCCAGATCGCGGCCGAGACCACCCACCTGATCCTCTACAACCAGAAGGTGCTCGAGCAGGCGGCCGAGGACGAAGAGACCTGGCTGATGCAGGGCCTCGGTGCCGTCGCGGCCGACATCTGCGGCTTCGGCGCCATCTTCTACGACGACGCCTGGGCCTACCTGGACGCCCCCCACCTCTACGGCCTCACCTCCACCACCCAGTCCGAAGACGGCGGCCTGTCCCTCGAGGGACGCGGGGCCCAGTACCTCTTCCTGCGCTGGCTGGTGGACGTCTACGGCGACGAGATCCTGGCCGAGCTGGCCCAGTCCTCCCTCACCGGCGTGGACAACATCACCTCTGCGGTCGGTACCTTCGAGGATGAGGCCCTCGAGATCGACGAGATCGTGCTGCGCTGGCAGGTCGCCATGCTCACCGCCCGGGTCGAGACCGTCGATGGCGACGCCCTGATGGACAGCGACGAGTGGCCCACCTACGGCGAGGCCGAGTTCCTCACCGCCCCCACCGAGCCCCCCGAGAGCACCACGCCGGGCACCTACTACGGCGCCAACGGCTACCAGCGGGGCGTGAACTTCGGCGGGCCCAACTACTACATGGAGAACGGCACCACCGCCGATCCCACCGAGAACGCCGCCCTGCGGGTCACCCTGGGCAACACCGACCACGCCACCTACGTGCACGGCTACGAGTTCTACGGCTCCATGCAGGGGGGCTACACCGCCTCCATCGTGCGCGTCACCGAGATCCCCTACGACGAGACCTCGCTGAACATCCAGTTCGGTGTGGACAGCATGACCGGCGCTGTGATCCGCTGGAACGATCCGCTCTTCGACGACATCGCGGTCGAGCAGAGCTACTCGTCCTCCACCACCAACGCCATCCAGCTGCCCAGCATCCCCGACGACGGCACCCCCATCTACGGTGTCGGCCGCATCGGTGACTCCTGGGAGATCGCCACCTACGACGCCGACGGGATCCTGACGGACTCCGAGTTCTACGACACCGACCGCTGGCACATCGATCTGACGGATCGCGCCATGGGCTCGAGCGTGCGCCTGCACATCTGGCTGGACCGTCACTACGAGAACGCCGGCGGCGACATCGCTCCCTACGATCCCTGGCTGGCCGTGGCCCCCACCGCGTGGGTCCCGACCCCCAACGAGACCGAGACGGTGCGAGACCGCTGCACCCACGCCGACGGCATCGACTTCGAGTACCCGACCTCGGTCCTGCAGTACCTCTACTACCAGGAGATCCTGTCCTACGATCCCATCGCCGAGCAGACCGCCGAGTCCGAGGAGACCAGCGGCGAAGACGGCGACGAAGAAGAGGACAAGGATGGCTTCGACGCCTGCGGCTCGGCCCCCACCGAGACCGGCATCGAGCTGTCCTGCGAGAACGACTGGGACTCCGACGGCGTCATGGACGGCGACGAGCCCGCCCCCGAGACCTTCTACGAGCAGGTGCTGGTCAAGATGTGCAGCCTCGACGCCGACCTGCTGGACCAGGAGATCTGGGACGAAGGCTGGTTCGACCGCGACACCATCGACGAGGACGAGAACGCCAGCGCCGACATGATCGAGAACACCGGCGGCTCCGCCGACGACTCGGGCGAGGAGGCCTGGCTCGAGATCGTGCTCGAGGGCGGCGAGAGCTACCTGCTCGTCGTCAGCGGCGGCACCGACTCCGGCGACTACGAGTTCACCGTGCGCGAGATCCCCGGCTAGCACACAGCCGGCACCGCCCATGGAGTCCACCCGCGAGCGCGGGATCAGCGTCGCGCTGTTCTTCGCCACCCTGGCGTCCATGTTCTGGTCCCAGGGCGGCACAGAGGCGCTGCAGGACCTGGACCTGGCCCTGCGGGCGGCGGCCTACACCGGCGCCCTGATGTCCATCCTGCTCACCCACGAGCTGGCCCACTACCTGGTGGCCCTGCGGCACGGTTTCCGGCTGTCCCTGCCCTACTTCATCCCGCTGCCCTGGGGCTTCGGCACCCTCGGCGCGGTCATCTCCCTGCGCAGCCGCCCCACCAGCCGCACCGCGCTGCTCGAGATGGGCGTGGCGGGACCCCTGGCGGGGGCGGTGGTCGCCTTCGTCATGCTCGCCATCGGCCTGCGCTGGACGGGGCCGGACATCCCCCTCGAGCCGGGCTTCAGCTACCTCATCTTCGCCGACCCCTGGATCGTGGAGCTGCTGGGTGAGGCCGTGCTGGGTGAGGCCCCCGGCCGCTACGCCGAGCTGCACCCGGTGGCCCTGGCGGGCTGGATCGGCTGCCTTCTCACCTCCCTGAACCTGCTGCCCATCGGCCAGGCCGACGGCGGCCACATCGTCAGCGCGCTGCTGCCCCGCTGGGCCCGCTGGGTGACCTGGGGCGTCATCGGGCTGATGTTCGTGGCCGCGTTCCTGGTCTGGCCCGGCTGGGCGGTGTGGGCGGGCGTGCTGATGATCATCGGCGCCTGGCGCAACCTCGAGGTGCCCCCGCGCCCGGGGCTCACCAAGCGGGCGAAGCTGCTGGCGGCCCTGGCGGTCGTCGCCTTCGCCCTGACCTTCATGCCCCAGCCCATCGAGGTCGAGGCGGTCCCCAGCGAGGACCCGGCGCCGGACGGGGGAGGGGACGGGGGCCAGGTGGAGTGATAGGTCCGGAGCGTCCCGCCCGTCGGAGCGATCATGGCCCGCAGCACCTCCTGGATGCCCCTCGCCCTCGGCGTGGTCTTCGTGGGCGCGGTGGTGGTCGTCTCCCGCGTGGCCTCCGACCGGGTCGGTGAGGGCCTCCGTGGCGTCGCCGACACGCTGCCCACGCCGCCGGACGCCCAGCCCGAGCGCTCCGTCGATCCCTTGCTCGAGCCCGAGCTGGAGCACCCCGGCGCCGAACTCGATCCCGGCGACCCGGACGAACCCCGCCTGGACCTCGAGTACCCCACCGAGCGGGACTGGCTCTTCCTCGAAGGCGTGATGCGCGAGGGGGACCCCGAGGCCCGCCGCTCGGCGGCGAAGGCCCTGGTGGTCATGGGGCGGATGCGCGGAGCTACGATGCTCTTCGACGCCGCGCGGGAGCAGGGCCCGGACGCGGACCTGTTCTGCCTCGCGGCCCTCGATGTGCTCCGGATGCAGCGCTGGCAGGACGCCCTGCCCGTCCTGATGCAGGTGATGCTGGACCACGAAGACCCGCCCAGCATGGCCTGCCGGTCGGAGGTCTCGGACCGCTTCGCGGTGGCCGGCGGCCGGGACACCGAGCGGCTCGCCTCCCTCGCCGAGCACCCCGACGCCGCCGTCCGCGGCTTCGTGGCCGGCTACCTGCGCGACGTCGACCCCGAAGGGCAGCGCGAGCTGCTCGCCACCCTCGCCCAGGACCCGGACCCCACCGTGCGCGCCCGCGCCGGCGGCGTCGCCGAGGCACCGGGCTCCCAGGAGTGACCATGGCCCCCCGCGCCACCTCCGCATGTGTCGCCGCGCTGCTGTGGCTGCTGGCCGCGCCCGCGCACGCCGAGCCCTACACCATCGAGACGGTGGGACATGCCCAGAGGGCCGAGGCCGAGGCGGTGCGCGACGCCGCGGCCGCAGAGGGCATCCAGGCCACCGTGGTGCGCAGCTTCCGCAAGGGCCAGGGTTGGGTCTTCCTGGTGCGGGTCCAGGACGTCCAGAGCCGGGAGCAGGCGGCCGCCACCGCCGAGCGCCTGGCCGCCCTCGGGGGCGTGAGCGCCCAGGTGTTCCTGGTGGCGGGCCGGGATGTGCTGCCCGTCGAGGAGCTGGCCGTGGCCGCGCCCAGCGAGAGCGACCCGCAGGCCGCCGGGGCGGACCCGGCCGCGGCCGGGCCCCCCGGGGGCGGCGCCGCCCCCCCCGCCCCGGGCGCGCCCCGCGTCGAGGCCCAGGTGCTCGCCCACCGTGGCGGTGGCGCCGAACGCAGCCCCACCAAGGACCAGTGGGAGTCGG
>CAYZVO010000275.1:0-9832 GCA_964481655.1 uncultured Enterobacterales bacterium | reverse complement strand
CGCACTCTTCGGTGTCGAAGCAGTCGGCGAGGCCGTCGGCGTCGCTGTCGATGCCCTCGTCCACCTGGCCGTCGCAGTCGTCGTCGATGCCGTCGCAGATCTCGGTGGCGTCCGGGTTGATGGCCGCGTCGGCGTCGTCGCAGTCGCCGTCGCAGGTGGTCCAGCCGTCACCGTCGGTGTCGAAGTCCTCGTCGATGGCGCCGTCGAGGTCGTTGTCGATGCCGTCGCAGATCTCCTCTTCCGAGCAGTCCTGCACGCCGTCCTCGTCCACGTCCACGTTGTAGGCGGCGCCGGGCAGGGAGTAGCTGACCTGCTCGCCGGCGCTGTCGTCGTAGCTGACCCAGGCGGGCTCGAGCTCGAGGTAGGGGGCGTCGGACAGGGCGTCCCGCACCAGGATGTAGGAGACGGCGTCGGCGTCCACGGTGGTGCCGCCGCCGGTCCCGACCACGTCCACGTCCCAGCTGACCGTCAGGGTGCCGTCGCCGTTGTCGGTCTCGCTGACCGGCTCGGTGTCGTAGGACATCACCGACCAGCCGGCGGGGATGATGTCGGTCAGCTCGCCCACGCCGTCGTCGTAGCCCACGTTGCGGGAGGTCAGGGTGACCCAGACCTCGGGGCCGACCACGTCCACCAGCTTGCCGGCGGTGAGCACCGCGTTGGTGCTCTGGTAGGCCCAGATGTTGTACTGCGCCTGCACGCCGTAGCTGCCGGCCCAGTCCTCGAGGTCGTCCACGCCGTCGGCGTCGGTGTCCCAGCCGGGCTCGGTGTAGGCGGCCAGCACGTCGGGCACCGCCTCGCCGTACCAGTCGAAGTCGTAGCCGCTGGCGGTGGAGAAGCCGGACTCGATGCACCACCAGGCCGGGGAGCCCAGGTAGGGGCTGTAGTAGCCGTTGTCGGTGGTCCAGGAGCCGTACTGCAGGGTCAGGCTCTCGCCGGGCTCGAGCTGAATGGTGCCGAGCAGCTCGCCCTCGACGAACATCGACTGGGTGCCGGTGGCCGTGTACAGCCCCAGCTCGTCGATGCAGATGTCGTACACACCGCGGTTGGTGAAGACGACCGTGCCGCCCTCGCCGGACTCCACGTCGAACCAGCCGCGGGCGTGGGCCTGCCACAGGGTCAGGCACTGGTCGGGCACGACCTCGTCGCAGTCCTCGTCGCCGCAGTCCAGGTCCTCGTCCGTCTCGCCGTCGCAGTCGTCGTCGAGCTCGTTGCACAGCTCGAGGGCGCCGGGGTTGATGGCGGCGTCGCCGTCGTCGCAGTCGCTGCCGTCATCCACAGTGCCGCTGGGCTGGGTGCAGGCGGTCTGGGGGCTGCCCGCGTCGCCGTAGCCGTCGCCGTCCGCGTCGCCGTACCAGGTGTCGGGATCGGCCACCGAGTCGTCGTCGTCGTCCACCAGGCCGTCGCAGTCGTCGTCGATGCCGTTGCACGCCTCGCCGGCGCCTGGGTTGACCGCCGCGTCGCCGTCGTCGCAGTCGCTGCTGTCGGTGACCGCGCCCGAGGGCTGCTCGCAGGCCAGCACGGCCTCGCCGCCATAGCCGTCACCGTCGGCGTCGGTGTACCAGGTGCTCTGGCCGGTGACGTCGGGATCGTCGTCGTCCACCAGGCCGTCGCCGTCGTTGTCGAGCCCGTCGCACTCCTCGCTGTCGAAGCAGTCGGCGATGCCGTCGCTGTCGCTGTCGTAGCCTTCGTCGTGGTCACCGTCGCAGTCGTTGTCGATGGCGTCGCACAGCTCGGCTGCGCCGGGGTTGATGCCGGCGCTGTCGTCGTCGCAGTCCGTGGCATCCGCCACGGTGCCGCTGGGCTGCTCGCAGGCGTCCACGCCTTCGGCCGCGTCGCCGTAGCCGTCGCCGTCGCTGTCGGCGTACCAGCTGCCCTGGCCGGTGACGTCGTCGTCGTCGTCGTCCACCAGGCCGTCGCAGTCGTTGTCGATGCCGTCGCAGATCTCGGAGGCCGCCGGGTTGATGGCGGCGTCGCTGTCGTCGCAGTCGGTGTCGTCGGCGACGTAGCCGCTGGGGGCGTCGCAGGCGGTGACCGCGGTGGAGGGGTCGCCGAAGCCGTCGCCGTCGGCGTCCAGGTACCAGCTGCCCTGGCCGGTCACGTCGGGATCGTCATCATCGACGAGCCCGTCACAGTCGTTGTCCACGCCGTCGCAGATCTCGCCGTCCATCTCGTAGGCGTAGCTGACATCGACACAGTAGAGCAGGCCGCCGGGGTTGGAGTAGGCCGAGCCGCCGCGCTGGGCCCAGTTCCAGACCTCGAGCTCGAGGCTGTTGTCGCCCGCGCTCAACGCGCTGGTCAGGTCCCAGATGTCGGTGGGGGCGAAGTAGTTGGTCTCGGTGCTGTCCGAGGCCACGCCGCTGCCGTTGAGCCACACCTCGTAGCTGTTGTCCGCGCCGATCTCGAGGGTCGCGTCCACATCGTAGGCGCCGGACTGCAGGGCGAAGTCGCGGAAGATGCTGTGGACCTCGTCGCCCTCGGGGTTGCTCTCGTAGTACTCGTCCCAGATCCACTCGGCGCCGCTGATGGCGGCCGTCCAGCGGCTGTTGCCGTCGTAGGTGAGCACGGCGTCGCTGCCGTCGGCCAGCAGGTTGAGCCCGTCCTCGGCGGAGCAGAAGCGCTCCTCGACCACGCACTCCTCCATGCAGTCGGCGAAGCCGTCGCCGTCGGCGTCGAAGCCCTCGTCGATCTCGCCATCGAGGTCGTTGTCCACGCCGTCGCAGACCTCTTCCTCGGTGCAGGAGACCGCGCCGTCGCAGTCGATGTCCAGGTCGTAGGCCGCGGCGGGCAGGGAGTAGTTGGTGACGACGCCGTCGCCGCCGTCGAAGGCGATGTCGGCCTCGGGAAGCTCGAGGTAGGGGGTGTCGGCGCCGCTGTCGCTGTCCAGCACGTAGGTGATCTGCTGCAGATCCAGCACGATGCCGCCGTAGGTGCCCGAGACGGTCAGCTCCCAGGTGATGGTGGTGCTGCCGTCGGCGTTGAGGGTCTCCGTGGTGGGACTGGTGGAGAAGTCGCTGGCCGTCCAGCCTGCGGGGACGGTGTCGGTCAGGGTGCCAGAGGCGGTGTCGTACCCGATGTTGCGGGAGGTCAGGGTGACGAGCACGGCGCAGTCGTAGGCCTCCGCCAGCTTGCCGGCGGTGAGGATCCCGTAGCTGTTCTGGTAGTTCCAGATGTTGTAGTTGGCCTGGACCCCGTAGGTCCCGGCCCAGTCGTCCTTGTCGGCGCGGCCATCACCGTCCAGGTCCGTGTCGGCGTAGATGTAGTAGGCGAGCGCGTCGGGGATCTGCTCGCCGTAGTAGTCGTAGCTGGCCCCGGCCGCGGCGTACTGGCCGTACTCCACACACCACCAGGCCGGCAGCCCGTAGTAGGGGTAGTAATACCCATTCGCGGTGGTCCAGTTGCCGTAGTAGCTGTCCAGCCCGTCGCCGGCCTCGATCTCCGTGGACGCATCCGTGATGTCGTCGTCCAGGAAGAAGCTCTGGCTGCCATCCGAGGTGTAGAGCACCTGGTCCTCGAGGCAGAGGTCGAAGTCACCGCTGTTGGCGATGGTGACCTTCACACCGGAGTAGGCGCTCGAAGTGACCTCGACGTAGCCCAGGGCGTGGGCCTGCCAGATGGTCAGGCACTCCTCGGGGTAGGCCTCCTCGCACTGGATGTCGGGATCGGTGGCGATCGCGAGGGAGGGCAGCGACAGCCCGGCGATGAGCGCCGCGCAGACGATCGTGGTGCGAGTGGAGACAGGCATGAGACCTCGTCACTCGCGGGATGTCACGTCAGGATGGAGAGGCTGGCCACACCCTCTCCGTCCTCCAGGTGGCCCGCATCCGCCTGGAGTACTTCATCGGTACCGACAAACGTCAGTTTAGGGCCGACCGTGACATTCCGATACATCCGTGGACGGGCACAGCGATTTCGAAGACCCGCAGATGACTCGCCGAAAATGGCGTCTTGACGGTCTTCAGGAGAATCTCGTCAACAGCCGCTCTCCCACAGCGTTTTCGGGCATTGTCTCGAAATGTCGACGGGACCGCGCTCAGGGGCAACATGATCCAGATCATACATTCGAAAACCGTTGTCACCCTCGCCGCCTAGGGGTTTTCCCCTAGAACGACGCCATCACGAAAAGCACGAAACGAGAGAAGAACGCAGCGTCGCTCACCCGGTGAAGCCCGGAGGCAGCGGCGGCCGGCCCTCGGGCTCCCCCCCGAGCTCCGCCAGCCCCACGCTGCGCCAGTACAGCGGGCAGGCCCCCTGGCAGATCTGCAGCCGCTCACAGCCGCCGCAGGGCTCCGGCGCCATGCGCTTGTCCCGGAAGAACCGGGCCGGGTTGGACCGCCAGATCTCGGCGAAGGGCCGCTCGAGGATGTTGCCCAGGCTCTCGTGGTGGCCGAAGCTCGAGCAGGGCAGCACATCCCCCGCCGGGGAGACATGGAGCAGCCCGTCCGCGGCAGCGCAGCCCGGGCTGCCCAGGCCGTGGCCGGGGCTCTCGAACACGCACAGGGGCAGCGGCGAGTACCAGATGAGCTGCGCCCCACGAGCCGCGGCCCGATCCCGCACGCCGAGCACGATGGGGCCCATCTCCCGGTAGGCCAGCTGGGTGGCCGGATCCGCGGCGGTGCCGCAGGGGATGACCATGTTCATGGTGAGCCGATCCAGGCCCCGCTCGACCACCAGATCCACGATCCCGTGCAGCCAGTTGGTGTTGCCCCGGCTGATGGTGGTGTTGGTGTGGACCCGGACTCCGGCGGCCTGCAGCCGCTCGAGCCCAGCCCAGAGCCGATCGAAGGCCCCGGTCCGGCCCACCAGGCCGTCGTGCTGATCCGCCGTGGCCCCCTCGAGGGACAGCTGCGCCGAGTCCAGACCGGCCTCGACCAGCGCGCCGACCTTGGCCCGGGTCAGCGCCTGGCCGTTGGAGATCAGGTTGGTCTTCATGCCCAGGCCCCGGGCGTGGGCCACGAGCCGAGGCAGATCGGGATGCAGGGTGGGCTCACCGCCGGTGAAGGAGACCGACGGGCAGCGGGCGTCCCGGTGGATGATGTCCAGCGCCCGCTCGAAGTCCGCGGTGCTGATGGTCCGCGCCTCATCCCAGCCGGCGGGCAGGCCCCCGTGGGTGCAGCCGGCGTAGCAGAAGGCGCAGGCCAGGTTGCAGCGGTAGGTCAGCGCCAGCTCGCTCAGGACCGGCAGCTGGCAGAAGTCGGCGCTGAAGGGCTCGTGGACCACGGCACGACGTCCCCTCCCCTCGCCCAGCCGGCCGCGCAGCAGGTCCTGCAGGTCCGCGAAGAACCAGTGCAGCGCCCGACGCCGCTCGGGGCCGTCGCCTTCGCGCCGCAGCAGCTCGGCCACGCCGATGCCCTCGTCCAGCATGGCCCCCAGCACCCGCAGCGCGGTGCCGTTGAGCTTGTAAGGCCGGTTGGGCACCAGGATGAGCAGCTCGTCTTCGGGCCGCACGACCACGTGCCCCCGCAGGTTGGCGACCAGGGTCTCGGCCCAGCGCAGGTCGATGGGGTGGGTCTGCTCCGGCCCCAGCTCGACGGGGATCGGCTCGTCGTCCTCGGGGCCGGGCCCCCGGGTGGCCCGCTTCCACCAGCGGATCATGGGCGCCTAGCCCCGCGCCAGGCGGGATCGCTCGGCGATGTCCAGCGCGGTGGACAGCAGCAGGGCCACCGAGGCCTCGGGCGTGTGCCAGCCGCCCCGCCGATCCGCGTACTGCCGCACCACCAGGTAGTGCACGTCGTCGCCGCTGCCGGGCTCGATGACCACCTTGGCGGGGGCCCGGCTGGGCTCCTTCAAGGGGTAGCCGGGCTTGGCCAGCACCACGCAGTAGACGTAGGGGTAGTTCTTGCCCTGCACGCTGTTGAGGGTGCACTGCACCTGCACCCCCAGGAAGCCTTCGTCGCCGCCGGCCTTGGGGCGCAGCATGACGCGGGCGTCCACGGGGTATTGGCCCCGGGCGCCCTCCATCAGGCCCAGCAGGGGCACCACGTCGTAGCGCTCGGGGTGGGATTCGTTCACCAGCCCGGTCACCGGCGCCAGGGCGCGGGCCTTGATCATCAGCTGGTTGGGGTGCCAGGGGGCCTTGGTGCCGTTGATGAACAGCGGCGCCCACAGGCAGATGGCCGCCAGGGTGAACGGCAGCCAGGCCATGCCGTCGAAGATGGCCACACCGAAGGCGAAGACGAAGAACCCCACCAGCCCCAGCAGCAGGAGGGTGATGATGGCCAGGGGGCTGGTGATGTCCCAGAAGGACTGGTCCCACTTCTTGCCCGCCGCGAGGCGTTCTTCGATCTGGGCGTGCCAGTCGGGATCCGACGGGGCCCAGACCGGGTCCTCGAGGGGATCCACCGGGGCGGGCGCCAGCTTCTGGCGCTTGACCCACAGGGGCAGGTGCCCGATCAGGATCAGGCCCAGCCCCAGGGGCAGGCAGGCGCCGGCGAGGCTCAGCCAGAACCCGAGCACGAACAGGGCCGCGGCGATGAGATAGCGAAGGCCGAAGTGGCCCTTGCCGATGAGGAAGACCAGGTAGCTGCGCTCGTTGGCGTCGGGGAAGAGGGCCATCAGTGGGATCCTCCCGAGACACAGGCGGAGTGGCATGCCGAGTGGCAGGCGGAGTGGCAGGCGGAGTGGCAGGCGGAGTGGCACGCGGAGTGGCAGGCCGAGTGGCAGGCCGAGTGGCAGGCCGAGTGGCAGGCGGCGTGTTCGTAGACCCCCACCAGGTCGCCCTCACCGAAGTCGGCGTAGCACATGGGGCCCTCGGGGCTGCCCAGGGCCGCGGTGTCCACGCCCCAGGAGCGCCCGGCGCTGCGGGGGCCGCCCTCGAGGGCCGCGCCCGCGCTGCGGGGGCCACCGCCGAAGCTGGCGCCCGCGCCGGCGCCGCTGCTGGCTCCCCCGGTGTCGGCGGGGGGCGGGGGTGCCGCGTCGAAGCTGTCGTAGTGCCACAGGCGGGGGCCATGGTGGTGGTGACGGGTGACCCACCAGCCGTGCCAGTGGGGGTCGATGGGCGCTGGCGCGCTGGCGTCCTCGAGCACCGCCTCGTCCGGGAAGCGGGCCCGCAGCAGGCCGCGGTAGTGGGCGCGAGTGGCGTCGAGATCCGCATCCCAGGCCTTGCGCTGCAGGGTACCGACCATCAGCTCGCCCAGCCTGGTGACCAGGTCGCCGGGCACGGGACCGGGTTCGGTGGGCAGGGCCTCCCAGACGAAGTGGGCGTATGCCTCGGCCTCGGGGGGCTGCTCGAGCCAGCGGGCCACGGTCATCCCGCTCCCTTCGCCCTGGCGCAGCACAGAGCCCATGGCCACCAGCCGGTCCAACACCATGGCCAGCAGCACGTCGAAGGGCAGGCCCAACAACACCAGGGCCTCGAGCTCGGTCAGCTCCGCGATCTTGCCCTCGACCCGGTAGGTGGACATGCGGATGCGCGGGGGCTCCCAGTCGTCCCGCTCCCAGAGCATGTCGGGGGCGGTGGCGAAGGCCCGGGCCAGGCCACGGTGCTTGCGGAGCATCACCAGCAGCACCAGCGCAACCAGGGGAAGGGCCAGCAGGCCCAGCAGGATGCGGTGGATCAGCAGGGTGCGCGCCCGCTCGGCCTCGCGGCGCTCCCGCTCCGCGAAGGCCTCGGCCCGTTCGCGCTCGCGCTCGGCCTCGAGGTCGGCCTCGAGCTCCACCTTCTCCTGGATGGCCGCAGAGGCGGCGCCGAAGTGCTCGGCGGGCAGGTACAGCTGCAGGCGGTGGTCACCGCGGGCGGGCACGCCTTCCTGATGGTAGCGCACCGACAGCACCGGATCGCCGCCGCCGTCGGGGATCACCCCGGTGTAGGTGCCCAGGTAGCGCTCGTTCACCCAGGGCTCGGTGCGCAGCCCCAGGGCCGAGGCGCCCTCGAGGGCCAGATCGCCCTCGCGACCGGCGGGCACCGACTCGAAGATCACCGTGACGGTCTCGTGCTCGAGGGCCTCGCCCCACCAGACAGGGCCCCAGTTGAGGACCGCGAGGGCCTCGCCCTCGGCCGTGCCGGTGGTGGTCACGTTGCCCGAGGCGACCAGATCCGTGTCGTAGACCATCACATAGGTGGCCTCGCCCGGGCCCCAGCCCTCGCCGGCGCCAAGGATGACGTCCCACTTGTCCCCGACCCAGGAGATGTCCAGGGGGACCGTGCGATCGCCAGGCAGCACAGCCACGGATTCGTTGGCGCCCCGGAAGCTGGGCTGGCCCGCGGTGCCCTGGAAGTAGAACCCGTGCATGTCCGTGCCGGGGTTCTGCCAGCGGCAGCGGTAGGTGACCGTGGCGGAGCCATCCTGGGCCAGGCGCAGCTCCACCTCGACCCACTTCAGATCGGTGGCCGCGTGCGCCGGCAGGGCGATGGTGGCCGCGACGAGCAAGAGCAGCGGGATGCACCAGCGAAGCATGGTTCCTCCCCAGCCCGGGGGCGGGCGGCGGGGTGCGGGGGCGAAGGGGTCCTTAACGAAGCGTGATCCCCGGGGCTTTCCCGCGGTCATCGCGGTGCTTAGCCATTGCAGCCATGAGCACGACCTCCACCACAGCGCCGACGCCGCCCCGCCCCGCCGCGGCCCGCGCCAGCTCGAGGGCCCCCATGATCGTCTTCGCCGCCATCGCCGTGACCGTCCTGGTGCTGGTGCACGTGTGGCTCGGCTTCCGCCTGGCCGGGCCCTTCGAGGGCACCATCGCCCGGTTCATCTGGGCGGGGGTGATCCTGAGCGCCGTCGCGCTGCCGGGCACCATGGTGCTGACCCGGGTGATCGGCGACGTGGGCCCCACCCGCTGGATCGGCGTGGCCGGCTTCGTGCTGATGGGCTTCTGGTCCATCCTGGTGGGCGCCATGCTCGGCTGGGAGCTGCTGCGCCTGGGCCTGTGGATCTGGGATCTGGGCGCCAGGATCGTGGCCCCCGGCGGGGCGAGCGCCGCCTGGTGGCCCAGCGACGCGCTCCAGATCCATCGCTACGCGATCCTGGGCGTGCTCGCCCTGGCGTCGGCGATGGGCGTCATGGGCGTGATCGGTGGGCGGCTCAGCCCGACCCTCGAGCGGGTCACCATCCAGGTCCCCGGCCTGGACCCCGCCCTGGCGGGCCTGCGCATCGCCCAGATCAGCGACATCCACGTGGGCCCCACCGTCAGGCGCAGCTTCGTGCAGCACGTGGTGGACCGGGTGAACGAATTGGAGCCCGACATCGTCGCGCTGACCGGCGACCTGGTGGACGGCACGGTGGCGGACCTGGCCTCCGAAGCCGCCCCCCTGGGGGAGCTGAACGCGCCCCTGGGCAGCTACTTCGTGACCGGCAACCACGAGTACTACTCAGGGGTCTTCGAGTGGCTCGACGAGACCCAGCGTCTGGGCTTCACCAACCTGATCAACGAGCACGTCGTCGTCGAGCGCGGCGGCGCCCAGCTGGTCGTGGCCGGCGTGACCGACGAGCGCGCGGGCAGCATGGTGCCGAGCCACGCCCCCGACCCCGTCGCGGCCCTGGCGGGTGCCCCCACCGGCGTCCCCAGCCTGATGCTGGCCCACCAGCCCCGATCCGCCCCGGCCGCCGCGGCCGCGGGCGCGGCCCTGATCCTGGCCGGGCACACCCACGGCGGGCAGTACGCGCCCTGGACCTGGGTCATCCACCTGGTGGAGCCCTACATCCGGGGGCTGTATCGGGTGGGGGATGCCCAGCTGTGGGTGAACCGAGGGACCGGGACCTGGGGCCCGCCGTTGAGGTTGGGGTCGAGGCCG
Source organism: uncultured Enterobacterales bacterium (assembly GCA_964481655.1). Classification (GTDB taxonomy): domain Bacteria; phylum Myxococcota_A; class UBA796; order UBA796; family JAFGLY01; genus CALDOK01. The sequence goes on along the minus strand of CAYZVO010000275.1, from coordinate 111 downwards.
GAGATCACGTTGATCGAGCTGCAGCCGGGGGGGTGAAGTGGGGGGCTGAGGCGTTCGGGGCGCGGTCCGAGAGGCTGTGGGGGGGGGGGGGGGGGGGGGGGGGGGGGGGGG
>CAYZVO010000274.1:0-10185 GCA_964481655.1 uncultured Enterobacterales bacterium | reverse complement strand
GGCCCCTGCCCCCGCCCTCGCCCTCGAGGTGAAAGCTCCGGCCCCCCTCCGGCGTTGGGGAGCCGATCAGGTAGGATGCCCCCATCCTCCGGAGGTTCCTCGTGCCGGCTCCCACTGCTCCGCCACATCCCAAGCCCCCCGCCAACAGCAAACCGAGGCACCGCAAGATCAAGATCACGCTGGGCGTGGTCGCAGGGGTCTTCCTGGTCCTGGTCATGCTCTGCGCCAACCTGTTCGTGTGCATCCCGGCGTGGGTGCGCTGGGGCATCGTGGTGCACGACTGCCCGACGGGCACGCCGGTGCCCGAGGCGAGCCTGGATGCCTATGGCCTGCGCCGGGGGCAGCCCGGGACGGTCTACGTCAACATGGACGCGGTCTACTCCCGCGGTGGCGCCGACGACGACTACCGGGCCGCCATGAGGCGCTTCGACGTGGACCTGGTGCTGGTCCACCCCGACGGCGAGATCGACGAGCTCGAGCCCGAGAAGCGCTGGCGTAAGAGCTACCCGGGCAACCGCTACGCGGACGTGCGGCTGCCGGACGTGCCGGACGGCGACTACATCCTGCGGGCCCTGGTGGACTCCCCCCTGGGCGAGGTCACCGTCGAGGCCGAGCTGCCCATCTACGCCCCGGCCTTGGTGCACCTGGCCACGGACCGGCCCCTGTACAAGCCCGGCCAGACGGTAAAGTTCCGCGCTGCGGTGCTGCGCATGAAGGACCTGGCCCCCATCGACGGTCGCCCGGGTCGCTTCGTGGTGCGCAGCCCTCAGGGCGAGGTGCTGCTCGAGGAAGCCATCGCCGCCGGGCCCTGGGGCGTGGCCGCCGGGGACTTCCCCCTGGCCTCCGACGCCCCCATCGGCAGCTACAGCGTCACCTGGCAGTCCGGCGACGCCAGCGACACGGTGCAGGTGGCGGTGGAGCCCTTCACCCTCCCGCGCTTCGAGGTGAAGCTGGAGCCGGCCCAGCCCTGGTTCGAGAAGGGCGATCTGCCCGTGCTCGAGGGCACGCTGCGCTACCGCTCCGGCGCGCCGGTGGCCGACGCGGGCGTGGACCTGCGCCTGCTCTCCCCCGGCAGCGACGCCTGGCCTCCACCGAACGACTGGCTCGAGCCCCACAGCCTGCGCACCGACCGCGACGGGCGCTTCTCCCTCTCCCTCGATCAGGTCCCCGAGGACCTGGTGGGCAAGGTGGTCCTGCCCGTGGTGGTCCAGGCCACCGACGCGGCGGGCGAGCGGGTGGCCGGCGGCTCGGCCCTGATCCTGAGCGAGGACCCGGTGGTCGCCCAGATCGAGACCGAGCTGCGCGACGGCCTGGTGCCCGACTTCAACAACCGCGTGTACCTGCGCGTCACCCGCCCCGACGGCAAGGCCCTGCCCGGCTCCGTGGTGACGGTGAAGCGGGCCTGGGACCCCGCGGACGAGGGTGTGTCCGGTCAGGCGGACGCCGACGCGGTGGCCGCGGTGCAGCTGGACCCGGGCAAGCCGGTCTCGGTGGTCATCCCGCCGCTGCCCTACCGCCCTCCGCCCCCCAGCGAGCAGCGCCGGGTCTTCCGCACGAGCCTGAAGGACCTCTTCGGCGGTGGCGGTGAACCCAGCCTCGACGAGCGCGTCGTGATGGACCGCTGGGACCCCCAGCTCGAAGACTGCGCCGAGCTGGTCGAGAGCGGCTCCGCCTCCGTGCAGCTGGCCGTGGCCATCGGGCCCGATGGCCGGGTGACCCGGGTGGTCGGCGCCCAGAACCCGGTGGGGCGCTGTGTCGCCCAGGCGGTGAAGCCCCTGCGCGGCCCCAGCGCCGCCGAGCGGCTCTACGCCGTCACCTGGCGGGTGGACGCCGCCCCCGGCGCTCAGCTGCAGATCACCACCGAGGGGGTCCCGGGCGCGCCCTCGGCCCTCATCCAGGCCCTCGAGCAGGCCCGCCAGAGCGCGCGCCCCTGCGTGGCGGCCATGGACAGCTACAGCACCTTCCCCAGCCGCCTGCACTGGCGCCTGCGGAAGGGCTCGACCGCGGTGGAGACCCGCTTCGTGCGCCATCCCTTCGCGGCCGGCGCCTGGTCCTCCGCGCAGCGACAGTGTGTGCAGGGCCTGTTCTCGAGCGTCGGCCTCGACAGCGAGGCGGACTACGACGCCGAGGGTGTGGTGGAGCTGCGGGTCCGGCCGGACCCCTCCCTCGCTCCCCCCGATCGCGGCACCGGCACGGTGCGCACCGCCTACGAGCTCGAGGTCGAGGTCGCGGTGGGCGACACGTCCCTGGGCACCACCACGGTCGTGGTGGACCCCGGCGCGGTACCCGACCTGCGGCTGCGGCCCGACGCCCCCATCCTCGCGGCGGGCGACGAGCTGAAGATCAAGCTGCTGCGCGGCCCGGACTTCTACGGCTCCCTGCCCGACGAGGACTCGGAGATCTCCCTGATGCACGGCTACGACGAGGTGGCCGAGCTGGCCTACGACGAGGACGCCAAGGTCATCCACGGCACCGTCCCCGACGGCGTGCACGGTCTGCTCACGGTGGACTGGGCCGGCTACCGGGCCGTGGTGCTGGTGCCCCGCACCGACGAGCTCGCTGTGGCCGTCGAGCCCGCCCAGGCCATCTACCGCCCCGGTGAGCTGGCCTCGCTGGCCGTCGAGACCACAGCCGGCGAGCTCGGCACCCCCGCGGCGGTCTCCCTGTTCGGTGTGGACGAGGCCCTCTCTCAGCTGGCGCCGCTGCTGTCGCCGGACGACTGGGGCCGCATCACGGTGCGGGCCACGGTGGACCGGGAGGCCTTCGGGCGCTTCGACGCCCGGGCGCTGCTCACCGGCCGCATCGCGGGTGACAACGCGGTGCTCGCCACCCTGCGGCGAATCGCCGACATCCCCGCCACCCCGGCCGAGGCCGAGGCCGTGGACGCCAACGGCTCCACCCCCTTCGATCCGGTGGTGCCCCTGACCGAGACCTTCTACGAGCTGCTCTCCGCCGCCCGCCTGCGCGTCGCGGCCTGGGAAGAGGCCGCCCCCGAGGACGAGCTGATGACCCCTGCTCGCATGGTCGACCTGTGGGAGGACGTGCTCGACGAGCGCGCCGGTGATGGTCTCCCGGTGGAGGACGCCTACGGACGGCGCCTCGAGCTGCACCGCCTGCCTTCCGATCTGCTCGAGCTCGCGGATCCCCGCCTGCTCGTCTCCGACAAGCGCCGCCTGCCCGAGGACGTCGAGAACTGGCAGGCCTACGTCTGGGAGAACGCGTCATGATCCGCACCACGAACATCACGCCCTGGCTGCTGCTGCTGTCCTTCGTCGGCCTGTCCTGCGCTGGCATGGAGGCCCCCACCGCCGCCGATCAGTCCGCCGACTACGACGAAGGCTGGGCCGAGTACGAGCTGGCCGAAGAGGCCCCCGCGGACGACGCCTACTACCGAGCCGGCTCCGCCCCCGCGGCGCCGCCGCCGTCGCCCGAGCCCATGGAGGCCAAGCGCAGCTCCGGGCGCGACAAAGCCAAGGAGGCCCCGGGCAAGGCCGAGCTGGACGGTCGCATGAGCGACATGTCCCGCGGTGAGCAGGCCGACGAGGCCCCCACCCGGGCCTGGTTCCCCGAGTCTTTCCTGTTCGAGCCCCTGGTGGTCACGGACCAGGACGGCCTGGCCTCGGTCGAGGTCACGGTGCCCGACCAGCTCACGGACTGGCGCATCCTGGCCCTGGCCCACGACCGCGACGGCGGGCAGGCGGGCACCGAGGCCCGCTTCGCCTCCACCATGCCCGTCTACCTGGACGTGGTGCAGCCGCCGACCCTGCGGGTGGGCGACGTGGTGGACGTCCCGATGCAGGTGGTCAACAACCAGGACGATGAAGGCTTCGCCGGCGGCCTGAGCGCCCGGATGACCGGCGAGGCGGCCCTGGGCGCGACCTCGGGCACGATGAAGATCGACGCCCGCGACAGCGTCCTCCAGTACGTCACCGTCCGCGCTCTGCGCCCCGGTGAGGCGACCCTGAAGGTCGATCTCGTCGGCACGGATCGGGTCGAACGCCCGGTCACGGTGGTGCCCACCGGCCGGCGCCTGGATCGTTCCCAGGGCGGCACGCTCGCGGCGGCCCGGGAGTTCTCCATCACCTCGCCCTACGGCGCCCAGCCGGGCTCGTCCTCCCTGGCGCTGGTGGTCTACCCCGGCCCCCTCGGCATCCTCGCCGAGGAGATGGGGCGCTCCCTGCCAGGGGCGCACCTGCACGACGCCTCCTACGGCTTCGCCCTGGCCGGCTACGGGCGGGACATCGCCGAGCGCCTCGGCCAGGAGATCGACGGCGACGCCCTGCGGCGCTCCCGGATCCTCGCCTACCAGCGCCTGGTGCGCTTCACCCGCAGCCCCTCGCTGCCCGACGCGGTGGTGGCCCTGGCCGCCGCCCGGACCCAGCCCGACGACGAGCTGGCCGTGGCCCTATCCAGCCGCCTGGCGGACCAGATCGTGAACGGGCAGTCCCCCGACGGCTCCTTCGCCGCGGCCTGGAACGGCAGCTCGGCGAGCCTGCCCCGGGCCCTGGTGCTCTCGGCCGTCGCCGCCCACACCACCCGGGACCACAGCGCCCGCGTGGCCCAGCGCGCCCAGGGCTTCGTGGCCCGCAACGTCGGCTACGTCAACGAGCCCTACACCGCCTCGGTGCTGCTGGCGTCGGGCCTGGTCGAGGGCGTGCAGGCCGAGCGGCTGCTCGAGCTGGTCCTCGAGGGGGTGACGGTCCAGCCGGACGGCACCAAGGTCCTGAAGCCCGGCGAGGGCGCCCAGCGCCTGGACGGCCGGACACCCGGCGTGACCGAGGCCACGGCCTGGGCCCTGCTCGCCCTGTCGCAGCAGGACGGGCAGCAGGAGCTGGTCAGCGACCTCGCCGCCGCCCTGCTGGGTGACTACCGACCCGGCCGCGGCTTCGGTGACGGGCTCGCCGGCATGGCCGCCCTCGAGGCGCTCACGGTGGTCTTCGCCGAGCCTCTGCCCGAGACGGTGCAGGTCCGCCTGAGCGTGGACGGCGAGGAGATCCTCAGCCGCGACATGAACCTGGCGGGCAACTACGCGCCCCTGGTGGCTCAGGCCCCCGCGCCTGGCCTGGCGGGGCCCCACAGCTACCGCCTCGAGGCGACCCCGGCGGTGCCCGGGCTGGCCTTCACCCTGACCCAGACCGCCTACCTCCCCTGGGAGGGGGACCCGGGCGCCGAGGGGTTCAGCCTGAAGGTCTCCCCGACGGCCGGCTCGGCGGTCGGCGAGACCCTGCCCTGCCGCCTGCAGGCGGCGGTGCCCGGCGGCGAGGCCTTCACCATCGTGCTCGAGCTCCCCGCGGGCGTCGAGGTGGAGCAGCGCTCCCTGCAGGCCCTGGTGAGCCAGGGCGGCATCCAGGCCTTCGACGCCAGCGAGGGGCGCCTCGAGCTGGTGGCCCCGGCCCTCTCCAGCGGGGCGGTGTTCGACGCCACGGTGGAGCTGGTCCCCACCCTGGCCGGCTCCTTCGAGTGGGGCGGCGCGTCGCTGGCCCTGGCGGCCGATCCCGACCGCCGTGTGCAGGCTCCGGTCAGCGCCCTGCGGGTCGCCCGCCGCTAGCCCTTCAACGGGGCGAGGCCGCGACCGATAGGCCCTGTGGACCCTCCACCCAGGCGCCCATCATGCGCAGCTTCCGTCCCCCCAGGTCTACGGGCGCGAGCATCCTCGTGCCCCCCGTGCGCGCGCCTGCGAGCACGGCCCATGCGCCCGAGCTGCCGGCCCCCGAGCCGCCGGCCCCCGAGCCGGAGATCGAGCGCACCCCGGCCCCCCGTGGACGGACCACCCTGGTCCCGGAACCCACCCCTGCGCCGGCGCGGGAGCCGGTCATGGACTGCACGCCCCTACTCACGGGGCTGCTGCGCGGTCGCGCCCCCCAGCAGGGCGTCGTGGCGGTGATCTGCGCGGACGAGATGGTGCGGGAGCGGCTGCGGCGTGACCTCGAAGGTGACGGGCACCACGTGCTGGCGGCCGCCTCGGGCCCCGCCCTGATCCCGCAGCTGGTGGGCTGCACGCCGGGGCTGTTCCTCGTCGATGAAGATGTCGCGGATCCCCAGCCCCTCGAGCTCTGCTGCACCGTCCGGGACGACCCCGCCCTGGCCTCGGTCGAGGTGATGCTGCTGAGCCGCAACGCCAGCGTGGACGCCCGGCGCGTGGCCTTCCACACCGGCGTGGTGGACCTGCTGCTGCTGCCCTACCTGCGCTCTGAGCTGCGGGCCCGGGTGGGCCTTAGGCTCGAGCTCCGCAGGCTGCAGGCCGCCCTCGAAGAACAGGACGCTGGAGAGCGCGCAGCCGGATAGTGCTCCGGGCATGGCCCTCGACGACCGGCTCGTCTTCATCATCGGTGCTCCGCGCTCGGGCACCACGCTGCTCGCGCGGCTGATGCACGCCACCCCGGGTGTCTGGGCTCCGCCGGAGCCCCACCTCATCCCGGGGCTCATCCACAGCGGCCTGCTGCGGCGGGTGGAGCGAGCCCAGTACGACCCCATCCGTGGACAGCGCGCCCTGCAGCGCTTCGCCGCCAGCCTGCCCCGGGGTGAGGCCGAGCTGGTCGACGGCCTGCGCGAGCTGGCCGAGCGCCTCTACAGGGCCAGCCTGGAGAGCGCGCCCTCCGGCACCACCCACGTCGTGGACAAGACGCCGGCCAACGCGTTGGCCCTCGAGCCCTTGACCCGCCTCTTCCCGCGGGCGCGCTACCTGCTCATCACCCGCCACCCCCTGGCGGTGCTGCACTCCTACAGCGCCAGCTTCTTCGACGGCGACGTCGAGGCCGCCCACCGCTTCAACCCCGTCCTGGCCCGCTACCTGCCCCAGCTGGCCTGGCTCGCCCGTCAGGACCACCTGGCGGTGCATCGGTTGAGCTTCGAGGATCTCGTCGAGGCCCCCGAAGAACAGCTGGCCGCCGTCTGTGCCTTCCTGGGGCTGCCCTTCGATCCCGGCGCGCTGGACTACCACCGGGCGGCGTGGCCCGCCGATGCCGAGGGAGACCCCACCGGCGTGGGCCGCTACCGCCACCCGGAGCCCTCCCGGGCGTGGGGCTGGGTCACCGCGGTCGCCGGGGACGACGCCTGTCAGCGGGTGGCCGCCCGGCAGCTCGCCCTGGTGTCCGAGGCGGATCTGCGCACCCTCGGCTGGAGCCGAGGCGCCCTCTTCGAGCCCCTCGTGGGGGCCGGGGCGCCGCCCACCGCTCGCCGCCGCTGGGATCGTCACAGCGCGGAGCGGCGCCTGCTGCTGCTCGGCCGCCGGCTGCTGGCCAGCTCGTCGCTGTATCCCTGGCGTGCCCGTGCCCGGGACGCGATCGAGGTACTCACGCGCCCGGGCTTCGGCCCGGATGAGTGAGCACGGGCGCTACTCCGGCTTCTCGAAGGGGTGGGCCGCCAGGACCTCGCTGAGCTCAGCCTCGAGGGTCTCCACCTGGGTCTGCAGGGCGTTGACCTGCTGCAGCAGGCGTTCGTCGAGCACGGTCTGGTCGTGGCGGGCCTGGTTGACGTTGTCGATGACGATGTCCTGGGTGCGCAGGGTCAGCCAGATGTTGGCGCCCACGGCGCAGAGCAGCACGACGATCAGCAGCATGCGCCCCATGGCGGCCTGCTTCTCCATGCGCTTGCGGAAGAAGTCGAAGTCCTCGCGCCGCACGATCTCCTTGGTGGGGATGACCTCGGCGCTGGCCGGGTCGAACTCCTTGGACTTGTCGTAGGCGGGGGCGTAGCTGAGTCCAGCGCTGCTGGGGCTTTCGTGGTCGGACATGGTGGACCTCCTTGCTGCTTGACAGAATCTTGACACATATCCACCCCGCCGATCAAGGGGTCGGTGAGGCCGGCCCCGGGGGTCAGGCTGGATGTTCCCCTTGCTCGGGATAAAGGCGGCAGCCTCCGCCCGCTCCGGCGGAGCCGTTCAGGAGGATGAGCCATGGCCAAGGTCAGCGCAGCCCGTGGAATGCGAGACTTCTTGCCCGCAGACATGCGGCGCAGGCTCTGGGTGATCGACACCATCCGCGGGGTCTTCGAGCGCTACGGCTTCGAGCCCCTCGAGACCCCGGCCCTCGAGCGCATCGAGACGCTCACGGGCAAGTACGGTGAGGAAGGCGATCGCCTCCTGTTCCGCGTGCTCAAGCGCGGCGAAGGTGGCAAGCGGGGCGAGGCCGATATGGGCCTTCGCTACGACCTCACCGTGCCCCTGGCCCGGGTGATGGCCAGCCACGGCAACCTGCCCTCGCCCTTCCGCCGCTACCAGATCCAGCCGGTCTGGCGCGCGGATCGGCCCCAGCGCGGTCGCTTCCGCGAGTTCATGCAGTGCGACATCGACACCGTGGGCAGCAGCTCGCCGGTGGCCGACGCCGAGTGCCTGGCGGTGGTCTACGACTCCCTGAAGGCCCTGGGCTTCGAGGGCTTCCGCATCCGGGTCAACCACCGGGAGATCCTGCGGTCGATGGTGGAGCGCATGGGCGTGGCCGCGCTCGAGGGACAGGTCCTGGTGGCCCTGGACAAGCTCGACAAGATCGGGCGCGAGGGCGTGGACGCCGAGCTGATCAAGCGCGGCGTGCCCGCGGACGCCGCCGCGGAGCTGTGGCGGCTGCTGGCCTGCGCGCCGGCGGATCTGGGCACCGAGGAAGGCCTCGCCGCCCTGGCCGCGGAGCTGGGTGACGGCGGGCAGGCGGCCGCGGCCAACCTGCGGGCGGTGCTCGCCAGCGCCGGCAGCCTCGGCGTGCCGGCCTCCCACATCGGCTTCGATCCCACCCTGGCCCGCGGCCTCGACTACTACACCGGCGCGGTCTTCGAGACCGTGGTCCTCGAGCCCGACATCGGCTCCATCTCGGGCGGTGGTCGCTACGACGGCCTGGTGGGCATGTTCGCCGGGCGTCAACTGCCCGCCGTGGGCGTCAGCCTGGGCATCGAGCGGATCCTCGTGGTGATGGACGAGCTGGGCATGTTCCCGGATGTCGACAGCGGCGTGCAGGTCCTGGTGGTCGCCCTGGGCGACGACGAGCTGCCCGCGGCCCTCGAGGCGGCCGCGACCCTGCGCGGTGGCGGCGTGTCCGTGGTGGTCGCCCCCGAGCCCATGCGCTTCAAGAAGATCATGAAGACCGCCGGTCGCTCCGGGGTCCCCTGGCTGGTGCTGGTGGGCGCCGACGAGCGGGCCGACGGTAAGGTCGCCCTGCGGGACATGAGCACCCGGGATCAGGTGGTCATCAGCGCTGGCGAGGCGCTGGAGCGCATCCTGGCCTGACCGGTCCCCAGGGCAGGGGAGCCCGCCCCCCGAACGTGATACGCCTGGAAGTCTCTTCAGGGGTGTAGCAGTGCTCTTCCACTACACGCGCGAATTCGGTCCCGAGGGCTGCATCCTCTCCGACGAAGGCGAGGCTGCAGGCGTCGAGCTGGCCACCTTGCTCAACCGGGGAAAGCTCCCCATCAAGGCCGCTCTCGAGCTGGGCGCCGCCCTCGCCGACGTGCTGTCCATCGCGGTGCAGGACGAGCTGGTGCACGGCGACGTCAAGCCCGGTCTGATCCGGGTCGACGTGGCCGGCGCGGTCTCCATCGACGGCTGGGGTCCACAACGGCAGACCTGCCGCGCCCCCGAGCACATGCCCCTCGGCCCCGAGACCGACGTCTACGCCCTGGGCGTGGTGCTGCACGCCCTGCTGGCCGACGAGCCCCTCGGCGCGCTGCCCCGGGACCCGGACGACCACGACGACATGGTCGTCGAGAAGATCCTGGCCATGGACTTCGGCGACGTCACCGGGCGCCGCTGGGTCCAGGACATCCAGCAGTTCATCGCCCTGTGCATGGCCTTCGATCCGGCCGAGCGCCCCGAAGCCCTCGACGTCGCCAACGTGCTGGCCCACGTCAGCGAGCAGTGCCCGGATCCGGGCCTGGGCCCCTGGGCCGCCCGCACCATCCCGATGATCAGCGGCGACGCGCCGCCGCCCCGTGCCACCCCGGAGGCCCAGCCTGCCGAGCAGCTCGACGGACCCACCACCCACCAGGGTCCCCTGCAGACCGGCATGTTCAAGGCCCAGACCCGCACGGCCCCCGCCTCCAAGGGCGAAGCCACCGCCTTCTGGACCAAGGACAAGATCGCGGCCATGCTGGCCGAAGAGGACGCCGAGTTCGAGGCCGAGCAGGCCGCGCCGGCCCCCGCGCCCCCGCCCCACCCCCCGCCCCCCCCCCCCCCCCCCCCCCCCCCCCCCCCCCCCCCCCCCC
>CAYZVO010000273.1:0-10274 GCA_964481655.1 uncultured Enterobacterales bacterium | reverse complement strand
CCCACGGCAGGTTGGTGATGGTGGCGTCGAAGTCGGCCCTGGGCAGGCCGCTGGGGCAGGCGAAGCTCCCGGTGACGGCGCCCCCTGCGGTGACGACGGGGTCGGCGAGGCTGGCCTCGGGCTGGCAGTCGTCGCCGGTGTAGGGGGGCTGTGTGTCGTCGGTGACGGGGGTGCTGTCGGGGCCGGTGTCGTCAGGGGGGGCGATCACGAGGCCGCGGGGCCGGCAGGCCAGCAGACAGAGCAGGACGGTGGGGTACAGGGCTCTCATGGGGCGACAGTATGCCACGGGGATCCGGCCCACGGGAGGCCGTCAGGGGGCGCGGGGCCGACCGATGGGCATGATCAACAGCGGCGCCCAGGGGGTCTGGAGCAGGGCCTCGAGCTCATCGTCCTCGAAGGCGCCCACCGAGACCGTGCCCAGCCCCAGGGCTTCGGCGACCAGGTAGACGTTCTGAGCCGCGTGCCCGACCTCCATGTGCACGTAGCGATCGCCCCGCTCGCCGTAGCGCTCCCGGGTCCGCGCGTAGTCGGCGGTGATCACCAGGCAGGCCGGCGCGGTGGCCACCACCCGCTGGTCCAGCGCTGCGGCCGCCAGCGCGTCGGTGATGTCGGCCTGGACGACCTGCTCCAGCTGGGCGGAGACGGCGTCGTAGTGGTAGACGCCGCGCTCGAGGCCCTCGACCTTCTCCACCACGACGTACAGCTCGAGGGGGTGGCGGGCGCCGGCGGAGGGGACGGCGCGCAGCTGGGGCCCGTCACCGGTGATGCCCTGGGTCGCTCGCAGGATGCGGGCGATGTCGGCGATGGGCAGGGCCTCGTCGCGGAAGCTGCGGACCGAGCGGCGCTGCTCGATGGCCGCTTCGAGGGGCATGGGGGCCGGGGATGGGCTGGGGAGGGCGACGGGATCGCCGCCGGGGGCGGGCGGGTCGGGCTGGGCGCTGGGGGTGCAGGCCAGCAGCAGCGCCGCGAGGACCGCGGTGGCGCTCACCGGCGCCGCCTGTGCAGGAGCAGGCCGAATGGCAGCACCCAGGGGAGGGCGGAGACGGGGCTCTGCCGTGCGCTGCAGCCGCAGCCGATGCCGTCCACCCCCCGGAGCCCGGGGGCGTCCCGCTCGTCGTCCTCGTCGGTGTCCTCGACGGGGGGCTCCGAGTCGTCCGGCGGATCGCTGTCGTCCGGGGGGTCGTCGGTGTTGGTGAGCCGATGGATCATCGACCACAGCTCGGTGTCCTCGTCCTCGTAGGTCACGGCCCAGAAGCCCACGCCCTGCAGGCCCTGATCCACGGACCAGCCGACCTTGGCCTCGATGGACTCGTGGTCGTCGTACCAGAGCTGGTGGGTGCTGTCGGGGAAGGCGTAGGGGGTGGAGGTGACGCTGTCCCAGCGGCGCCCGTAGCTCTCGCCCTGGGCGATGGCGGTGGCCCAGGTGACCGCGGTGCCGTCCTCGGTGGCCTCACCGGGGACCGAGGTGTCCTCGCTGGGCCAGTTGCGGCCGTACAGGGGCAGCCCCACGATGATCTTGTCGTCGGGCACGCCGGCGTCTCGGTAGTCGTCCACGCTCCAGTCGATGGCGTAGGCGCTCCAGGGGGAGCCGCCGCTGAGGGGCGAGATCGGGCCGGGGTCGCCGGAGCTGTAGTGGTAGCCGTAGGCCATGATGAACAGGCCGTCGCTGTCCTCGGCCAGCTGGGCGTAGTCCCAGGCGTCGGACCAATCGACCGAGGGCATGGCGATGTACAGGGCGTCGGTCTCGGCGCGCAGCTCCTGGATGAAGGAGACCATGTGCTCCTTCAGGTCGTGGTCCAGGCCCTCGATGTCCACGTTCACCCCGTGGGCGCCGTAGGCCTCGATCAGCTCCACCAGCTCTCCGATGGCCTTGGCCCGCTTCGAGGCCGAGGGCAGCACCGACGCCTGGACGTCGTCCTCGAAGCTGTAGACGCACAGGTGCACCTCGACGCCGTAGGCGTTGCCCAGCTCCACGGCCTGGGCCGCGTAGTCGGTCCAGTGGTGGGTGTTGCCGAGGCTGCCGTCGGACAGCAGCTCCACCCCGAGGATGGAGAAGTGGGAGAGGCGGTCCCAGTCGATGGTGTCCAGATCGTCGCCCCAGTAGGGCCAGTAGCCGTAGACCGTGGTGTCGGGGCCCTCGGTGGGCGGCGGAGGTGGCGGCGGGGTCTGGCTCCGGCGCAGCACGGGCCCGCGGCCGGCCAGCTGATCGGCCAGGGCCGCGGCGTGGGGGCCGGGCTCGGAGGCGGCGGCGATGGAGACGAGCGCGGCGAGGGCGAGCATGGGGCCTCCAGGGGTGGAGGGGGCTTATCGTTCGCTGTCCGGCTGCCCAAGCACCAGGCCCAGATCGGCGCCGCCGGTCCACCACAGGGGGCCGAGGCGGGAGGTGTTGACCAGCACGTCGGCGTAGCCCCCCAGGCGCAGGCGACCGAACTCGCGGGACAGGCGCGCGCCGCCGCCGGCGAGCAGCTCGAAGCGTCCCGCGGCCCCGGAGCCCAGGCTGTCGTCGTCGAGCCAGGCGAAGTGCTGACGGCCCACCGTGCGTGCCGAGAGCACCAGGCTGCTCTTCTTCCGCGAGCCCAGATCCGTCTCGGCCACGATGGGCAGGCCCAGGTCGAGGTTGCCGAAGCCGGTGGCGGGGGTGGGCAGGCCGGCGAAGGCGAGGGAGGGCTGGGTGGCGATGTCGAAGGGGCCGAGGGTCGCGAAGCGGTAGCGCAGGTCGGTCACGGCGCCGAGCATGAAGATCCGCGCGCCCCAGTCCAGGTCGGGGGCCAGGCCGCGGCGGTAGCCGATCTCCACCTGGGGAAGGGGCAGGTCGATGGCGGTGCTGACGGGGTTGGTCTGTTTCTGCAGGGACAGGGCGGCCTGCATCATGTGCTCGCCGGGCTCCAGCGGGCGGGCGCCGTGCAGGGTGCCCATGGTGGAGCAGGCGGACAGGGCGAGGGCGCAGAGGGCCAGGCTGATGGCGCGGGCTACCATCGCACACCCCCCTGGAGCATGAGGTCGTGGTCGAAGACCCGGCCGTGGGTGGAGCCCCCCGCGAGGACGTCGAGCTGGATGCGCGCGCCCAGCGGGATCAGGAAGCCGGCTCGGTAGCGCAGGCCGGGGGCCAGGCTGCGGGCCTGGTACGCCCCGTCGTTGACGAGGGTCAGGCGGTAGGAGACCGCCGGACCGATCGAGGCGGCCACGCGGGTGGCTCGGGTGCCCGCGGAGCAGCCCAGGCTCAGGGCCGCGCGGTAGTAGCGGCGGTCGAACGCGGCCACCTCGCCGCCCTCGGCGCGGCGGGCCATGGCGAGCTCGGGCTCGGTGTAGCAGGAGGCCCCCAGCGGGAGCCGGGCCCAGCCGGTGACGGCGGGGGCCAGGGGGTGCTCGCTGCTGCCCACGTGCAGGGCCGTGGCGCCGATGCCGATGCCGGCGGCGCGGTGGGAGGTGGTCTCGGCCCAGGCCGGGCTCGCCGCCAGGGCCAGGGCCAGCAGCGGGGCGACGCGCCTCATGGCGCACCCCCGCAGGCCGCGACGCTGTAGGCGCCCTCGAAGCGCCAGGCGATGGAGTCGCAGAGGCTGTCGCGGGCGGCGCCGTCGGGGGCGAGCTCGACCCAGCTGTCCAGCAGGCTCCAGGCGTCGCCGGGATCGCCCTCGTTGGTCCAGGCGAGGACCGCCTCGGTGAGCAGCGCCAGGGCCTCGTCCGGGTCGTCGATGGCGATGCGCAGATCCCAGGCCGTGGCCGCGAAGAGGGTGCCCAGGGGGTAGGGGTCCCAGATGGCCAGCAGGTCCTCCTCCGAGCTGGCCAGGAACTCGGCGGGCAGCTGCACGGTGGCCGCGGTGTGCTCTCCGCTGAGGTCCCGGTCGGGGACGTTCAGGGAGACCGCGAAGAAGTTCGGGTCGTCCAGGGTCAGCGCGGCGAAGCTGTCGGCGTAGCCCTCGTGCAGGCTCGAATAGAACAGGGACGCCTCGCTCTGCTCCACGCCGTCGAAGGGGGCGCTCGCCGTCGTGTCGCCGGTGGTGAGCCAGTGGAAGGCGGCGTGGCCGAACTCGTGGCGCACGATGCCGGCGTTGGCGGCCAGGGGCACGTCCTTCGAGATGAGGTCCTGCAGCAGGATGAAGAAGTGGCCGGCGGTGGCGTAGGCCGCGTTCTCCATGGGGAGCAGCTCGAGCATCATGTCGGGCAGCACCGGGGTCCAGGCGGCGTCGATGGGGAAGAAGACCTCGGGGTCGAGGCCGTGGTCGGGGAGCTCGGCGGCCAGGTCCTCGAGGTGGCCGTAGAAGCTCCACAACACCAGGCCGTGCTCGTCCAGGGGCACCGCCGTCATGGTGGCGCTGTCCGGGATGTCGTAGCCGACCCGCATGCTGCGGCCGCCCTCGTAGAAGGTGTCCCCGTCGTCCTCCATGATGACGATCCCGCCCTGCCAGACGCGGCCCCGGCTGCCCGAGACCGCGGCGAGGTCGTCCATCGAGCCGATGGGGCGCTCGGCGAGGACGTAGGGGCCCTCGGGCGTGCGCTGCAGGGTGAGGTACTCGAGGGCGCCTCCGTCGGGCGTGCAGGCGCAGGCGAGCAGGGGGAGCAGGAGGCTGGGCTTCATGGCGCGACGCTCCGGGTGGACGGGGAGCATAGCCGCCCGCGGTCGGGGTTCGATAGGGTGAGCTGACGCGGGTGCGCGGGCGCCCGGGAGGTTTCATGTCCCTGAAGGGCGTCGCCAAGCAGACCCTCGCGATCCTCGAGCAGGGCTGGTACAGCGCGCCGTCGGGGGCGCGGCGGGACATCGCTGCCTGGCAGGCGGCCGCGGTCGAGGGCACGCGGCTGTTCGTGCCCGCCGAGCTCGACGGCCTGCTCGAGCGCTCGGGCCCTGGAGGCGATCCGGCGCGGGTGGAGGTGGTGGCGGAGACCACGCAGCAGGCCGCGTCGCGGCTCGCCAGCGGCGGGGTGGAGCCAGCGCTGCTCAACTACGCCTCGGCCCGAAACGCGGGGGGCGGCTTCATCAACGGCGCCAAGGCCCAGGAGGAGGACCTCGCGCGCTGCTCCGGGCTCTACCCCTGCCTGCTGGAGGCCCGGGAGTACTACGCTTTCAACCGCGCGCGGCGGAGCCTGCTCTACTCGGACCACACCATCCACAGCCCGGCGGTGCCCTTCTTCCGGGAGCACAGCCGGCACCTGCTGGAGCATCCTTTCCGCGCCTCGATCATCACCGCTCCTGCGCCCAACGCTGGGCAGCACCTGCGGCGTCACCCGGGCGACGAGGCTGGAGTCGAGGCCGCGCTGCGGCGTCGCGCCGGCAAGGTCCTGGCGGTGGCCGAACACCGGGGGCACCGCGACCTGGTGCTCGGCGCCTGGGGCTGCGGCGTCTTCCGCAACGATCCTGTCCAGGTGGCCGACGCCTTCGGCGCCTGGCTCGAGGCCCCCCGCTTCCAGGGTGCGTTCGACCGGGTCGTCTTCGCGATCCCGGGACGGGCCTTCGGCGGCGCCAACCTGCGCGCGTTCCAGGAGCGCTTCGACGGCTGAGCCGTCGAATGTTCGACGGTCCCTTCGACGGTTCGACGATCCATCGACCGGGCGGTCGCAGCTCGTCAGGCCAGGCAGGTGATGTCCCGGGCGCGTTGGCCAGGTGGTGAGTGCCCGGTGGTGACGTCCATACGGTCACGACCCGCGACTCACCCCCCCACCGTCATGCTCCCGCCATCCTCCGCCTGACCACCCACCCAGCCCGGATTAGCTGAGCGGCCCCCTTCCTGTTGGAGTGCTTCCCATGTCGTTCGAGACCACCCTCGCCGAGCGCTTCCCCGGCGCGGTGACCATGCAGCAGTTCGTGCGGTCCAGCACCGCGAAGGCGGCGGAGCAGGGCTTCGCGCCGGACAACACCCTGGCCTGCATCGGGCTGTGCCGGGACGAGATCTGCGTGCCCTTCGCCGACGCCCTGCAGGCGGTCTGGGGGCCCTCGTTCAGCTTCGCCAGTCTCGCGGGGGCGGTGCTGCCTGGCAAGACGGCCTTCGGCGCCTTCCTGCACCACGCCCCGCGCGACGGCGGGCGGGATCGCATCGCCCTGTTCGGCTTCACCCACATCGCCGTGGACGCCGACGGCGTGCCGGGCCCCTGCGAGCGCCCGGGTATGCAGAGCATGTCGAACGCCTGCGGCGCCCTGGTGGGCTTCCAGGGTGAACTGGGGGCGGGCCTCGGCGCCCTGGACATCGACCCCGACGATCCCGAGTTCGGCCTGCTCCGCCAGCGCATGGCGGCGCGCCTCGAGCCCGGCGAGACCCTGGACCTGGTGGACGTCACCCACCTGGCCCACCGGGTCCTGGCCGAGGATCTCGAGCGGCAGGTGGCCGGCGCGATCGATCCCGAGACGGTCGACGCGGTGGTCTTCACCGGCGTGCAGATCCACGGCCCGGACGGCGCGGAGTACGTCCAGCCCGGTGGCGCGTATGCCCTGCTGCAGCGGGGGCGGGTCGATCTGGCGTAGGATGGAGCTGCGATGATCGAGTCCTGGCAGGATCTCCCCACCCTGGTCACCGGCGGCCGAGGCTTCCTCGGCAGCCATGTGGTCGACCGCCTCGAGCACCTCGGCGCGCGGGTGATCGCTCCGGCCTCGGCCGAGGTCGATCTGCGCGACGCCGCTCAGGCCCGGGCGCTGCTGCGGGACACCCGCCCGCGGGTGATCATCCACTGCGCCGTCAACGGCGGGGGCATCGGCTACATGCGCGAGCACCCGGCGTCGGTGGGCTTCGACAACGTCCACCTCAACCTGCACCTGATGCAGGCGGCGGCCGAGGAGGGCGGGGTCGACTGCTTCGTGGGCGTCAGCTCCATCTGCGCCTACCCGCGCATCACCCCCATCCCCATGCGCGAGGAGAACCTCTGGGAGGGCTACCCCGAGCCCACCAACGGCCCCTACGGCCTGTCCAAGCGCATCATGATGGCCCTGGGCGAGGCTTGCCGTGCCCAGTACGGGCTCAACGCGGTCTTCCCGATGCCGGTCAACCTCTACGGCCCCCGGGACTGCTTCGATCCGGCCCGCTCCCACGTGGTGCCCGCGCTCATCCAGCGCTTCGAGCGCGCCCGCATCGACGGGGTGGACGAGGTGGTGGCCTGGGGCACCGGCCAGGTCACCCGCGAGCTGCTCTACGTCGAGGACTGCGCCGACGCGCTGGTCCGCGCCGCCGAGCTGATGGAGAGCCCCGAGCCCTTCAACCTGGGCACAGGCGTCGAGACCCGGGTCGCGGATCTGGCTCAGGCGGTCGCGGACGCGGTGGGCTTCACCGGCTCCATCCGCTGGGACTCGAGCTACCCCGACGGCCAGCCGCGCAAGTGCCTCGACGTGGCGCGCGCGCGCGAGTGGCTGAGCTGGGAGGCCCAGGTCCCGCTGGCTCAGGGCCTCGAGCGCACGGTGGCCTGGTACCGCGGCCAGCTCGCCCCCCGCCCGCAGCAGACCCCCGGAGGCCACAGAGCCAGCCGGCGCGGCGCCTGGCCTGGGGGCTGGGCGCGCCGGCGGTGCTCGCGCTGCTGGTGGCCGTGAGCCTCGAGGAGGTCACCGATGATCCGCCCCCGCTGGACCCTCGCTTCGTGCAAGGCGGCGGCGAGAGCGGCGTCGGCCCCGGCCCCGGGCTGGTGCCCTTCGCGGACTACGAGGGCGAGACGGTCACGGTGCGTGGGACGCTGGTCTCCGACGACTCGTCCGCCGCCGACCTGGACCTCTGGCAGATCGATCCCGACGCCCCTGGCAGCCGCGCCCACCTGGGCAAGGTGCCGGTGACAGGGCCCGGGCCCTTCGAGCTCGAGGTCCCTGTGGGCTTCGGCACCCTGCAGATCGAGAGCTTCCAGGACAAGGCTGGCGACGGCCCCACCGACGACGACCCCTTCGGGCGCGTGGACTGCCAGGTCGCCGACGCCGACGTCGACGGGGTGGAGCTGGTCCTCGAGGCCGGCGCCCTGGGCCGGATGCACACCGGCCCCCCCGGCGGCGAAGGCGGCGGCGGCGGTGGCGGTCCGGTGCATGTCGAGATGCCTCCTGGTGGCCACGACGCCTCGCCGGAGCCCAACCCCGGTGAAGGCGCCCACAATGAGGCCGAGGCCGGCGCCCCGGGCGGCGACCAGCACCAGCACGTGGAAGCCGCTCCCGGCGCCCCTGGGGGTGGTGGCGACCACGTGCACATCCCCGACGCCCAGCCCGCCGGTGGCCCCCCGGGGGCGGGGACCGATCCCTTCGCCAGCAGCGAGGGCCCCCGGGTCACCCTGTCGGGCACGCTGCTGTACGCCGACGCGGGCGCGGTGTTGGACTTCGACATCTTCCGCAACGACCCCTCCGGCCCCGGAGGCCGGGCCTTCGTGGGCAAGAAGAAGGTCCAACCGGGACCGTTCAGCTTCGAGGTCCCCCAGAGCTTCGGGACCGTCTCCATCGAGGTCTTCCTCGACGCCACCAGCGACGGCCCGTCCGCCGACGACCCCTTCGCCGTCTGCCCCTGCAACCCCGTGGACCTGTCCAAGGGCGACGTGGACGGCATCCAGATCCGGGTCGAGTCCGGCCGCTGAGGCCGTGGGGATCCCGTCTATCAGCGATTATTTGCGTTTATCGCGGCGTTGAACTTCCCCCCCCGCCCGGCTATCCTCGTCGAGATCCGGCTCCTGTCGGGACCCCGCTCCGGGCTCCACAGGATGCGGAGGCGGTCATGTCCATCAGCACGTTGTTCATCGCTGCGCTGGTGCTCGCCCTGCCGTCGGCAGCCGTCGAGCTGCCCCCTGGCGCGGCGTGCCCCCAGCACCAGGCACTCTCATCGATCCACGCCTCCCCCGACCAGGGGTGGGGACCTGGCTCCGGCCTGCCCATCGGGGCGGGGGATCTGGACTGGGACGACGACGGCGACTGCTACTGCGAGGTGGGTCCCTGCGCCGGGACCGTGCGCCCGGAGTGCGGGGAGCTGCTCGACGGTGACTGCCTGGACAACCCCAGCGACTCCCGCGCGGTCCACGTCAACCCCGACCGCGAAGAGCTCTGCGACGACATGGTCGACAACGACTGCAACGGCCTGGTGAACGACGGCTGCAGCAACAGCGCCCGCTACGCCCAGGTCCAGGGTGGTGGCTGCAGCTCGGGGGCCCTGGCCCTGCTGCCCCTCGGGGCCCTGCTGCTCGCGCTCCCCATGACCCTCCGCCGCCGCCGCGGCGCCCACCGGAGCTGACCCATGCTGCTGCCCCTCATCGCTGGACTGCTCCTCGCGTCCCCTGTCGCCGACGCGCAGGACGCGGTGCAAGATCACACCGTGGACATCGAGCTGTTCCGGCCCTACCCCGACGCCTACGGCTACAACCACACCCAGAGCGCCGCGACCCTGGGCCACCTGCAGATCAACGGCGGGTTCTGGTTCAACTATTCGAACGATCCCCTGGTGCTGGTCTACGACGGCGCCCGGGTCTCGCCCTCGAACGCCCCGGCCGACGGTGACGACGGCGACGGCGTGGTGGACCAGCGCTTCATGGGCGATGTGAACGTCGGCATCGGCCTGTCCCGCTACTTCAGCCTGACCTTCGACATCCCCATCATCCTGCGCCAGGACGGCTACACGCTGGACAGCGTGGACAACCCGGCCATCGATCCCAACCCGCTGATCCTGAGCGGTGTGTCGGATCTGCGCGCGATGCCCAAGGTGGTCTTCGTCGATCGCGACTACCTGCCCCTGGGCGTGGCCCTGGCCGTGCCGGTCTCCTTCCCCACCGGCAACGGCGGCAGCTTCCTCGGCGAGGAAGGCTTCACCGTCCAGCCCACCCTGATCATGGAGTTCTCCGACGGCTCCATCCACACCCGCGACTACCGCGTCCGCACCGCCTTCAACGTGGGGTACAAGACCCGCAGCCCGGCCCGCCTGCGCGACATCTCCCTGGGCAACGAGCTGGTCTACGGCATCGGCCTGGGCCTGCGGCCCTTCCCGGCGATGGAGATGATCGCGGACTTCCACGGCGCCGTGGGCGGCCCGCAGCTGGCCCAGCGCCCCGCGGAGCTCACCGGCGGCCTCAAGTTCTTCCTCGGCCGCTTCATCACCTTCGACCTCGGCGGCGGCGCTGGCATCGTGGGCGGCATCGGCGCGCCGGACTACCGCGTGCTCGGCGGCTTCTCCATCGCCCCCAGCTTCGATCCCAACGCCCGGGACTCCGACAAGGACGGCATCGTCGATGCCATGGACCAGTGCCCCAAGGACCCGGAGGACCTCGACGGCTTCCAGGACGAGGACGGCTGCCCCGAGTGGGACAACGACAACGATGGTCTGTACGACGACGAGGACCGCTGCCCCAAC
>CAYZVO010000272.1:0-10318 GCA_964481655.1 uncultured Enterobacterales bacterium | reverse complement strand
CTAGAACCACGCGGTGAACCACTCCCAGCGGTAGGAGCTGCCGCGGACGGACTCGTACCAGGCGTCGAAGTCGTCGCCCACGATGGCGCGGCCCGCGGTCACCGACCGGGTCCACTCGCTGTCGGGGCTGTGGTAGGGCCAACTCTGCCGCAGCTGATCCTCGATGATCACCAGGGGCATGGGGCCGTAGCCGCCGGTGACCACGATCTCGAAGATGTGCTCCTTCACCCAGTAGTCGTGGTAGTGGTCGTCGGCGAACCACTCCTGGACGAAGAAGGCCACGGCCACCTCGTCGGGCATCGCCGCGATGCGGTCCAGGCACACCCCCGCCGACGGTAGCGCGCCCTGGGCGGAGGCGAGCATCTGGGTGACCACGCTGTAGCCGTTGGAGTCGTACTCGTCCTCGGGCACGCCGGGGTGGTCCTCCATGATGCGGGCCATGTCCCGCAAGACCGTGGCGACGACCTGGGGGCTCACCACCCGGGGGTTGGACAGCTCGCGCTGCACCCGCCGGTAGATGCGCAGGGGGTTGTTCTCGTTGCCCGAGGCCATCTGCAGGTCGGCGATGAACATCAGCTCGTCGAGGATGGCGCGGGACTCGGGGTCCAGCTGGCCCAGGATGTCCCGGGCTCGGCCGCGGGTCACAGCGCGCTCGGCGGCGGCGCGCCCCCGCTGGCTGTCGGCCCAGGCGGCGCCGTCGGCGAGGGCGGTGGGCGCGGTGAAGCCCGCGGTGAGCAGCAGGAGCAGGGCGGCGAGCAGCGAGCGCAGCGAGGTCATGGGGGTCCTCCTGGACGGCACTCAGCGAACACCGCGGGACGCCGGGATCTTACACGGAATGGCCGCGAGCCTGTGCGATACTGCGGGCACCCCTCGCCCCGGAGCGCGCCCATGTCCATGACCCGCTGGTTGATGATGCTCGCCCTCGCCTTCTGCCTGTCCTGCGGAGACAGGGACGACACCGGCGTCCTGCCCGAGGACACCGACGCCGACACCGACGCGGACGCGGACAGCGACACCGACGCAGACACCGACAGCGACGCCTGCCTCAACGACCTGGCCCCCCGGCCCCGGGTCTACGCCTAGCCGCGTCCGCTGCGATGCGCTCCCTCCTGCTCGTCCCCCTGCTGACCGCCTGCGCCCCCGGCGAGTCTGCCGACCTGACCGTCAGCGAGGTCATCCCCACCGTGGTCACCGCCCGCTGGACCACCCCGGAGCCCACCGTCGGCTGGGTGGAGTACGGACCGGACCGCGACTACGCCATGGCCACGCCCCCCACCCCCGAAGGCACCGAGCACGAGGTGGTCCTGCTGGGCCTGTGGGAGGACGAGCGGTTCCACCTGCGCACCGTCAGCGAGGACGGCGATCGGGGCCCCCACCAGACCATCCGCACCGGCGAGCTGCCCGATCACACCCCGCGCTTCGAGGCCAGCGGAGACCCGAGCTCGTGGTCCGGCTACCAGATCGTGCCGGTCACCGGCGAGATCGAGGCCGTGGCCATCGTGGACCCCGAGGGCCGCACGGTGTGGTTCTACGATCCTGACACCGGCCTGGCCGTGACCCGGGGCATCGTGGACAACCAGGGGGGCGGGCTGCTGATCTCCCAGCTGGCCACCGAAGACCGGGACGATCGTCCCCACACCTCCGTCCAGCGGGTCCCGTGGGACGGGCAGGACGTCGAGGAGATCTCCCTGCCCATGCTGGACCACGACTTCGTGCAGCTGCCCGATGGCACCCTCGCCGGGCTCTGTCTGCTCGAGCAGGACGGCTACGACGCCATCGGCGATGTCATCGTCGAGGTGGACCACGACGGTGGCCTGACCCAGGTGTGGAACGGCTGGGAGGCCTTCGAACCGGAGACCGTCGGGGTCGAGTTCCTCGAGGACGAGCACTGGACCCACGCCAACGCCATGGACTACCTGCCGGACGAAGACGCCTGGCTGGTGGGCTTCCGGCACCTGAACGGCCTGGTGAAGATCGACCGACCCAGCGGCGAGATCCTCTGGGGCTTGAGCGGCGAGGTCAACGAGTTCTCGTTCACCGACGGCAGCCAGCAGACCGAGCGGCAGCACCAGTTCCAGCAGCTCCCCGACGGCATCGTCGTCTTCGACAACGGCTGGCCCGACCGCGGCTACTCGCGGGTGGTGGAGTACGCCCTCGACACCGACGCCATGGTCGCCGATCAGGTGGAGGAGTGGCTACACGAGGACGGGGTCCACTGCGGCATCAAGGGCGACGTGCACCGCTTCGACGACGGCGCGACCCAGATCGTCTGGTCCACCACCGGGGAGATCCAGGATCTGACCCCCGACGGCGACCTGCGCTGGCAGCTGAACGTCGAGTGGGGCACCACCATCGCCTACAGCGAGCGGGTCGAGGAGCTCTACGCTCCCTGAGGCTATGCTGGGGCCCCGACCGGAGTGTCCCGTGCGCAGCCTCGTCATCATCGCCGCCCTGGCCATGGCCTGTACCCCCGATCCCACAGGCGACAGCCAGGTCCACGAGAGCCCCACCGAGACCGAGGCGCCCGGCGACACCGACGCTGGCGACAGCGAGCACAGCGCCCCGCCCGTGGACACCCAGGACACCGGCGACACCGTCGAGCCCGACCCCTTCCCCCTGCTGCCGGCGGTGCCCCTGCACACCCAGGGCCGCTGGATCATGGACGCCGAGGGCGAGCGCTTCAAGCTGGCCTCGGTCAACTGGTACGGCTTCGAGGAGCTCGACTACGTGCCCGCCGGCCTCGAGATCGCCGATCTCGACGCCATCGCCGCCATCATCGCGGAGCTGGGCTTCAACTCGGTGCGCCTGCCCTTCTCCCTCGAGCTGGTCCAGGACAACCCCACCATCGAGGCCCTGCCGGTGGCCGCCAACCCCGAGCTGGCGGGGATCACCGCCCTCGAGCTGATGGACGCGGTGATCGACGCCCTGGCGGGGGCGGGGCTGGTGGTGATCCTGGACAACCACTCGAGCGAGGCGGTCTGGTACAGCGACACCAACGGCCTGTGGTACACGGACGAGTACCCTGAGGCCATGTGGCTCTCGAGCTGGGCCCTGCTGGCCGACCGCTACGCCGAGCACCCCGCCGTGGTCGGCTACGACCTGCGCAACGAGCTGCGCAACGGCGCCACCTGGGGCGGTCCGCCGGAGACCGACTGGAAGGCCGCCGCCGGCCGCGCCGCTGACACCATCTTCGCCATCGACGACAGCAAGCTCATCGTGGTCGAGGGTGTCGACTACAGCGCCACCTTCGCAGGCGCCTACCACGACCCCCTCGAGCTGTCGGTGCCCGGCCGGCTGGTCTACTCACCCCACGACTACCAGTGGTTCCACGGGGTGATCGAGTCCGAGCAGCAGCTGGCCGCCGAGCTGGGGAGCACCTGGGGCTTCCTGATCGTGGAGGACCAACCCTGGACCGCCCCGGTCTGGGTCGGGGAGTTCGGCACCTGCAGCATCGCGGCGGAGTGCGTGGAGCCCCACGGGGTCCAGGGCTGGTGGTTCAGCGCGCTCATCGCCTACCTGAACGCCGGCGACATCGACTTCGCCTACTGGCCCGTCAACGGCACCATGGCCCGGGCCGAGGACCGGGAGTACGGCGCCGTGGACTGGTACGGCATCCTGGACGAGACCTGGCTGCAGCCCTCGCTGCCCGAGCTGCTCGACGCGCTGCAGGGCATCCAGGAGCCCTGGGCCTTCCCCGACGACGGCTAGAAGTACACCCGCGCCGCCACCGACAGGGCCAGCAGCACCAGCGCCAGCAGCATGGGCGCTCCGAGCAGGCCGCTGTGGGGGCTGGGTGACATGGTGGGTTCCTCTCCCCTCTTGGACACCGACGCGCCGCGGCGGTGTCATCGTGGGGCACCGAGGGCTCAGTCTTCAGGTGGCGCCAGCCACCGAATCCGATCCCCCAGGGGCTATGATGGCGCCATGAGAGCCTCGATGTTTCCACTGTTCGCGCTGCTGGCAGCATGCACCACCGAGCCCGGCGACAGCGCCGTGCCCCGCTGCGAAGACCCCTCCACCATCGAGCGCTCGGAGGGCTACTTCCACCTGTACTTCCCCGGCGAAGACCGCATCGGCGACGAGGTCGTGCCCTCGGATCGCTGGCTGGTACGCGAGGGGGATCGGCTGCAGGTGGACTGGCCCCACGCCACCTTCGACGACGGCGTGGGGGAGACCGACGGCTTCTCCACCTTCACCCCCATCCTGCTGCCCCTCTCCGCGCCGGTGGACGAGGCGAGCCTCGACGAAGGGCTGATCGAGCTGTTCCGCTACGACGAGGGCGCGGTGGAGTCCCTGCCCTTCGAGCTGCGCTACCACGCCGAGGACGCCCTGCTCTACCTGGTGCCGGTGGGCGTGCTGCCCGAAGGTGCGGGCATCGCCGTGGCCGTGCGCGCGGGGATCACCAGCGCCGACGGCGCCACCATGGAGCGCCCCGCGGCCATGGACTGCCTGCTCGAGGGCTGGGACGACGAAGAGCACGCCATCCTGGCCGACGGGCTGCAGCGGGCTGTCGCCGCCCTCGAGGCCAGCGGCGAGGATCTCGATCGGATCGTCTGGCTCAACAGCTTCCAGACCGCCGCCCCCAACGCCCGCCTTAGACGTCTGGGCGCCGCCCACGACGCCGCGCTGGAGGACGGCTCCCTGGCGGCGGACTTCACCCACGTGCTGCCGGCCACCAACGAGGACGGGACCCTGACCAGCGAGGTCAAGGCCCTGCTGCCGCCGGACGTGCAGCCCTCGAGCGCCTTCCCGCAGATCGAGACCTTCGTGCAGGGTCACCTCGAGGTGCCCGACGCCAGCTGGGCCCTGGATCTCGACGGGACCGACGAGCCGGGCGACGGAGAGACCCTGGCCTTCACCGTGCTGCTGCCAGAGCTCGAGGACGGCGGCGAGCACCCGGTGCTCATCTTCCTGCACGGCATCAGCTGTTGCCGGGAGCTGGCCCTGTCCACCTCGAGCCGCTTCAACACCGAAGGCTTCATCATCGCGTCCATCGACGCCCGCGAGCACTACGTGCGCAACAGCACCACCACCGAGGAGTGCTACTCGGACTGGTACGCCCTGAGCTTCTTCGACTTCTCGGCCCTCGAGAACACCGCCGGCCGCTTCGCCCTGTCCGCCTCGGACACCTACGCCATGACCATCGCCCTCGAGGCCCAACTGCCCGGGCTGCTGGACGAGCTGGCCGCCGAGCAAGGCCTGGCGCAGGCGCCGAGCGTCGGCACTTTCCACTTCATGGGCCACAGCCTGGGCGGCATCATCGGCACCATGACCTCCGCCATGCTGCCCGCCCGCTTCGCCGAGAGCGGCTCGACCTTCGTGGACTCCGCGGGCGGCGGCGGCCTGATGATGATCGGCTTCCAGAGCTACTGGGACGGCTACCTGGACCAGGCCATGGAGGAAGACCGGCTGCAGCAGTACCTCGAGTTCGAGACCGGCATCGGCTTCGGCGACCCCGCCAGCCACGCCGCCCACCTGCCCATCAACCACCTGGTGCAGGAGGGTGAGCACGACGGGACCATGCCCATCGTGACCACCGAGCTGCTGGCCCTGGCCGGCGGCCTGCCGCTGCTCGAGCCGGTGGGCTGGGAGGTGCCGTTCCTGGTCGAGGGCGCCACCCCCGCCGAGGCCAACCTCAGCGGCGGCCGCAGCGGTGGGCTGACCCAGTTCCTCGGCGCGGACCACAACTTCCTCTTCAACCAGGCGGACACCGCCATGGTCCAGGCCCGGCTGTTCATGGAGACCGGAGTGGTCTACGACGCCACGGCGCTGCCCTGATGGGCTGGAGCGGGTTGGGCCTGGCGGCGCTCGCTGTTGTGGGCGGCTGCACCCCCAGCGGTCTGACCATCACACCGCCGGGTCCCGACGAGACCGACGCCCCCCGGGACACCCAGCCCCCCGGGGACAGCGACGTCTTCGAGCCGGACACCGAGGATCTGGACGGCCCCGACGTGGTGATGGACGGCTCGCTGGTCTTCGACGAGCAGGAGGTCCACAGCGTCGGTCTGGAGCTGACGGATCAGGAGCTACGGGACCTGAGGGTGGCGCCGCGGGAGTGGACCACCGGCACCCTGGTGTTCCGGGACCGCAGCTATGATGTGGGGCTGCGCCTCAAGGGCAACACGGTCTTCCAGACCATGGACGGCAAGCCGGCGTTCAAGATCGACATGAACCGCACCGTCGAGGGCCAGGATCTGTACGGCCTGCCCTCGTTCTACCTGCACAACTTCGTGCTCGATCCCACCCGCATGCACGAGCGGATCTCCTACGGCGCCTTCCGCGCGGCCGGCGCGCCGGCCGCGCGCCCCGCCTACGCCACCGTCCCGCTCAACGACGAGCCCTACGGCATCTACCTGATCGTCGAGAAGCAGAACGCCACCTTCCTCGAGCAGTGGTGGGACGACGCCAGCGGCAGCGTCTACGAGTCGGGCTCGTTCAACTGGCCCTGCGATCTGAACAGCGGGAGCATGGACAACCCCTGCCGCTGCTTCGAGGTCGACCGGGAGGGGGAGGGCGACAGCGCCGCCGATCTGCAGGAGCTCTGCCGCGCCGTCCGTGCCCCCGACGCGACCTGGCTCGAGGCCCTCGAGCCCTTCGTCGACATGGAGGCCTTCGTGCAGGCCCAGGCGATGGAGATCGCCATGTCGCACTTCGACAACTACGGCTGGAACAAGAACAACTTCCGCATCTACCACGAGCCCACCACGGGCAGGTGGCACTGGACCCCCTGGTCCGCCGACCTGTCCTTCGGCTGGTACCCCTGGGACGCCACCCCCGAGTGCGGTGAGTACGGGCAGCGGCCCGAGGACTACGCCAACGGCTACCTCATGCAGCGCTGCTGGGTCGTCGAAGACTGCAAGACGCAGCTGCTCGACGCCGTGCTCCGGGCCGCCGACGAGCTCGAGCGCCAGGACGTGCTGGGCGAACTCGACCGCATCGACGAGCTCATCGCCCCCTACATCGAGGAAGACCTGCGCAACCCCTACGACAGCTTCTGGTACGAGCGCGAGCTGAGTTGCGCCCGCACCTGGCTCGCGCAGCGGCCTACGGCCCTACGGCAGATGGTGGCGGCGCTGCAGGAGCCCTAGTCGGGCCGCCGCCAGCTCGGGGTCTGCACGCGGCCGATCTTGATGGCGCCGTGGCCGCCATAGAAGCGCAGGCCCTCGTGGGGCAGGCCGTCCTGGTACCAGGTGGCCTGCTCGAAGAAGCCGGCGGCTCCCAGGCCGAGCCAGTCGAGCATCCAGTAGGTGAGCTGTCCACGCGTGAGCAGCACCGCCGTGGGCATGTCGTTGGTGCGAGGGACCTGGTGGCGGTAGCCGGCCTCCACCCGGGCCTCGAGGCCGCGGAGGTCGTGCTCGGCGAAGCGCAGGTAGGCGTAGTGGTAGGCCCGCTCGAGATCGTGGCGGGTGTGGAGATCGAGGGGGCCGCGCCGGTAGCCCATGGCGGCGCTGCGGGGGCCCTCTCGATCCAGCTCCAGCTCGGCGACGGCGAGCAAGCCGGGGCCGAGCTCCGAGTCGAGATCCGCGGTGGCCAGGCTGCCGCCACCCCAGCCGGCCAGGGCCCGCAGCCACAGGATCGAGGCCACCCGACCGTCCACGCCGCCCCAGGCCTGGACATCCCAGCCCGGCGTGGTCGCGTCGGAGTGGCTCCAGGAATGCCACCCCCCCTGGGCTCGGCCGAGCACGGCCAGATCGGGGGTGAGGTCGAAGCGGGCGCCGACCACAGGGCCAGCCCCCAGGCGCAGCTCGGGGTCCCGCCCGAACAGGATGCGCTGGGGCTCGAGCCAGGTCAGCTGGTCCAGCTCGAGCTTCGCACCCAGCTCGAGGGCGATGGCCGGGTCCGGGTAGAACGAGACCACCGGCTGCAGATCCGCCTGGGCCGGTGCCAGCCCGTCGCCCATGTCGGCCCCCCACAGGGGCACGGCCCAAGGCTCGAAGGCGTCGGGGCGGTCGGTGGGGAAGCGCTGGGCGCTGTCCATGGCGAAGCGGCCGCGCATGTCCACGCCCACCCGCTCACCGCCGCGGGCGTCCAGCTGCATGTCCACCAGGGCGTCGGGTCGATGCTGCAGGATGGGCTCGACCTCGCCGAGGTACCAGCGGGGATGCAGGGCGCCCACCAGCCCGAAGTCCAGGTCGCGGGTCTGCCACCAGAAGGCCCCCCGGGGCGCGGGCCGGAGCTGCAGCGCGGGCTCGTCGGCGTCGACATAGCCGGGGTCCAGCTGCCAGCCGGCCCCCAGCTCGAGCTCGCCCTGCACAGCGATGCGGTTGATGAAGCGGCCGTCGTCGAACTGCCCATCGGACTCGAAGACGTTGCCGCCGTCATCGGCGAGCGCAGCGATGCACAGCAAAACAATCGCGACCATGGTCCGCCTAGCTCTTGGGCCAGAAGCTCGTGAACGGTCTCATGATCTTGAACGGAGCCGCGAAGCGCAAGAGCACAACCAGCACCGCGCTCCACACCACCATCATCCCGAAGGCGATCCAGACCGGCCCAGGGAAGCTCTCGGGGAAGCCGGCGGTGGCCGCGGGGATGACCACCAGCAGCAGCGGCGCACCGAAGATGATGGCGGCGGTTGCGCCCAGCACGGCAGAGGTGGCCACCGGGCCCTTGAGCTCGGGGTCCAGGACCCGCAGCAGAGCCAGGCCGGTGGGCATGGTGCCGGTGCTGCAGCCGAAGAGCACGATGGCGTGCTCGAAGGGGTGCGACGGGAAGGCCCGGCGGGCCGCCCAGACGCACACCGCGAGCGTGACCCCGCCCGCGAGGCTGGTGGTGAGCAGGATGGGCAGGAAGTTGGCCTTGAGCACCGCGATCTGGATGGCGCAGAAGGCGGCGCAGGTGGCCACATCGACCGTGGAGCCCGCGATGCGACCCAGCAGGCCGTCGTGCAGGCGGTTGGGTACGGGCACGACGTCGAGCACTCGCCTGAAGACCATGGCCAGGATGCCTGAGATGATGAAGTGGAAGCCGAACAACAGCGCCACCAGCTGGGGCTTACCGGCCAGCGCGTTGCCCGCGCCCCACAGGATCAACCAGCAGATGAGGTAGATGGCGCCGACGCCCGCCAGCTGCAGGCTCAACGGCTCCATGCCCCCAGGCGGAGGCAGGCGCAGCTCACGCATCCCGCCCTGCTCCCCCCGGGGTCCCCCGGAGCTGCTGGGGTCACGGCCAGGGTCTTCGGTCCAGCCTCGCTTGCGGGCGTAGGAGATGAGCGGCACGCCCAGGATCGCGCACCAGCCAAAGCCGATGGCGGCCATGATCAGCCCGATCTGGCCACCGTCGATGAAGCCCATGCTCTCCCAAGCCTTACCCAGGGATAGCGCCTGGCCGGGGCCCTGGGAGAAACCCAGGGGCACCATCAGGCCGAAGCCGGGGAAGACAGGGCCGCCGCGGATGGCGGCCCAGACCAACACCACCATCAAGCCCAGCGTCCCCTGGATCATGGCCATCAGGGGGATGCCGATGGCCATGGAGCGGGCGTTGCCGGTGGCCTTGGCCTTGACCGGGGTCTGCAGGCCGATGGCGATGAAGACGATGGCCAGGGCGTGGTAGACGACCTTCTCGAGGAAGGCGGTGTCGAAGGGGAGCACCGCCAACAGCGACGGCCCCAGGATCAGGCCGATGACCCCAGCGACCATGGAGTCGGGCATCACGATGTCCCACTTGCGCTGCACCAGCCGCCGGATGCCCGCCGCCAGCAGCAGCAGCCCCGCGATCATGAGCAGTTGGATGATCCCGCTGTCCTGCCAGAACACCATCCTGGCCTCCCTTTGTTGGCCTTCCCCTATGGGCGATGGGCCCCGCAGGCCAGCAAACCCACCTTCCAAGCCGCCGACCCGCCGGTCAGTTTGGCCGACACCCCCGGGCCACGGCCGCCATGGCGGCCCCGGGTGGATTAAGCCTCTGGCATGAGCCAGGCCGCCCAGCTGCGCACCTGCCCCCACTGCGGGGCCAACGTGTCCCTGCCCCCCGGGCAGCTGTCACAGCCCTGCGCCTTCTGCGACAGCCCGCTGGTGGCCTTCGACGGGAAGCAAGAGCCCGTCGACCTGATCGCCCCCTTCGTGCTCGACCAGCGCCAGGCCGCCCAGCGGCTGAAGACCCACCTGAAGTCCAGCTTCTGGGCCCCGGGCAAGGTCCGCCGCCTGGATCCCGAAGACCTGCGCGGCGTGCTGGTGCCCTTCTACTGCTACGACGCGGTGGCCCACTCCAGCTACCGCGGCCGGGTGGGCATCTACTGGTACCGGACCGAGACCTACACCACCATCGTCAACGGCAACGTCCAGACCCGCACCCGCACCCTGCGGGAGACCGAATGGCACCC
>CAYZVO010000271.1:0-10331 GCA_964481655.1 uncultured Enterobacterales bacterium | reverse complement strand
CCAGCGGCATCGTCATCTACATCCACCCCGACCGGATGAAGCAGGTGGTCAAGGCCCACAAGCAGCGCCCCCTGGCCATCGCCGCCTTCCTGCACGGCATCGCCGTCCACGAGCTGACCCACCTCGACGGGCGCATGGGCGAGGGCCACAGCGAGTCCTACGTCGCGGCCCGCGAGGACCTGGGCGCCGCGACCGCGCACCTGCTCCCCGCCATCGCCGTGCTGGTCACCAACCTGCTGCGACTGCCGCAGAAGAAGAGCGACGAGCAGAAGCGGCTGGAGCGCCTGGAGCGCAGCCTGGCCCGCACCCGAGAGAAGGCCAGGGGCTGCAAGAAGGCCAAGGCCCAGGTCCCCGAGCTGCAGGCCGAGATCGCGCAGCTGCGCGCGGAGCTGAACCAAGCCCTGCGGGCCAGCGGCGCGCCCCGGCCCGATCCAGACCCCGCCGCCGCCGTGCTCGAGCGCGTGGCCGTGGCCCTGCGCGCCCAGCCCCCTGCCGGGGTGGAGCCCGCCTACATCGACCGCTTCCTGAACACCCACCGCCCCGCGCTGCACGGCCTCGTCAGGAGTGCCCTGCAGCGCCGTGGACAGGCCTGACCTCACCGGAGGCCGCCATGACCAAGCCCCTGCGCGCCGCCCTCTACGCCCGCGTGTCCACCTCCAACAAGGGCCAGGACGTGGGCCTGCAGCTCGACGAACTGCGCCAGGTCGCTGCCCAGCGAGGATGGGAGGTCGTGGCTGTACACGTCGATGAAGGCGTGTCCGGTGCCAAAGACAGCAGGCCCGAGCTCGACCGCATGATGGCGGCGGCCCGGGCCGGGAAGCTCGACCTTGTGGCCGTGTGGAAGTTCGATCGTTTTGCTCGTTCGACCGCTCATCTGGTGACCGCCCTGGATGAGTTCAGGGTGCTCGGAATGGCCTTCGTGTCCTTGCGTGAACAAGTGGACACCTCGACCCCCATGGGGAAAGCGATGTTCACCATAATCGCCGCCATAAGTGAGCTAGAAAGAGATCTTATCCGCGAGCGGGTGATCGCCGGCGTTCGTCGCGCCCAGGCCCAGGGGAAGCACTGCGGGCGACCGAAGGTCGAGTTGGAGATCAGGCCCGCCGTGGCGATGCTCCAGCAGGGGCGGGGGCTGCGCGAAGTGGCCTCGATCATGGGCGTGAGCAGGACGACGCTGAGGCGCAGGTTGAAGGAGGCGGGGGAGTGGCCGGTGGCCGTTGGCGAGCCAAGCGGGCAGGCGGCATAGGCATCGATGAAGTACGTTTCTTCGTCGCTGGAGGCCACCATGACGCTCTACCTGGTCAAGTGGGACGATGGCAGCTTCGCGCTCGTCACCGCCGAGGACGACGACGCGCTGTTCTACACCCTGGACCAGCTCGGCGATCCGGGAGCCGCGAGCTGGCAGGTCTACGACGGGCCGCTCTGGCTGGAGTTTCCGCCCCTCGAGAAGTCCACGCCGCTGAACGGCCACATCGATCCCTTCCATCTCGACCTCGGCCGAGCCACCGTGCCAGACACCGACGATGGCGGCGAGTTCACCGACGCCGTGCTCACCGCTGTCCACCCCAAGCTCTCGGCACTGCGGCGTCAGGCCATGGACGACGAACGCCCGATCACCCGAGGCGAGTTCGACCAAGCGGTCAAGGCTGACGGGGACTGGGCTCTACCGGGCTCGGTGTTCGGCTCCGCGGGCGGCCCGAGTCACTGACCGGCACGCCCGGCGCGTGCCCGACGGTCCAGAACCCCCTCGCGCACGCCCTCTCGAGAACCCCCGAGATCGGCGGTCCTCTACCCTGGTCCGCTGGTGGTCCAGTTCCACCTGGTTGTTGGCTTTAGAAGTCGCTATCTCGCTGCATAAACGGCTCTCCGCGTTGACACCTCCAGGGCGCATTGTCCTAGCCCAAGGCGGGCTCGGGCGATGAAGGAGGGTGGCAGACAAAAAGGGTAGTCAAGCAGGCCCTCGTGAGACAGCGAGCGGAGCCGCACACACAGCAGTGCACGCCACCTTCACTCGCAGCGTGGATGCTCACCCTGGACTGGGGAGCAGGTTCCCGCCACCACAGCACCGCAGCTGATCTGGCAGCGGTTCGCGCTGCGTTCCGTCGCGAGCACGACGCGGCCGCTCGCTGTCGGGCAGGTTCTAGACTCGATCCTTCCGTCGACAGCCTTGCAGAGAAGCACGGCCTGATCGATTCCGAACAATGGGGGTGCCGCGTCCGAGAGGCAGGCCACGGGGCCAGTCCATGCTCCTAGCGCTCTTGAAACACTGGTGGAAGAATAGCGAGTGACTGTGACCTCACGACCGGCTGGAGGGAGCTGGACCGTCTCGCAGCCGGGGTCAGCGGTCTCGTCGACTCGCCACTGACCCTCGCCGAGTGCATTGGCGTTGTTCTGCTCGAGTCGGGCCAGCGCGGTCTTGTCGATCTGCGAGCAGTGTGACAGAAGTTCCTTGAGGCTCCGGCTGTCCAGCCCTTCTACCTCCATACCTGCCGCAGCCTCGGTGAGACCCGGGCAGCGAAACACCTCCAGCTGACGGGTCATGACCCCACGAACCATGGGATCGGGTTCTCCCTCCAGCTTCGAGACGGCCTCGGCCAGAATTCTCCCCCGGCTCCAGAACCATTCCGCCGCAGGGTCGCTGCCCAAGCGGCTTGTTGCCTCGGCGATGATCCTCGCTTGAAGCCGAAGCTCCGCGATAGTCGCCTCAACTTCCGCCTGGGAAGCCCGCTCCGCTGAGCGACTGAGGCTCGAGATGTCCTCCGCAGGGCAAAACTGTGGGTCCAACAGGCAACGCTCGAAGACCGCTGGGTCAACCCCCAGGTGCCTTCGGTAACGGTAGTCGGCCAGCATGTTGCCCATGTCCGCTGGGTAGCCATGCTGTTTGATGGAGTGATCGACCATCTCTTCGACGTCCTCCATCGTCTCTTCTCCGGGAAACACCCCAAGCTTGATTTCGTACCGCTTCAGCCACAGGAACACAGCCAGATCACGCCTGAAGCGCCTGCGGGTGCTGTCCGCCGAACTCGGTACGATGCACGAAGAGGCAAGTCTCCGAGCTCTCGCGTCCTCTGCGGACTGGAATTTGTCCAACGCGGCGCTGATTTGACCCGAAAGGGTCGCGCCTCTGGCCGAAGATAGCCAGGAATAGGCGAGGCTCCGATTGTCCGGTGACAGGCTGTCCCGGTACGCACAGAACACCTCCTGGGCAGCCGTGAGATCCACGGCGGCCAAGGCCGAGGTCACCCTCTCGTTTGCCCACACCTCGACCACGCCACGAACCCAGTCATCACCGAGCAGGTGAACGAAGGCATAGAGCTGCCGGTCGGGCAGGTGCTCGTCGGTCACCATGCCCTGGATCTCGCTGCGCAGGGCCTGCCGCAGGCGAGCGGTGGAGGCGAAACCCAGCCTTCCCTCCACATCCGCCAGGGCGGTGTCGGACAGGGAAGAGGGCGGGTTGGCCGCCAAGCCGACAACCGTCTCCACGAGTGAGTCCTCGAGCTTGCGGCGCAACTCTTGGCTCCGAGCGCGCCCCAACAGCGCCTTGTGACCCTCGACAAGCTGCCCCAGGTGCTCCAGGAGCGCGACACCCGAGAGGTTTGCTGGCACCGCCTCGAGGGTCTGCTCGATGTGTGCCGTCAAGACCTGGAGGTAGGCCGTCCTTGCTGGGCCTGTGCTGGCTCCGTGGTGTCCGGCCAGCTCGAGCAGGCTGGCGAAGACAGGCTCCACTCCGGTGCCCCTACCGAGGTGGCCGCTGCGTCGCAGCGAGGCCGACTCGGTGTAGCCCACCACCGCCGCCTCGATCACCCGCTTGGCGCTGCCAGGGTTTCCAGCGGCGTGTGTCGCTTCCATGAACGCCTCGAGGTTCGAGAGGAAGACGTAGGTGTCCACACCCTCCAGATAGGCATCGCTGGCCAGCCGCTCGGCTACCAGCGATGCGGCGCGTTCAAGCCGCTCACGAGGCTTGTTGTCAGCATTGCGGCAATAGGTCAACCTGGCCGCGTAGGCAGCGCTGTCTTCGGTGGAGAGCTGGGAGTCCAGGGATGAGCAGAGCAGATCGACAACAGGAAACTCAGCGCAGGTGTTCGAGAGCGCGAGGGGCGCAGAGGCGTCGAACGCGATTCCCCCGGAGATCTCCCGCCAGTCGGGATCCTCGAGCTGGTGAGCGTAGTCGCAGGCAGACTCGAGATACCCGGACCACGACGTGGAGAAGGAATACGGCTTGGTCTCCAGGCCCAGCTGCGAGCCAGGCCCATCGTCCTTGGATGTCCACGCCTCCTCTATCGCGGCCAGCCACTCGACAGCTCGGACCGCCGCGGCCGGATCGGCCAGGGCCAGCCTGACCATCGGACCGAACAAGGACGCGTGGGCGACCCCGTAGCTCCCTGACGCGTAGTCCACCGGAAGCTCGATGCGGGCGTCGCCTGCGAGCAATGTCAAGGATACCTCCGAGCGCGCCATGTACGACCTGGGCTTCACCTTGTTGAAGGGCAGCGGGACGATGCCGAGGCGCAGCGGCTCGAGCGGGCCGACGGTGAGGTTCCGGGAGGGGGCGACAGCCGTCGGTACCAAGCAGGGGCCTGTGGCACGGAAGACGCCCCACATCCAGGCCCGGCTGAAATTGCATTCCACCTCCTGGATCAGCTCCACATGCATCCCCTCCCCATCGAACCTGGTCTCCACCGAGACCTCGCGGCCGTACGGAAGGAACTTCGGGGGCTCCGCCCGAGCATCTGCAGGCCACGACAGCGCCAGAGCAGCGGCGGCCAGACAGAGACTTCGAAGCGGTGGAGCGTCTTGAGGATGACTGGTATCGACGTGGCCCGTGGCGCGATCCGACCGAGCCATGCGCTGGCCGATGAGTCCTGGTGTGGTGCATGTTATGCGGTGCTTCGCGGTCAAGAACGCCTCCCGTTCAGGCTGGGCCATCAGGTTTGCCGCTCCTACATGGTGAACAGAGCCAAGAGGTAGCGAGACTCGATGTCCAGACCCAACAGGAGGAGCGCGTCACCTTCGTGGTTGACCCCTGTGGTCAGAGACATGCGAAACGCTGGAGTGATCGGCAGGTCCTCGGGAACGATGATCCCAAGGCCCACGGTGTGCATTCCGACCAGCGACCTGATGTCAGAGACGCCGTTTCGACTGGCGGCGAAGGCCGGATACCAGTGGAACTTGTAGTAGGGGGTCAGCCAGCGTTCGACGGCTGGAGGAAGGGCAAGGCCGACCGGAAGCAGCGAGTCGTAGTTCACAGTCCCCCCCGCAGAGACGTCGAAGTCGAACAAGGAGGTCAGAAGGTAGCCAGCCTGGAGATCCAGGACCGACGCTCGGATTCCCGGTCCATGCCGGCTACCGACGCTGCCACCGATGGCGCCGAAGCCCAAGCGGAACCCTCCTTGGTCTCCCGGCCAGGGGTAGTCTCCTAGGGTGTTGGAGGTCTCGTTCGACATGCCGCCCAGGGAAGCTCCCAGGGTCACGGCCGTCAGAGAGGCCGAGGTGACGGCTCCCAGGCGGAGTCCGAGGTTCGTATTCGACCCAGGACCGATCTCGAGCCCCAACTCGTGCCCGTTCATGGACCAGTGGTACAGGTAGTAGGGTTGCAGCCACTCCACCCTGTAGGGAGGAAGGGTCAACCCCGCCGGCAACAGCGAGGTCGCTCGAACATCTGGACCCGTGTGAGCGTTCCCCGCAGCAGGATTGAGCCACGTCGACAGCAAACGAGCACGCAGGAACGCGTACTGGGCTTCCAGCAGGCTCAGCTCCACGCTGAACTGCCCTGGCCCCAACCCCGCACCCACCAACACCGGGTCGACGGACCAGCGGGGAACGAATTCCAGCGTCCACGCGTGCTCCACATCGTACAGGCCAGTCCTGCGTTGCCTTGGCGTAGGGCCCTGTTTGGCTTCGGGAGGGGCTGGTTCGGGCGCCTCGCTCCCCCAGACGGACCCTGCCTCAGGGGAAGGTTCAGGTTCCGCAGCCCCCCAGACGGATCCTGCGTCTGCGGAAGTTTCGGGTTCCGCAGCCCCCCAGATGGAACCCGACTCAGCCGCGGTCGCGGCCAACGAGCCGCCTTCATCGGCCTCTACGGCACCCTGCAGATCCCCCTTACTACGCCGCATCCTCCGCACCCACAGCCCCGTTGACACCGTTGTCAGGCCCAGAGAGGACAAACCTGCGATGCGGGAGGCGAGGATCGCGGGCCTCACCTGGTCGTCGTAGATGGCCGCTGCCTCGGATGCATCCTGAGTGGCGTACATCTCCAGGGTGGCTGAGCGGGCACGGAGGTAGCTGGCAAAGGCCAATCCCCCGGAGCCCAAGGCCAGCACGCTGGTGCTCAGCTCGAATACGGGGGGGGAGAGTGGATCCACGCTGGCCAGGGGGGGCGCCCCGGTAGGATAGCTAGGGGCCGGAAAAAGATGCTGGGTCTCCGGATGTTCGGCGGGAAGCGAGAGCTCGGCGGGCTCTTCGGCACGAGTCTCCGCCGAGATCATCAGCGCCAGGAAGGACAGGACCGAAAGCTTCATGGGCAGGTCTCTGTCCAGGTGGGGCCATCGCTCTCGGGAAAGAGCTGCCCGTCGTGGCTGTTGGAGGACAGATCCTCGACGGCGAGGCCCCAGCCATCGTCCAGAGGCCACCACGCCTCGAGGTTCTCGGGCACGTCCCCTGGCTCGCCTGCGAGCACCTGGCCCAGCTCGGCCATAGAAAGGGCGCGGGACCAGACCGCAACCTGCGCCAGACCACCCACCAGGTTGAGGTGATCGTGGGTGTCCAACGCTCCCCGGTCAAAGCGTGCCAGC
Source organism: uncultured Enterobacterales bacterium (assembly GCA_964481655.1). Classification (GTDB taxonomy): domain Bacteria; phylum Myxococcota_A; class UBA796; order UBA796; family JAFGLY01; genus CALDOK01. Next base: position 3,540 of record CAYZVO010000271.1, on the reverse strand, counting down.
TGGTTCACGTCGGTCTCGTACTCGCCTGCGTCCCACGAGAGGTCTCCCGTGGGCAGGGTGGTGTCGCTGTGCACCTGATCGCCGTCCAGGTACAGCCCCACCGCGCCTTCGTCGCGTGTCGCGACCACGTGGACCCACTGCTCCGTCTCGATGGTGCCATTCGTACCAACGGTCCAGGTGGCGCTCGAGTCGTCCACCCCCGTTCCGAAGAAGAACTGCGGATTCCCGGCAGCGCTGGCGCCTAGGTAGATGCCGCTGTTGCGCTCGGGAGCGGAAGACATGGACGCCTCGAGATCAAGGAAGGTACGCAGCGCGCCGGTCATACTGGCATCCATCCACACCCAGGCTGCGATGGTGAAAGCGTTCTCAAGCCCCAGGATATTGTCGCCCTCGGGCAGCAGCACTCGGTGCTCCTCGCCCTTGAACCACGGCGAGCGGCAGCTTCCGGGTGGAACGGCCTGCCCGTGCGAGTTGTAACCCCAGCAGTTCAACCCGCCATCGGTGGTCACGCCGCAGGTGTGAAAGGCCCCTGCACCGAGGGAGGAGAACGAGCCAGTGGGTGGATCTGTCTCGTTGTAGTCGTTGCTCCCCCAGCAAGTGACAGTGTGGTCGGCCAGTACGCCGCAGGTGAAGTAGTTCCCGGCTTCGATGAACGTGAAGCTTCCCTCGGGCACATCGGTCTGCCCGTCGTCGTTGAGGCCCCAGCATTCTACGGACCCGGCCTCTGCCAGTGCGCATGAGTGGGCAGTGCCCGAAGTGAGCATAACGAAGGTACCCGGTGGGGGTGTGGCCTGGCCGCTACCGTCGTTACCCCAGCAATCCACCTCGCCATCGACTGTCAGGCCGCAAGCGTGGTAGTACCCTGCGTCGACCTGCTGGAAGTTGACCGCGGGTGCGCGCAACTGGTGGTAGGTGTCGTCTCCCCAGCACTGAATCGACTCGTTCGTGCCGATGGCACATGAGTATTGATACCCCGTGGTGACCTGCAGGAAGGTGCCCGCCGGTGTTGAGGCCTCTCCGCTGTCGTTGCGCCCCCAGCAGACCACAGCCTGGTCGGCGGTGATGGCGCAGGTGTGGTACCGGCCCACATCCAGATCCGAATAGACTGCCTCGGGTACCGATGATTGGCCGCAGGAGTCGTCTCCCCAGCAGTCAATGCCGCCATCGATGTGGAGACTGCACGAGTACTGGGCACCTCCATCGACCGCCAGCCAGCCGTCGCGGTCGGTATCTGCGTCTGTGTCCGTATCCGTGTCAGCGTCGGAGTCTGCATCCGTGTCCCCCGGCGGCCCCTCGGTGTCGTAGTAGCCGGGAGGGGGCTCGGGCATGCAGGCCGCTGCGAGCATTGGAATGAGGTAGCTGAGCGTCCGCTCGATCATCTGTCCACCAAGGTCATGGGGCCGTCCGAACCAGGCGGAGGCCGAGGTCGTCGTGGCTGCTGGGGCTGCTGGGGATGGTCTGGCCGCGGAACGACACCCGCGCCGAGCCGCTGGAGTAGTCGAAGGCTCCCCCTCGGCAGACGCGCGTGGTGCCGTTGCTGGGTCCGGTGGGGTCCTGAACGTCGGCTGCGTCGTAGTCCCCCGAGTAGTCCCAAACCGACTCCCACACGTTGCCGCTCATGTCGTACAGGCCAAGGGCGTTGGGCTGCTTTCGGCCCACGGGCTGTGGCGATCCACCGCTGTTGGCGTCGTACCAACCCACGTCATCCAGTTCGTCCGCGCCAGCGTACAGTGGGTCCGCCCCGCCCCGCGCGGCGAACTCCCACTCGGCCTCGGTAGGAAGACGATAGCCGTCACAGTCCAGCCCGGTGGTCCAGGAGACCTCGTCGCCGTCGATGGAATAGCAGGGCGTGCGCCGTTGTCGGGTGGACAAGGCGTTGGCGAAACCGACGGCGTTCAACCAGGACACCGTCTCGACGGGACAGTCCTCTCCGCAGGCGGTGTGGGTGGAGGGGTCGTGCCCCATGACATCCGCCCACTCCCGGCGTGTGATCTCGTGGGTGCCGATGAAGAAGCTTCGGCTGAGGGTCACCTGGTGGGCTGGGGACTCGCCGTCCTGGCAGTAGGGCTGCTGGGACGGGGTGCAGCCCATCTCGAAGCTCCCTGCGGATACCCGGACCATGGAGATCGGGTCGGAGGGGAGGGGGGAGCCGGTGTCGGTGTCCGTGTCTGTGTCCGCATCGGCGTCGGTGTCCGCGTCGGTATCCGTGTCGGCGAGCGGAGCCTCGGTGTCGTAGTAGCCGGGAGGAGGCTCTGGCATGCAGGCAGTCACAGTCAGCAGAAACGCCAGGTAGGTGAACTCCGGTCGCATCCGCGTCCCTCTTGGTCCTGTGCTGGCCGCAGCCTGCACGGGCGCCGGGGTCGGTGGGTTTAGTAGGCCACCCAAGCCGCCCCCTCGATGGTTCCCGTGAGCCCGTTTCCGCTGGCGTCGGTCAGCGTGGTGCCCGCGCCTTCGTCCATGTGCCAAGCGCCGAGTTGGTCGGACTGATCGCCAGGCTCGCCACCGCTGGCGCGGCAGGTGATCTCCTGCGGAAATAGCGCACGCTTCCACACACGGACGTCGCGGAGGTCGCCTTCATAGTGGTAGTGGGTGTTGCGGTTGTTGGTGCCGATGACTGTTGCGCTCTCGGAGTCCAGGATGCTGCCGCTGTGAGTTGTCTCGGCGGCGAGTTCACCGTCCATGAACAGCCTCACGGAGACACCATCATAGACACCCGCGACATGGTGCCAGATGCCTGGCACAACGGAGCCCTCGGCGGATACCGCAGACCCAGACTCGGTTTCAGTCACAACCCCGAACGCCGCGTAGTCCCAGTCCTGGTAGCCATGGTAGCAGAGGTGGACATATCGATCGTCAAGGTCAGTCAGGATGCTGCCGCAGAAGCTGTCGCCATCGTCCACGACGCGCATCCAGGCCTCGACCGTGATGGCCTCGCCCAAGCCCACGATGCTGGGTTCGGTCCCGATAGCGATCGAGTCGTCTATACCGTCGAAGGAAAGCGCGACCGTCGGCAAGGGTTGGTAGTCGCACGCAGCGCAGTCACCGACCGTAGAATCTGCGTCGTCGCAGTCGGTACCCCCGCTGTCTTCCGAGGCGTAGCCATCACCGTCGGCGTCTAGGCCGTCCACTCCGTCGCAGTTCTGATCGACGCCGTCCCCGAAGGTATCGCTGGCACCGGGGTGAATCGAGCTGTCACTGTCGTCGCAGTCGCCTTCGGATTCGCTGTAACCGTCGCCGTCTATGTCAGCGTCGTTGTCCGAGTCGGCGTTGGCGTTGGTGTCTGTCGGCGGTGCGTCCGTCTCGTAGTAGCCTGCCGGGGGCTCGGGCATGCAGCTAGTGACCATCGGGAGAGTGAGGAAGAAGATCCGGCTTTTGAGCATCCAGGTCCCGCCTGTAGGGGGGCTCCGCTGCCCCAGTGAGAAGTGTAGCGAATCCTTGCCGTGCTCTCAAACGTGTGGCGTCCGCTTGGTCTAATCCGGCCACATGCAGGTGGAACTGGACCACCAGCGGACCAGGGTAGAGGACCGCCGATCTCGGGGC
>CAYZVO010000270.1:0-10397 GCA_964481655.1 uncultured Enterobacterales bacterium | reverse complement strand
ACGTCGGCTCCGCCTCCGCAGCACATCGCCGCCGCAGCGGAGCGGTCTATGCCTGGCGGCGCTCGTACCGACGGCTCCGCCTCCGCAGCACATCGCCGCCGCAGCGGAGCGGTCTATGCCTGGCGGCGCTCGTACCGACGGCTTCGCCTCCGCAGCACATCGCCGCCGCAGGGAGTGGCGCCTGCATGGGCGCCGGCTGCGCCGCGGCACAACACCGCCGCCAAAGTGAAACCGCCCGCAAGTCCCCACCCTGCCCGCCAGGGTCCCAGTTTGCAGGCGCCACGAGGCCCGAAACCGCCTGCAAGTCCCCACCCTGCCCGCCAGGGTCCCAGTTTGCAGGCGCCAACAGGCCCGAAACCGCCTGCAAGTCCCCACCCTGCCCGCCAGGGTCTCAGGTTGTAGGCGCCAACAGGCCCGAAACCGCCTGCAAGTCCCCACCCTGCCCGCCAGGGTCTCAAGTTGCGGGCGCGTCAGCTCCCCTCGCCCACCAACGGCACCACCAACGCGCCGTCCGGGTCGTCGCTGGTCACGGTCAGCTCCCCGGTGTCCTGCTCCCCCGCCTCGTAGGTCTGGTAGCCCACGGCGACGGTGACGGATTCTCCCGGCGCCAGGCCATGGGCCGCGCTGTGGGTGAGCAGGTCGAAGTCGGCGCTACCGGAGACCGTGAAGCCCGAGACCTCGAGCGGGGCGCAGCCCACGCTCTGCAGCTCGACGTACCCGGTGGCGTAGAAGCCCAGGGACAGGGTGCCGAAGTCCAGCGACGTCGGCGAGGCCGCGATCTGGGGCAGGCAGTCGCCGGTGTCGGTGTCGGTGTCACCGTCCGTATCGGTGTCCGTGTCCGTGTCGGTGTCCGTGTCTCCCTCCGGCAGCTCACCGCTGTCCGTGCCGACTCCCCCCTTGGGGTCACAGGCCGAGAGAGGAAGGACCAGGCAGAGAACGAGGGCAGCGCGGATCACGGGACAGCTCCTGAGCGGGGGCCTCGAGTGTACCACCGCTCGCAGTAGCCTCAGGCCACAGCGTCCACGGTCACGGGGAGGCCCCATGCGCCGCGCACCGCTCGCCGCCCTCGGGTTCAGCTCGGGCTGCGGTAGCGGCTACGACCACTCACCGGGCGCCCTCGATGTGGTGAACCCGTAGCGGCTCAGCCCAGCTGAGCCAGCTTCTCGCCCAGCCCGTCCACCTTGCCCACGGCCAGCATGGCCATGATCACGTAGACCTTCCACTGGGCCTCGCGGGCCACGTTGACCCGGTGCAGGTCCATCACGCCGTGGGTGACCTCGTCGCCGATGTCGGCGGGGAGGCAGTGCATGTACAGGGCGGAGCCGTCCTTGGTCAGGCCCATGCGGCGCTCGTCGCAGATCCAGTCGCGGTGCTGGGCGTTGTTGGCCAGGCAGCGCTGCTCGATGTCGTTCATCTGGGCGACATCCCCGGCCTTGTTGGCGACCACGCGCTCCATCATCAGCTCGTAGGGGCCCCAGGACTTGGGGTAGACGGCCACGGCGTCGGCGAAGGCGTCGTCCATGTCGTTGGTGATGCGGAACGACCCACCGTGCTCCGCCGCGTTGGCCTTGGCGGCCGCCATGGTCTCGGGCAGCAGCTCGTAGCCTTCAGGATGAGCCAGCACGATGTCGGCGCCCTGACGGGACAGCAGGGTGGCGAGGCCCTGAGGCACGGACAGGGGCTTGGCGTAGCTGGGGGAGTAGGCCCAGGACACGGCGATCTTCTTGCCGCGCAGGTCGTCACCGAAGTTCTGGCGCAGCCACAGCAGGTCGGCCAGGGTCTGGGTGGGGTGGTCGATGTCGCACTGCAGGTTGACCATCGGGACCACGCGCTGATCTTCGGTGGCCACCAGGTAGTCGCTGATGCCCTTGAGCATGTCGCGCATGAAGCTGTTGCCCTCACCGAGGATGAGGTCGTGGCGCACGCCCAGGGCGTGGGCGTTCATGCCGAGCATCGCGCCGGTCTCTTCCGCGGTCTCGCCGTGGGCGACCTGGGTGCTGGAGCCGTCGACGATCACCGGCTGCATACCGAGCCGAGCCGCCGCACCGGCCCAGGCGGACTTGGTGCGGGTGCTGTTGTCGAAGAAGATGGCGTAGGCCAGCTCGTGGGGGCAGAAGGGCACGCGCACGCCAGCGCGGTCCAGCTCGTGGAAGCGGTTGGCCACGGCCAGCAGGGCCTCGAGCTCGGGCCTGGACCAGTCCTGGGTGAGCAGCAGGCTCTTGCGGTACAGCGAGGGGAGGGTGGCGAGGATGTCAGCGTTCATGGTGGGCTCTCGGGATCACTGGAGATCGGGGGGGAGGGTCTTGTAGATGCGGGTGCCGGCGCGGCCGGCCAGGGCCTCGTGCACGGCCTCTGGGCGGCAGATGATGGCCAGCTCGCCGCCGCCCTCGAGGAAGTCGATGCAGGCCTGGACCTTGGGTCCCATGGACCCAGGGGGGAACTGGCCCTCTTCCTGCATCTGCTTCAGCTCGGCCACGTCGGTGACGGGCAAGGGCTTGGGGTCGTAGGTGAGGAAGTCCTTGTAGATGACGTCGATGCCGGTGGTGATGATCAGGTTGGGGGCGTTGAGCCCGCGGGCCAGCAGCGCCGAGGCGTGGTCCTTGTCGATCACGGCTTCCACGCCCTGGACCCGGCCGGGGCCTTCGTCCACCACCGGGATGCCGCCACCACCGCAGGTGATGACCACCACGTTGGCGCGCACCAGCTCGCGCAGGATGCCCAGCTGGATGATGCGCCGGGGCAGGGGCGAGGGCACCACCCGGCGGTAGCCGCGCTGGGAGTCTTCGACCATCTGCCAGCCACGCTCGCGCTTGAGGCGGTCGGCCTCGGCCAGGCCGTAGAAGCGCCCGATGGGCTTGGTGGGGGTGGCGAAGGCGGGATCGTGGGCGTCGACCTCGACCTCGGTCACGATGGTGGCGATGGGGCGGCTGGCGCCACGCCGGGCCAGGGACTCGCGCAGGGCGAGCTGGATCATGTAGCCGAGGCTGCCCTGGGAGTCGGCCACCAGCGAGTCCAGCGGGACCTCGTGCAGGTGGGTGGAGGCCAGCTCCGAGCGCAGCTGCATGAAGCCCACCTGGGGGCCGTTGCCGTGGGTGACCACCAGCTGAGCGCCCTTGGCGAGCAGCTCGGCGATGGGACGCACCGCGTTGCGCGCGATCTCGAACTGATTCTCGACATCGAGCGGACCGCGGGGGTCGATGAGTGAGTTGCCGCCCATGGCGAGAACGCAGAGGCCAGTCGGGATCATGGCGGCTCCTGGCAGCGGAGGGAACCACCGCGTCTAACACCCCGGGATCGCCCTGGGAACGGAGATCCGTCAGATCTCCGTCGCTTCGTCCAGAGCGCATGGCTTGCGGGCGGACAGCAGCCCGTAGCGCCACAGGCCCTTCTCGAGCAGCCGCCACTGCCACAAGGCGCTCCAGACGTGGTCGGTCTGCAGCTTGTTCCGGACCCCCAGGGGGTAGGCCCAGGCGGAGACCAACAGCCCCGGCCAGAAGCGTTGGTAGAGCCGGCGGGCCGAGGGGCGCACGGCCCAGGTGTCGTCGGTGAGCAGCACGTCCTCGAAGCCCGCCTCGCGACATTGCGCGGCGAAGTCATCGAACTCGGCGTAGGCCGGGATCGCCCAGGAGGCCTCCCAGCGCTCCATCATCGACCGCTCCCGATCGCTCATGGGATCGCCCGATCGGAAGAAGTCGGCCACCACCAGGCAGCCCCCCGGCCGCAGCAGGCGCCAGGCCTCACGGAAGAAGTCGGCCTTGTCGGCCGCGTAGCAGGAGCTCTCGATGGCCCAGACCACGTCGAAGCTCGCGGGCGAGAAGCGGGTGTCCAGGTAGGAGCGCTCCTGGAACCCCACCAAGGCGCCGACCCCGGCGGCCCGGGCGTTGTGCAGGGCGGCCTCCACCTGGGAGGGCACCAGCGTGATGCCCACCACCCGGCAGCCGTGCTCCCGGGCCAGGTATACCGCCGCGCCCCCGACCCCGCAGCCGGCGTCGAGCACCCGCTCACCGCCGGTGATCCCGGCCCGCTGAGCCAGGACCCGGTGGGTGTTGACCAGGGCCTCGTCGAAGCTGCGGGTGGTGGGGTCCCAGTAGCCGTAGTGCAGGCACTGACAGGCATCCAGGCGCCAGTTGATGCGGTAGTCCAACGAGCAGGTCTCGTAGTACTCGACGATGTCGGCTTCGCTCATGGTGCCCCTGGGGTGCGTTCATCGTATCGCAAACCGTGCACGGAGTGCCCACCCTGGCGCCCTGGCCTGCGCCGGGTCAGGATGCCGCATGAGCTCCCGACCCACCGTCACCCTGCGGCCCGGCATCGAGCGCGGCCTCGCCCGCGGGCTGCCCTGGGTCTACGAGCGCCAGGTGGCCTGGGACGACCACAGCCGCGCCCTGCGCGCGGGCACCATCGTCGAGGTGCTGGACAGCCGGGGCCAGGCCGTGGCCACCGCGGCGGTGGACCCCGCCGCCACCATCGCGCTGCGCTGCTGGGCCCACGAGCCCGGGGTCGTCGTGGACGCCGACCTGCTCGAGCGCCGCATCCGGGCGGCCCTGGCCCTGCGCGAGCGGCTCTACGACGCCCCCTGGTACCGGCTGCTCCACGCCGACGCCGACGGCCTGCCCGGCGTGGTCTGCGATCGCTTCGGCGACGTGCTGGTGGTGGAGCTGGGCCCCGTCGCCAGCGCCGTGCGCGGGCCGCTGCACACCGCGCTCCGCGCCGTCCTCGAGCCCCGCAGCCTGGTGCTGCGCCACAGCGGCGCCCGGGAGTTGGGGGGCGAGCCCCTGCCTCCGCGGCTCGAGTTGCAGGAGCACGGAGCCCGCTACCTGCTGGACCTCGAGGGGGGCCAGAAGACCGGCTGGTACTACGACCAGCGCCCCCACCGGGCCTTCGCCGCCCGCTGCGCCCGGGGTACCCGGGTGCTCGACGCCTTCTGCTACACCGGCGGCTTCGCCATCCAGGCCGCCCTGGCCGGAGCGCGCTCGGTGCTGGCCATGGACCGATCGGCGCCGGCCCTGGCGCTGGCCCAGGAGAGCATCGAACGCAACGGCCTGGCCGACAGCGTCAGCCTCGAGCGCGCCGACGTCATGGAGGCCCTGCCCGCCATGGCCGATGGCGGCCCCCGCTTCGAGCTCGCCATCCTCGACCCCCCTCCCCTGGCCAAGCGCCGGGAGACGCGCGGCGGCGCCCTGGCCGCCCACCGCCACCTGGCCCGCAGCGCCGCGGCCCTGCTCACCCCCGGGGGCGTGCTGATCCAGGCCTCTTGCTCCCACGCGGTGGCCGGGGACAAGCTCACCAAGGCCCTGCTCCAGGGGCTAGGGGACGCGGGCCGGCGCGGCACCATCATCCACCGCGGCGGCGCGGGCCCGGACCACCCGCTGCACCCGCTGCTGCCCCAGTCCCGGTACCTGGACGTGGTGGGCTTGCGGCTGCTCTGACAGAGAATGTCGGCCCGGTGATCAGCCTCGCGACCCCCAGCACACATGGGGGACGAGGTGGCCGAAGGAACTCCCTCTGCGGTGCGAGCCGGAGTCGGGTTCTTCGACCAGGCGGTCCGGAAGGCGTGCCGATGTCACCGGGGGGGGGCATCCCAGATGTCGCGGGATCCGAAATGCCGAGGCCAGAAGACCATCCCCTGGGCGGGCTGCGCCGCGCTGGCCGCGGTCCTCGGCGTGGCCGGCTTCATCGCCTTGTCGTTCACCGACTTCTACGCCGACGACGCCATGATCTCCCTGCGCTACGCCGACCGGCTGCTGCAGGGGCACGGCCTGACCTGGACCGCCGGTGAGCGGGTCGAAGGCTACTCGAACCTCTTGTGGGTCCTGGCCACCGCCGGGCTGGGCGCGCTCGGGCTGAACCTCGTCGTGGCCACCCGAGTGCTGGGGCTTCTCGGGCTGGCCGTGCTCCTGACCGCCGTATCGGTCGGAGAGCGAGGTCCCGACCCGCGGCGCGCCCTGTCCGGCGGGGCCTTTCTGGCGGTCTCGGGGGGGCTGTGCCTGTGGGCGGTGGGCGGACTCGCACAGACCGCTCTGGCGGCCCTCGGCGCCCTGACCCTGCTGCAGATCCGCCGGGACCCCACGCCCGGCAGGATCGCGTCCGTCACCGCGCTGCTCGCCGCGATCACCCTGCTCCGGGCCGACGGCGTGGTCCTGGTGGTGGCCCTGCTCGCCGCGGCGCTGCTGCACCGTCGAGATGTCCGGGTGCTGGCGACCATGGCCCTGGGTCCCGCCGCTGCCTGGACCGCCCAGCTGCTGGTTCGCCTGGCGTACTACGACGACTGGGTCCCCAACACCGTCCGGGTGAAGGTCAGCTTCACCGCCGAACGGGGCCTGCGGGGGCTGGCGTGGACGGGGGACGCCATCCTCGACCACGGCCTGCTGGTCGGCGCAGCCCTGGTGGCCGCCTGGTGGCTGGGCCGCAGGGCGCTGGTGCCGCTGGTCGTGGCCGGGCTGTGGGCGGCCTACGTGGCCTGGGTGGGCGGCGACCTGTTCCGCGGCTGGCGCCTGTTCCTGCCGGCGCTGCCGATGCTGGCCATCGTCGTCGCGGACGCCGCCCACCGCCTGGGCCGCCGGGGCTGGACATTGCTCGCCGTCGCCGTGATCGCCCACGGTGCCTGGAACCTGACCCGCTGGGACGCCTACCCCAGGGGTGGCGGGCCGTCCTGGACGCTGCGGACGGCCCCGATGGCCCGGCTGCTGAAACAGGCCGTGGGAGCGCGCGATCCCCTGTTGGCCGTGGATGCCGCCGGAGCCCTGCCCTACTACACCCGCTTCCGCGCCGTGGACATGCTGGGGCTCACCGACCGCTACCTGGCCCACAACCCGCCCCCCGGCTGGGGCCAGCGCGCCATCGGGCACGACCTGGGCGACGGCGCCTACGTCCTGTCCCGGGCCCCCGACATCGTCGCGTTCCGCAGCGGCCTGGGGGGCGAGCCCCGCTTCGTCTCCGGCCGCCAGATGGCCGCAGACCCAGCCTGGCGCCGGGACTACCGGCTCTCGGTCTTCCAGCTGCCGTTCCGCGGCCAGCGGGTGCGCGCCCGCTACTACCTGAGGGTGGCCGACGGCCCCCTCGCCCCCACCATGGAGGACGGCGTCCTGCGGGTCCCCGGCTACCTGCTGGGCAGCGACGAGCACCCGGTGACGCGCCGGGACGGCATCATCGGTCCGCGCATCCGCCCAGGCGAGTCCATGGAGATCGAGCTGACCCTGCCCCAGGGGAGCTGGAATCTGGGCATCGAAGGAACCAGCGAACCTCGCGCTCCGTCCACCGTACGCACGCTGGGGCGCGTGGCCCGCTTCACGGTCGAGGCCGGGGACGAGCCGGTCATGCTCGAGGCGCTGCTGCTGATGCCGACGGATCCGCGCTCTCTCCTTGACGATGCACAGCCCGGGGGTCACTCTGAGGCAGGAGGTGAGCATGGTCGGACGGGGGAACACCGGGTGGCGACGGGCAGCCCTCGTGGTGCTGCTCCCCGCTCTGTTGGGACCCACAGCGGCCAGGGCGGAGACCGCCGGTGACTGCGTAGAGCGGCCGGTCGAGGTGCAGCTGGACCGCCTGGACCGCTTCTGGCTGCAGGACGGCGCCGTGATCGAGGGCCAGCTCATGGAGGGCACCGCCGGCGGATTCCTTGTGCTCACCCCCGACGGCGAGCTGAGCTTCGTCGCCCAGCCTTCCCTCGACCGCATGGTGCTGGACGCAGGGCCGCCCCCCGCGCTCGGGAGCCTCGCGGGCTGCTACGAACGGCCTGCTCCGCCAGCCAGCGCCACCACGCCGGAGCGGCCCAGGCCCATCCCCACCGCCGCCACGCCACACGTCGCGCCCACCCAGTCCGCCGACGAGCGCGCAGCCTCGGACCGTGAGGAACGCCAAGCCAAGCAGCGGCGTGCCCGCCAGCGACGCTGGGAGAAGGAGCGGGCCTGGAACCCCCTCCGGGTGGGCGCCGAGCTGGTGGGCATCTGGGGCGTGGGCCTGCGCTGGGAGTACAAGCCTGACCGGGTCATGCTCGAGTCCTTCGGGATGCGCGGCGGCGTCACCAGCTCCATCTCCGAGGGCTGGGGGCTCCCCTTCCCCCTCTGGACCATGACCACCGTCGAGCAACAGCACCGCGCCGCCTACCTGGCCGGGACCGTGGATCTGCTGCCCTTCCGGACCCAGATCGGGGTCACGGGGGGCTGGTCCTACCACTTCAGCTACGACGGCTACGCGGGCGTCGCCCTGGGCCTGGCCCTGCGCCAGGAGCTGCCCGAGACCATCACCCTGCAGGCGGGGCTGCTCGTGCTCAGCGACCTGTGCTGGCACCAGCCCATCTACGTGCTCGACTTCGGCCCGACCTTCGCCTGGTGATCCCATGACGCAGCACCGCATCATCCTGGCACTCATCCCGCTGATGGCGGCGTGCTGGTGCCCACCGGACCTGTACGGGAATGAGCTGGACGAGCCCGCCTGCGAGGTCGACTGGGACGTGGGCTCCCTCGACGCGGGCCGCACGGCCTGGGACGGCCTGCGCCTGCGCATCGACGCCGACGGACACGGCTGCCACTACGAACCCAACGACGGCATCGAACCCTGGGTGGTGGACAGCAGCGGCGCCATCGTGCCCCTCGAGCCGGTGGGCACGTGCCCCCGCTGGCAGCCCGCAGGGGGCTTCGAGCCCGGTGACTACAGCTTCGAGGGGCTCATCCACGTGGAGATGCCCGCCCACCTCGAGCCAGGAGGCGTCCCCATGGGCGCGCGGCCCTTCACGGTCGAGCACTGGGGGCGAGACCCCAGCTTCGAGCCCGCGGTGATCGAGGGCCGCAGCTACCGCATCGAGTCCACCACGCTCCCCAGCTGCTCCAGCGCGTTCATGGCCGAGTTCTGGCCCGACTACACCGAGGGCAGCCTGCACCTCGAGATCCACAGCGTGGACGAGCACAGCGCCGAGTTCCGGCTGGTGCGCGAGCCCGAGGAGGACGGCCAGGCCGACGCCTGCGGCCTGATGGGGGGCACCGCCACCATCAGCGCCACCGGCGAGCTGAGCTGGGCCCTGGACGAGGTGGCCGTCGAGTCCGATCCCCCCCTCGAGATCCGGGACCTGTTCTTCCGCGCCGGCTTCGACGGCGAAGGTCAGGAGGTCCACGGCATCGAGACCCGCGCCATCATCGACATGCGGGGCCTCGAGGCCATGGACGAGCTGGACAGCTGGCAGGATGCCTGCAACCTGACGGCGAGCTTCGGCTGGCCCTGCGAGGCCTGCGAAGACGAGGTGAACGCCTGCCTCCCCTTCGACCTGTTCGAGGGCCAGGCGGAGCTCGAAGACCGCGCGCTGGACGCGAAGCTCCCGCCCTGCTTCGTCAGCCCCGACATCCCGGACTGGGGCTGGGACACCGGCTGGACCTGGCCGGACTGCGAGCCCTCCTGCGCGGCCTCGTCACCCCGCGGCTGGGCCCTGTTCTGGATTCTTGTGGGGATGGCACTCCTGATCCGCCGAAACCGGCGATAGGCTGGAGGGCACGCGTCCCCACCACGAGACACCGCAACCACAGGAGCGGCCCATGCGCCCGATCCTCCTCCCCTCGTTCCTGATCCTCTCCGTCGTCCTCGGCGCCTGCCGCACCGACCCCGACGTCAAGGTGGACGACACCCAGGAGCCCATCGTCGATGCCGACGGTGACGGCTTCGACGAGCAGGACGACTGCGACGACAACGACGCCTCCATCAACCCGGACGCCACCGAGTGGTGCGACGGCCTGGACAACGACTGCGACGGCGAGATCGACGAGGACGCCGAAGACGCCGAGACCTGGTTCTACGACGTGGACGGCGACGGCTACGGCGACCCCGAGGGTGAGGTCACCGCCTGCACCCAGCCCAGCGGAGCGGTGGACGACGACAGCGACTGCGACGACGAAGACGCCGCGATCTTCCCCGGCGCCGACGAGCTGTGCAACGACGTGGACGACGACTGCGACGGCGAGACCGACGAGGACGCCGTGGACGCCGTGGACGCCTCCACCTGGTACGCCGACGCCGACGCCGACGGCTACGGCGACCCCGAGGCCGGGACCGCGGCCTGCGAGCAGCCCACGGGGACCGTCGAGGACGACCAGGACTGCGACGACACGGACGCCGAGGTCTTCCCCGGTGCCGATGAGCTCTGCAACGGCGTGGACGACGACTGCGATGGCGAGATCGACGAGGGCTCCGGCGACGCCAGCACCTGGTACGCCGACAGCGACGGAGACGGCTACGGCGACCAGGACAGCACCGTCGAGGCCTGCGCACAGCCCGAGGGCTACACCACCGACGCCACCGACTGCGACGACAGCGACGCCGCCGTCAACCCCGCCGCCACCGAGCTGTGCGACGGCAGCGACAACGACTGCGACGGCAGCGTGGACGAGGCCGACGCCGCCGACGCCGCCGCG
>CAYZVO010000269.1:0-10562 GCA_964481655.1 uncultured Enterobacterales bacterium | reverse complement strand
ACCAACTCCCGCGTCACCACCTTCGCCCCCCTCTCCGGCAGCACCAGCAGCACCCGCCCGAACTCCGATCCCTGGCTCTTGTGCACGGTCATCGCATACACCGTCTCGTGCTCAGGCAACCGTGTCGGCTGGAACGTCCTGAACCCACCCTTCCCATCCGGGAACCAAACCAGCAGCACGCCTTCATCACTCGGCCAGCATAGCCCCACATCCCCGTTGTACAGCCTCAACGCATGGTCGTTCCGGGTCACCATCACCGGCCGCCCGCGGTACCACTCGCTTCGACCATCACACAGCCCCTCCCGCGCCAGCCGGGCCTCGATCACCCGGTTCAGGTGCTCCACCCCCTCCTTTCCCCGCCGCAGCGCGCACAGGATGCGGAACTCGCCGAACGCCTCGAAGGCCTTCTCCAGCGTCGGTGCCCGCAGGTACGCCGCGTAGCTGTCCACCGCAGCCTGGGCCACCAGCGCTGGAATCTGTCCCGGACCTGACGGCTCCACCAGCCCCACGCTGGGCTGGCTGGGATCCCGCAGCACCTCCAGCATCTTGTCCCAGTCCCCCGCCACGGCGTGGCGCGCCAGGGCTCCGATCCCGCTGTTGGCATCGAAGCGGAAGTTGCGACGCAGCTGCACCACACAATCCCCAAGACCCGTCGGGCTCGAGCGCAGCTCATCGGCCGGCAGCTTCGCCCCCGTCACCGCCTCAAAGCGCTGCGCCAGCTCCCGCGAGTAGCCACACTCCCGCGCCTCGCGGCACAGGTCACCCAGCACCGCGCCCGGCGCCACGCTCGCGAGCTGGTCCCGGTCACCCAGCAGGATCAGTCGTGCCCGATCTGGCAGCGCCGCCACCAGGCGCGACATGAGCGCCAGGTCCACCATGCTGCTCTCGTCCACCACCACCACGTCGTAGGGCAGGCGATTGTCTGCGCCGTACACGAAGCCGCTGCCGTACGCGCCCAGGCGTCGGTGAATGGTCGAGGCCTCGCGAGGCAGAGCCTCACGCACCGCCTCTGAGACAGGCAACCCATCCCGCTGTGCGTCCACCGTCTCCTGCAACCTCGCCGCCGCCTTGCCGGTGGGCGCCACCAGCGCGATGCGCAGGGCCCGTCCTGTGGTCTGGGCCTGCTCGAGGAGCAGGGCCAGCAGCTTGATGACGGCGGTGGTCTTGCCCGTGCCCGGGCCGCCGGAGACCACGGCGAAGCGGCGTGTCGAGACGACCAGGCCAGCGAGCTTGCGCCAGTCGGGCTCGGTGCTGTCGGGCGGGTCCTCGGGCTCGAGCGGGAACAGTCGGTCCAGGGCCGTCCCCAGCCAGGCGGCATCCACCGGCTCGCCCGGCGCGTCGTAGCATGCCCGCAACAGCGCCCCGAGCCCGCGCTCGTGCTCCCAGAACCGATGAAGCCACAGCACACCCCCCGCGTCGAGCACCAGCGGGGTCAGTTCGCCGCCACCACCCACCACTCGACAGCGCCGCAGCGCGCTGATCCAGAACCGCAGCTCGGGCCAGCGAGCCTCCGCCAGGGCCGGATCGATGGGCTCGGGCTGCTCGTCCTCAGCGTCCTCGTCCTCAGGATCGATCACTGGCTGCTCGGCCAGCTCTTCGAGGGTCAGGCTCACGTAGCCCTCCCCCGCGTGGGCGCTCACCAGCGCCGCAGCCACCGCCAACAGCTTCAAGTCCTCTGCAGCAGCCTCCTCTCCACACAGCCGCACCATCAGCTCCGCGAAGTGATGATCCAGCGCGCCGATGCGTCCGGCCTCCATCAGGGCGCGGGTGCTTGGGATCACGACATCACCTCCCCCGGCTCACGGAGCAACTCGGACAGACCCACCACCAGTTCCTCGTTCACATCATCGATGTGCACCCCCCGCTCGGCCCCTGTGTCCGGGTCCATGCCCCGCACGAACAGGTAGCGCACACCGCCGAAGTGCTCAGCGAAGCGGTAGCCGGGCAAGCGCAGCTCGAGGTGGCGGTGCAGGGCCACACAGTAGAGCAGGTACTGCAGATCGTAGTTGTGGTGGACCACGGCCTCGGTCAGGGCCGCTGGATGGTAGTCCCCCACGGCCGGCCCCAGGAAGTTGGACTTCCAGTCCACCACCCAGTAGCGTCCGCCCTGTTGGAAGATCAGGTCCACGAAGCCCATCAGGTGCCCGCGCAGCCGGCCGAACGACAGCCGCTCCACCCGCGCGCCCAGATCGGCTCGCCCCTGCTGGCGCAGGAAAGCCACCAGGTCGCGCTGGCGCAAGTTGGGGGCGTGCTGACCTCGGCTCGAGATCGGGAAGGTGAAGGGAAGCTCGTCCACTCGTCGGGCGCGGGGAAGATCACCCAGGGTGAAGCCACCCAACCCGCCGCCCAGGGGCGTGGCCAGGATCCTGCGGATGGACGCGGTGGTGGTGGGCCCCAAGGCCTCCATATCCAAGCGAGCGGCCTCGAGCTCCGCTCTCACAACCTTCGCCAGGGCCTCGCCCTGCTCCTGGAAGTCGGTGTGCTCGAAGACGCTGTGCAGGAGAACACCCGTGTGTCGCCCCTTGGGGAAGTCCTGGAACGCGGCAGGCCGCTCGTCGCCCGGAAGCGGCTCGGCGGGCTCGAGCTGTGGCGGGGGCACCGCGGCCCCCGGGGCAGCCTCGGTCTGCTCGTCGCGGTCCACAGGATCCGGCTCCCCCATACCGGTCTTGGCGCCCCGGGTCAGCCCGGTGTAGCTGGTGCGCCGCCAGCTGTTCCGAATCCGACCCTCGAAGGTCGCGAGCTGCAGGTCCTCGCCCCCCTGCGACGTCACCTCGAGCGGCGGCACGGCCGTCTCGTCCAGCCAGCGCACCCCGATGAGGTCCGGATGCTGGCGCGCCACGCGCTCCAGCTCGGCCATGCGAGCCTCTTCACGCATACCCTTCGCACGCGCCTGACACGCCGCGAGCAAGCGCGTGATGTCCGTCTCGTCCTCCATCCCCGGCGGTGGGTGCAGCAGCGCGGCCAGGGCGCTGTCGTCCCTGTTGTTCCAGTCGCCCCAGTACACGATCAGTCGGTGGGCGGCCCGGGTCAAGGTGACGTACAGCACCCGCCTCTCCTGGGCGAGCTGCTCCTCGCGCGCACGCAGGGACTGCTCGCCCCACTCGTAGGGATCGAGGCTGACGGTGGCGGCCTCGTCGGGGGGCTCGCCGTGGAACAGGGGGCGCACCTCGTCCACGCGGAAGCTGATGTGGCCGTACGGCGCCCACACCACGGGCCACTGCAGGCCCTTGGCCTTGTACACGGTCATCACTGTGGCCGCGTCGGCGTCGCTCTCGAGGCGCAGCTCCTCGTCGTCGCTGCCCTCGCCCACGCCTGCACGGCGCTGGGCGAACCACGTGGCCAGGCCGACCGGGCCAAGGGAGCGCCGCTGGCTCTCCCGCTGCAGCAACTCGCCCAGGTGCAGCAGGTTTGTCATGGCGCGCTCTCCCCGGTCCCAGCCCAGCACCCGCTCCTGGGCGGGCGCCACATCGGGCTCGAGCTGCTCGAGCAGCACGGCGCGGAACATGGCCATGAAGCCCCGCCGCTCCCAGGTCTCACGCCAGCCGCGGCAGCGCTCGGCCCAGCGCGCCCAGCGTGCGTCATCCTCCACCAACGCGGCGAGCTGGGTGCCGGTCAGGCCCAGCAGGCGCGAGGTGGCCGCAGCCCTGAGGAGGCGGTCCGACGCAGGGCGCAGCACGGCCTGAAGCACGGTCCACAGCTCGGCGGCCTCGGCCGATCCGAACACGGACTTGTCCGTGGCCACCACGCTGTGCACGCCCAAGGCCAACAGCGCATCCTGCATGGCCACAGCATCCGCGTTGCGGCGCACCAGCACGGCCACGTCCGAAGGACGGGGGCCGGTCCGGATCTCGCGTCCTCGCTCGTCCCGGCCTCGCAGCAGGCGGGCGTCGCTGCGCAGGAAGCGCACAACATCGGCCGCGATGAGCGGCACCAGGTGGGTGCCGGCCCACTTGGCGGTGATGCGGCCCCGAGCGCCCTTGCCCTCGGCCCGGATCATCCGGAGCTGCAGGGGCTCAGGCTCGTCGCTGGGGCCCTGGATGCGAGGGCCGTGGTGGGCCCCGACAGGATGGAAGGGGATGCGCGGGTCCACAAAGGCCTGGCCCGCGCGCTGGTACAGCACACCCAGGGCCTCCACCAGGCAGTCGTCCGCGCGGAAGTTGACCCCCAGGGTGGTGCGCTGGGTTCCCCGTACGGCCCGAAGGTAGGCGTAGATGTCCCCACCGCGGAAGGCGTAGATGGCCTGCTTGGGATCGCCGATCAGGAACAGGCTGCCGCGGCCCCCGTGGAACGCCCGCTGGAAGATGGCGAACTGGATGGGGTCGGTGTCCTGGAACTCGTCGATCAGGGCCGCGGGGTAGCGGGCGAAGATGGCGTCGGACAGCGCATCGCCGCCCTGACCCTCGAGGGCCTCGGACAGCCGCACCAGCAGATCGCTGTAGGCGCGAACGTTGCGGGCGTCCTTGCGCGCGTCCAGGCGCGGACGGGCCAGCTCGAACAGCTCGCGCTGCAGGGCCACGAGGTCGCCCAGCAGCAGCTCCTGGGCCAACGTGACGTAGCGCTCCCAGGCAGCGAAGAAGGGATGGGATGGAGGTGTCTTGCGGGACTTGGTCGCGCTGCGAAGGGCGCTGGCCACGAACTTCTCGGTTCCTGCGGGCACGCGGGGACCCCTGGGGGGTGGACCGGTGAGCAGGGCGTCCAGCGCAGCCAGCGGGGCCTCGGTCTTCTCCTTCTTGTAGGCAGCCTTGAGGACGCCGTTGCCGTAGTCGAGCTGCCGCCGGATGGCGGCCTGGTCGCGCTGCCAGTGCTGCGTGCAGGGTTCGAACAGGGCGCGAAGCTGTTCCTGCTGGTGCTGCTCGTCCTGGCGGGCCAGCTCGGGACGCACGCGCAGATCCGGGCGCTCGGCCGCGCGCTTGGCCAGGTCGAGGAACGACCCCGGGCCGGCGAAGGTCTTCTCCACGGTCGACAGCCAGCCGAGTTCGGCCTCGTAGGCCCGCGCAGCCCAGTGGTCCTGGCACAGCTCAGCGTACAGCTCGCCGGCGTCTTCGGTGAAACTGACATCGAAAGGCTCGCCGGACTCGAAGGCGAACGCCACCAAGGCTCGCTGGCAGAACGAGTGGATGGTGTAGATGGCGGCACGGTCGAAGTCGGCCAAGGCGGCGCGCAGGCGCACCAGGCCATGCTCGCGGTCATGCGCCTTCACCAACGCGTCCAGCACTTCATCCTCGCAGCCCCCGGCCTCGAAGCCGTCCAGCGCCTCGCGCAGGCGGGCGCGCACCCGGCCGCGCAGCTCGGCGGTGGCGGCCTTGGTGAAGGTGACCACCAGGATGCGCTCGATGGTCAACTCCGCTTCGAGCAGCAGCCGCAGCACGATGGTCGTGATGTTGAAGGTCTTGCCTGTCCCCGCGCTGGCTTCCACCAGGTGGGTTCCCTGCAGCGGGTGACGCAGCACGTCGAACGGAGGCAGCCCGGTCATGGCGCCACCTCGTCGGGGATGCGCTGACCCAGCGCGGGGAAGCACACGATCAAGGCCGCGCGATGGAAGCCCTCGGACTCGAGCACAGACGCATCGTAGACCCGGGCCACGGCCGGATCGTCACCGTCACCCGGGATGTAGCCGTAGCCCCACACGGTCTTGCCGAACCACTCGTCCGCGGCGCCGGCCTGCCCCCACAGCCGTGACGTCTGCTCATCCTCACCCTTCTCCAAGCCCGCCAGGTAGCCAGCCGCATAGCCGAAGGAGCTGTTGGGCATGAAGGGCAGCGGCTCGCACATTCCCTGCTCGTACAGCGTCAGCAACGCCCTCAGTGACCGCTCTGGCTCGACCACTGCGGCGAAGTCGTGCCGCGCGGTCGTGTTGGCCGGCCCGCGACCCACCACCCAGGTCTGCTGCGGCCGGATGCCCGCCACCTTGGCCACCAGGTGCTTGATCCACGCAGGCAGCATGCGCTTGGGACCCAACTTGGCGTAGCTGACGTAGAGAGCCCCCATGGCGCGGCGGCCGTCGAGAGAGCCCAACAGGCGCCGCTCACCGAGGGTCAGGTCCACGTCGAGGTCCGTGATGACCTCGCCCGCCCCGCACGCGAGCGCTTCGCGGGCGATGCCACCTGCGACGAGGGACAACTCATCGAAGAGCATTCGTCCCGGCGTGCCCATGGGCAGCAGACCCGAGCCGCGCAGCACGGGCCAGAGCGACGCGGCGTCCTCACCCGCCACGAGCGCCTGCACGATCCGCTCCCCCACCTGCCACTTCTCCAGGGCATTCAGCGCGAAGGGCTCGCGGTCGGGGATCGCCTCTTCATCCTCCTCGAAGCGCAGCTCGAGCCGAACCCTGAGCAGCTGGGCCACGGGGTTGCGGTAGAAGCGAACGAGCTGGGCCAGGGACACGATGTCCGCCTCGTCGTCGAGCGGGAGGGGCCCGTCGAAGAACGGGGGTTGGTCCTGAGGCCCCGCCAGCAGCGCTTGCGCGCCGGCATACCAGGGAGCGGCGAAGCTCGACGGAGCAAGGGCACGGTACGCCCGGGGACTGAACGGCTGCATGGGGTGCTCGACCGTGGCCTCGGCCGCCAGACTCGGACCGAGCAGGTCCATCAGCTCCGCCACGAGCACCGAGGGTGGACGCTCCTTGTTGTCGCGGCTGCCTTGCCCCAGGAACGACAGGTGCAGGTGCTCCCCCGCCGCTCGCAACGCAGTGTCGAAGGCCAGCCGGTCCTCGTCGCGTGCAGGCAAGTCTCGCGACCGCGGCTCCTGCTCGATCAAGTCGAAGGCCAGCGTCGCGG
Organism: uncultured Enterobacterales bacterium; assembly: GCA_964481655.1. Classification (GTDB taxonomy): domain Bacteria; phylum Myxococcota_A; class UBA796; order UBA796; family JAFGLY01; genus CALDOK01. The sequence continues at coordinate 3,786 of CAYZVO010000269.1, read as the reverse complement.
GGTCGTGGGGAAAGCGGTCGTGGTCCAGCCCCAGCAGGCCGACCACCCGCGCCGGGATGGCCCGCCCCACCCGCAGCGAGGCGAAGGTGACCCCACCCCCGAAGAAGCGCTCGTGCCGCTGCTGCTCTTCGAGCCCACCGTCGAGCCAGGGCAGCAGCGCCGGCATGGCCAGCACCTGCTCGCCGTGCAGCTCGCCCAGCAGGGCCTCCAGCCGGCCGCGTGACCGGGCCCACTCCCCCCAGGAAGAGACGAGCGCGTCGTAGGCTCCCAGCAGCGCTGCGGGCCAGGCAGCCACGGCGCGGGGCTGCTCCAGGATGGAGAGCTGCTCGAAGAGGGTCTCGCAGAAGCCACACAGGGCTCCCAGAGGCTGGGCCTCGGGCCCCTCGATCCCGTCCACCGGCAACAGATCGGCGTAGACTCGCTGCCCGTTGCCTTCGATGGCGTAGCCCAGCAGCAGGCGGTCCAGTCCCCAGCGCCAGCTGTGTTCGGGGAGGGCTGGGTTGTCGAAGCGCAGCCGGAAGTCAGCGTCCTCGCCCCAGCGCACCGCCGCGGCCTCGAGCCAGGCGCGCATCTGCGCCCCCTGGGCCTCCGAGAAGCCGAAGCGCGCCTGCACCGGCTCGGAGTCGAGCAGCTCGGCGACCAGGGACAGGGGGCGCCGCGAGCCCACCAGCGACAACACGCGCCGGAACGCCGCCAGGGCCGGCGCCTCGGCCAGGGGTGCCCGGTCAGCGAAGCAGGCCGGGATGCGAGCCCGGGAGCCCGGGGCCTTGCTCACGTCGGCCTCGGTGCCGAAGACCCCCTCCACCAGCGGTGCGTAGTCGTTGATGTCCGGCGCCAGCACCAAGACATCTTCGGGCTGCAGCGATGGATCGGCCGAGAAGCGAGCCAGCAGGGCATCCCGCAGCACCTCGACCTCGCGCTGGCGGCCGTGGCAGGCGTGGACGCGCAGGCTACCGTCCAAGGTCCCCGGGGTTGCTCCGGACTGTACAGCCCCCAGGGTGGTGGCGGGCCACCGAGCAGCGATCTCTGTCTTGGCCTGCTCGGAGAGCGCCTCGGCCAGCGGGGTACCCGCGAGCGCGTAGACCACAACATCCGTGAAGGCCGCGACCCCTCGGAGCAGATCGATCTCCAGCGGTGCCAGGTGGGGAACGCCGAAGACAGACAGGCGTGAGGGCAGGGCATCACCGTCGAGCCCAGCCAGGAAGCTGTCCAACGCCGCGACCGGATCGGCACCGTCCGCGAACGCCGCACGCCACAGCTCGGGCTGCCAACCCTCTCCTGCCCCGCCGGACCAAGCGCGCACCATGTCGGGCCGGTAGCGGGCGTAGCGGCGGAAGAGCCCGGCGACCCGCATGGCGAGCTGCAGCGCCCGCAGCCCCATGTCATCGCCATCCAGATAGCGCCGAGGCGCTTCGAATCCGGGTCGGTCCTTCAGATCATGCAGGCGCTCGAGCAAGGTCCAGGCATCGGGCCCCGACGCCTCGCCGCCACCGAGCTTTTCCAGCAAGCGAGTGGGTGTGTAGACCTCGTGCCCGCTCCAGATGCCCAACCGATCGGACAGCTCGGCCGACAGCCAGTCGGCCATGGGCCGTGCCGGGACCACCACGTGCTCGCTGGCGAACACCGACGGCAGTGGCTGGGCCACCCGCTCGGCCAAGTGCTCGAGCAGCGGAGGGAGCGCGGGAGCGAGGACGACGGAGAGCAACCTGCCCCCTGGATCAGGATCATGGCCAGAGCAAGAGTATACTCGTCAGCGCCCAACGGATGGAGGCACCGGCCTCGAACCCATCGGAGATCCCATGACAGCCGAGATCGCAATCTTCAACCGGAGCGCCGTGGTGCTGGCCGCCGACAGCGCGGTGACCGTCAGCAGCCCTGGTGGTAGCCGCCAGAAAGTGTACCGATCGGTCACCAAGCTCTTCGCTCTCTCGGGCCACCGCCCGGTGGCCATCATGGTTCACGGCGCCGCCTCGATCATGGGCATCCCCTGGGAGACCATCATCAAGGGCTACCGGAACCAGCTCGGCGAGCGTAGATTCGACACCATCGAGGCCTACGCCGAGGACTTCTTCACCCACGCCGGCGGCTACCTCGCGCACCTGGAAGAAGACGCCATCGAGGAGCAGGTGTACCGGCAGATCGGAGCCCTGTTCGGGGTGCTCGAGGGCGTGAGCGAAGCCATGGTCGGACAGTGGTCGGAGGACGAGGACGAGAAGAAGCGCCCCATGGAAGAGCTGCTCGAGCGGGCGCTCCGCGAGACCGTCCGCGTGACCGAGGGGCACCTCTCCCACAGCAATCCCTACGTCCCCCTGCACGATGAGCTGGTCGAGCAGATCACCAAGATCCGCCGCAGGGTGGTCAGGGAGGCCCTTGACGAGTCCGGACTCGGTGAGCTGTGCGACCCGGCGCTCCGTCGCCGCATCCACCGCATCGCCCAACAAGCGCTGACCCGCCACAACGACTGGCTCACCGCCCACACGGCGTCGGGCCTGGTGATCGCCGGCTTCGGCGAGCGAGAGATCTTCCCGGTGCTGCGGGCCTGGGAACTCAGCGGCCTGCTCACACCCCAGGGCCCGATGCGGGTGCTCACCGGCGCCAACGACTTCGACCCCGACACCGGCGAACCCGAGCGCCCGCCCGCAGGCATCCACACCTTCGCCCAGGACGACATGATGCAGTCGTTCATGGAGGGCATGGAGCCGATGCTGCGCCAGCACGTGCTCGGCCTGGCTCGTCGGGCTCTGGACGGCTTGGCCGACATCGCCCAGGAGATGCTGGCAGAGCTGGCGGACGACGATGAGCTGTACGAAGCGATGGACGAGGTGTTCGGGGCACAGGTACCGGATCTGCACCAGCGCTTCGGGATGGAGCTGCGCGAGACCCAGTACGAAGATCACGTCAGCCCCGTGCTCGACATGCTCGACATGCTCCCCCGCGAGGAGCTGGCCGTGGCCGCCGAAGCGCTGGTGAACCTGCAGAGCCTCAAGCAGCGCATGACCATGAAGACCGAGAGTGTCTCCGGCCCCATCGACGTGGTGATGATCTCGAAGGGCGACGGGCTGGTCTGGGTCAAACGGAAATAGGGTGTCCGGCGCAGCGGAGCGGGGGCGAGACCGCAGACCGAGGACGCTCCCTGTGCACGCATATATATATCTGTCACAGTTGTGCGGGCTTCAGGGGAGGTGTTTCGGCTCGTAAGGAAAGATAAATGGTGCTTTTCGCATCATAATGCTGCCCCTGTCTCTTCAGTGGTTGTTGTGCTGCCTCGGACACACCACGGAGGACCGACCGAGAGCCTCGGGGAGCCTGCCAGAAATTGTCCGACAACATCGGAAGAAATCTCTTTTTTCCCAGGCGGACGAGGGTCGCCCGAGGTATGTTCCAGACACTGGAGGTGACCTTGAACAGACGCGCATTCGCGTGGTCTGGAGCGCTCGCTGCGTGGAGCGCCCAGGCCACGATGATCTACCACGTGCTCTCCCCAATCTCGGAACCCATCGCCCTCGTGGCGACCTTCCTCTACGGCGTCCGCTGCGGCCGCAGAGCCCACAAGCTCAACCACCCCGCTCGCTGATCTCGAGCGAGCCCAGGCTCCCCGAGAGCCTCCGTCACGAAATTCGACAACGAGCTGTCCACTCTCGGACAGCCAGCGCGTCTGACTAGGAGACGCCCGCCGCCCGCGCGGCACCCTGACCCACCGGAACCCGACCTCGGTCGGTGGAGAAGCCACCCTCCACCACAACCCCGCCCGCCACGACACCCCACGACTCCGCCCCCAAGGCTGCG
>CAYZVO010000268.1:0-10581 GCA_964481655.1 uncultured Enterobacterales bacterium | reverse complement strand
GCCTTTTCGGCTAGGCGGGATGGGTAACTTTCCCCCGGCGTGAATACGACGGGTTCCACAGTCAGCGCGGTCACCGCCTCGGGTTGGTCGGTGGTGATGCCGTTGACGATGGCCGGGATGCGCAGCTCATCGGCGTGAGCGGCGAGGGACAGGGCGAGGGCGATGGTGATCATGGCCCCCCCATCCTGGGCCGAGGGAGCGAGCTTGGCAAGGCTGGAGAGGAAAAAATGCTTGACGCTGTGGAGTGTGTACTACATAGTACACAGCATGAACGACAACGCCTTCGGAACCCACATTCGTCAGCGGCGCGAGGCCCTCCGGGCCGAGGACCGCGCCTTCTCCCTGCGCGGCGTCGCCGGGGCCATCGGGGTCGAGCCCAGCTACCTCTCCAAGGTCGAGCGCGGCCTTCAGGCCCCCCCGTCCGAGGCCAAGGTGCGCGCCCTGGCCGAGGTCCTCGGCGACGATCCCGATGTGCTGCTGGCCCTGGCCGGCAAGGTCAGCTCCGACCTGCTGCGGGTCATCCGCCGCCGCCCGCAGCTCTTCTCACAGCTCATCCGGCAGCTCGATCAGCTGCCGGACCACGCGGTCTTGCGCGTCGTGCGCGAGGTCCGTGATGGCACCTGGTAGCCCTGGAGGTCACCCATGATCGAGCTCTCCAACGACACCCTCGTCATCTCCTTCCCGGAGGTCCACCCCCGCGCCCGGCTGCGCATCTCCTTCCAGCGCACCCTGCGCATCCCCGACGATGGCAGCGCCTACCCGCTGCCCCCCAGCCTCGGCGCCTTCCCCGTGCGCCACGTGGACGACTTCGCCGCCCGGGTGTCCCCCACCTGGCTCCAGCGCGGCGGCGTGATGCTGCCCATGTTCCAGGCCGAGGCCATGTGGCTGTCCTTCGACTCCGACTCGGTGCCCGGCCACGACGTGCCCTGGCCCTTCGCGATCAAGATCGCGGCGGGGAAGATCAACGCCGCCAGCGGCGAGGACTGGCGCGAGGGCCTGCACCGGGACCCCCAGGACTACATGGTCGCCCCCGAGCAGCCCTGGCTGGACGGCTACTGCGTCGAGAAGGGCTTCATCAACCAGTTCATCGCCATGCCCCTGGGCTCCGGGTACTCGGCCGAGGAGCAGCTCACGGGTAAGGCCGAGTTCGGGGGCGTGCAGATCGCGGTCTTCCCCATGAAGAAGGAGGCGTTCATGAAGCGCTTCCCCGTGAGGCCGCGCGTCGCCTCCCGGGCCCGCCGCGTCGGCGCCCCACCCCCGGCCCCCTGCGCGGCTGCTCCCATGGACTGCTGCTGCGAAGAGGCCGACATGGGCCTGGGCGCAGGGGGCCGTATGCGCCAGGAGATCTACGACGATCCCTACCGCCTGGACGAATGGGACACCCGCCAGCGCAGCCGCTGCTTCGTGCACCTGTGCAACTCCATGGTCTGGCAGAGCGTCACCGGCGCCCCGCCGCCGCACCCGCCCCCGACCGCGGCCGAGTACACCCGCCACGGCCTACCCTGGTTCGACCTCTACAAGGACGCCCCGGCCATCGAGGGCTCCCAGCGCCTCGCCGGGGTCAAGACGGTCTCCCAGCTGGCCAAGGAGAAGGGGCAGGTGGTCCTGCCCGAGAACCAGAGCACCGATCCCCACAACATCGTGCAGCTGCGCGAGGGGCTCGTGCCGGGTCAGGTCCGCGAGGCGGGGGACTGGTAGACGCTCACCACGTCTGCTGCTCGGCCTCCTGGGCCATCAGGGCCTGGTAGAGCTTGCGGGCGGCCTTCTTCGCGGCGCCGCCTTGGCCCCGGGCCTGGCGGATCAGGGCCCGCAGGCGCTGGCGATCGGCGCGGGGGTGCTCGTCCAGGTACGCGCGCAGGGCCTCGTCGCCGTGCTCGATGAGGCGGTCGCGCCAGCGCTCGGCCGTCCGCTGCGCGGGGGCGTCGGCTTGGTAGCCGGCCAGGCTGGCCTCGATGGCCTCGAGATCCGCGTCGCGCAGCAGCTTCTGGACCCGCAGCATCTGGCGCCGGTGGGCCGACTGTGGGCCGAGGCGGGCCAGGTGCAGGATGGCCTCGACCTGGGCGTCGTCGATGGGCAGCTGCCGCAGGATGCCTTCGGGCAGGGCCTCGAGCCGGCGGGCCATGGCCACCAGGGCCTCGCGCTCGGCGCGAGCCTCGTTGCGGTCGCGGCGCTCGCCCAGGGGCGGGGCCTCGCCGTCCTCGGCGGTCCACTGGAAGTGGGGCTTCTTGCGTGCCATGGGGCCTCCTGGGGCCCCCCTATCGCGGCGGCGATTCCCGCTGGCGTTGGGGAGGCGTTCGGTCTACCCTCCTGGCTCGGAGGTGCCCATGCGCGCTGTGTCCCTCATCGCCCTGACCCTCGCTGGCTGCGGCCCTGTGGTCGACGAGGCCTGTACCCAGATCGGCTGTACCAACGGGGTCGACGTCAGCTTCGTCCGCGACGCCTGGGAGCCCGGGGTCTACGAGGTCGAGCTGGACCTGCACGGCGAGCTGATCACCTGCCAGGCCACCATCCCCCTGGGCAGCGACGGCAGCGACGGCTGCACGGATGATCGCGTCTGGCTCTACGAGAGCGGCTCCGCCCTCGACACCAGCGAGCAGAGCATCGACGGGCTGTTCTTCGACAGCACTCAGGAGACCGCCATCGCCATCACGGTCTACGTCGAGCGCTCGGAGATCGGCTACGCGGCCTTCGAGCCCGACTTCCAGACCCTGCAGCCCAACGGGCCCGAGTGCGAGCCCACCTGCCTGTACGCGACCCGGGAGATCGAGCTGGACTGACCGTCAGGCGCCCGGGGCCCCCAGCGCAGCCATGATGGCGCGCATGTCGGCCAGATCCGGATCGTGGGGCTGGTCCGCCTCGGCGGCCTGCTGGGCCTCGAGCCAGACGGCGGCGGCGTCGGTCCACTGGCTGGAGCCGCTGCCGTAGCGGGAGCCCTTCAGGGCGTCGACGTAGGCGAAGATGGCGCGGCCCTTGCGCAGCTGGGTGGCGTCCGCCGCCAGCAGCTCGCCCACGGTGGTGCTCAGGGTCGCGCTGTGGTCCTCGAAGCTCACCGCGTCCTTCCAGGTGGCGGTGACGGTGATCTCGGTGTCGGCGGTCACGTCGTCCGGGGCACAGGTCTGCAGGTCCTGCTGCAGGACCATGCTGTCGTTGGGCGCCAGGTTCTGGGGCGGGATCTTCTCGGGATCGGCGCTGTAGTTCTCGCCCGAGAAGCGCACGATGTCGAAGCCCGGCGGCAGGTCGAGCTGCAGGCTCACGTCCCGGGCGGCCACGCCCATGAGGTTGACCAGGCGGTAGCCGTCGGCGAACCACTTGTTCACCTCGTCCTCGTCGTAGACGTACAGGGTGGCGCCGCGGCCGATGTCGGTGGCCTGGTCCATCAGCTCGTCGTTGTAGCGACCGATCTTCCCGGTGCCGATGCCGAGCAGGTAGATGCCGTCCTCGTCCTCGTTCCCTGCGTAGGCGCCGATGACTCCGGCGTCGGTCTCGCCGAGGTTGGCCCGGCCGTCGGAGATGAGCACCACGCGGTTGATCATGGCGTTGGTGCGGTTGGCCTCCGTGAGCAGGTAGGCGGTGGACAGCCCGCCGTACAGGTCGGTGCCCCAGGCCATGGTCAGGCCGTCGATGACCCCCAGCAGGGTGGCGTCGTCGGGGCCGGTGACGTGGTGGCTGTCCAGCAGGGTGTAGGTGTACTCGTTCCAGCCCACGATGGAGACCACATCCCCGCTGCGCAGCAGCCCGGCGATCTCGCGGCAGACGTGCTTCATGTTGTCCCAGGGCTCGCCGTTCATGGAGTTGGACAGGTCCAGCGAGAAGGTGATGTTGATGGGGTCGCGGTCCTCGTTGCGGACCTGGGGTGAGGTCAGGGCCAGCTGCATGGTGTACTGGCCGGGGCCGTCGCCTTCGACCATCTGGGCGCTCAGGGCCAGCTCGCCCTCGGCGGGGGAGGGGTAGGCGAACTCGTAGTAGTTCATGAACTCCCAGGTCCGCAGCGGCACGCTGTTCAGGTTGGTCTCGCCGCTGCCCACCCAGGCCCGCACCTGGGCGGGGGAGGACATGGAGTTGGAGTCGTCGGGGGAGAGGTAGAGCACCACCGGGGTCTCGTCGTCGCAGGGGACGGCGGTGTCCTCGATCCCCGTGTCGCCGGGTTCGGTGTCGGGGATGTCCGTGTCGGCGTCGCTGTCGGCGTCGCTGTCGGTGTCGCTGTCCGCGTCGCCGTCGGCGTCGGTGTCCGTGTCGCTGTCGGCGTCGGTGTCGGTGTCCGTGTCGCCTTCGGTCCCCTCGCGGAAGTCCTTCGGGTCCTCGCCGCAGGCGTCGCAGCTCGCCAGCAGCACAGCCAGCCACAGGGTGGTCGTTCGGATGTTCATGTCTCCTCCCCTCGGGCGGGGCCTCCCTGCCCCTGTGGACTGGATAGCACAGCTTCGCGCCGTCCGCGGGGTTAGCTCCAGCCCATGCGCGATGGTCCCCTCCGCCGGCTGGTCAAGCGCCTGGCGCGCTGGGTCCAGGGTGTGGATCTCGCCCTGGGGAGGGCCCTGCTGCGCTGGCAGGGGCAGCCCCTGTACCGCCTCGAGGGCAGCTGCTCCGGCTGCGGGGCGTGCTGCGAGCACCCCACGGTGGAGCTGCCGCGGGTGCTGTTCACCTTCCGGATCTACCGGGGGCTGCTGGTGCGCTGGCATCGCTGGGTCAACGGTCTGGAGCTGGAGCGCCTGGACCGCCGGGCCCGCGCCCTGGTGTTCCGCTGCACCCACTTCGACCCCGAGACCCGGGGCTGCGACAGCTACGACAGCCGGCCGACCATGTGCCGGGATTACCCCCGGGCGCTGCTCTACCAGGCCGCCCCGGAGCTGTTCGAGGCTTGCACCCACCGGCTGGTCTACCGCAACGCCGCGCGCTTCGACGAGCTGCTTCAGGACCAGGACCTGCCCCCGGAGCAGCTCGCGGAGCTGCGCCGCAAGCTGGGGCTCGACGCCTAGTCTTCGGGGGTGACCAGCTCGAAGCCGTCGAGCTGGACCCTGGCGTCGGCCTCGACGCGCTCGAGCAGGGCCCGGGGGTCGCCGGTGCGGGTGACCCCGTCGATGGGCACGATGACCAGGTCGGCGTCCTTGCCCACAACCAGGGAGCGGCCCCCGTCGGTGAAGGCGACGTCGGCGGTGCGGCCGGGGAACTCGAGCCACAGCTCCGGCTCCCCCAGCTCCAGCTGCCACACCAGCAGCCCACCGTTGCGGTCCAGGCTGGCGATCCGTCCCGAGGCGTGGTGCACCGAGAGGTTCTCCACGGCGTGCTTGTGGCCCAGGAAGTGGCGGGCCGGCTGCCTCGTGTCGATGTCCCACAGGATGATGCGCTCGTCGCGCCCGGCGCTGACGAGCTGGCCGCTGCCCGGGACCCAGGCCAGGTCGTGGACCCAGTCCTCGTGGCCCTCGAGGGTGCCCTGGAGCGCGCCGTCCTCCATGCTCCACAGGTAGATGTCCGCCAGCCCGCCGGAGCCGGCCACCAGCTGGCCGTCGGGCGAGATGGCCACCTGCTCGAAGTGGGCGTTGAGATCCGTCAGCTCCAGCAGCGGGGCCCCGCTGGCCACGTCCCAGGTGCGCAGGGTGCGGTCCCCCGAGCCCGAGGCCAGGCGGCTGCCGTCCGGTGAGAAGTCCAGGCACCAGATGCTCGAGCTGTGCCCCTCGAGGGAGCGCAGCGCACCGCTGGCCACGTCGAGCAGCCGCAGCGCGCCGCGCTCTCCGCCGATGGCCACCTGGGTCCCGTCCTGGCTGATGGTGAGGGAGTAGACCGCGTCGCCCAGGTCGTGGTGCAGGGTCCTGGGCGGGCCGAACGCGTGCAGGTCGAACAGGTGCAGCTCATCGGGGGCGGCGGTGGTGAGCAGCCAGCGGTTGCTGGGCTCCGGGGCCATGGCCTCGATGTGCTCGGCGTGGCTGAAGCCGCTGGGCGCGATCTCGTCGGCCAGGCGCCAGAGGCGCAGCTGTTTGTCGTAGCCGGCGGAGGCCAGCTGGCGGCCGTCGGGGGAGAAGCGGACCTTGGAGACGGCGTCCGAGTGGTCCCAGGCCATGCCCAGGCGCCGACCGTCGGCGGCGTCCCACAGCTGGATGGTGCCCTTGGCACCCGCGGCGGCGATGAGGCTGCCGTCGGGGCTGTACTCGGCGTTGTAGAAGTAGTCCTCGGCGGACTCCATGAGCGTCAGCTGCTCGCCGGTCTGCACGTCGTGGACCCTGAGGGTGGAGTCTGTGGAGGCCGAGAGCAGGCGCTGGCTGTCGGGGGAGAAGTCGAGCCCGTAGATGTAGTCGTTGGGGCCGCTGGGGATGCTCAGCAGGGTGGCGCAGCTGGCGGCGTCCAGGATGGACACCGGGCCGTCGTAGGCGGCCACGGCGATGCGCTGCCCCGCCGGGTCCATGGCCACCCGGGTCACCTTGGCCGGGTTGGCCTCCGACAGGCACAGCTGCTCGCCGGTTCCGGCGTCCCAGACGGCCACCTTGCTGCCGTCGCCGCCGCGGGTCACCAGGCGATCGCCGCTGGGGGAGACCACGATGGTGCTGCCGGAGCGGAAGCGCTCAGGGGGGATGGTGAGCAGCGGCTGGTCGTCGCCGACCTCGTAGATCTCGATCCCGGGGTTCATGCCGATGACCGCGAAGCGGCGGCTGTCGGGGAAGAAGTGCACCCCGTAGGTCACCGGGCCCTCGTGGCGCAGCTGCATGATGTCCCGGCCGGCGTGCATGTCCCGCACGGTGACGCCGCCGAGGTAGCCGGCGGTGGCCAGGTAGCGGCCGTCGGGGGACCAGGCCGCGTCGGTGAGGGTGCCGATGCGGGGGAGGCGGGCCTCGAGGGCCACGATGGGCCCCTGCTCGGCCTGGTACAGGCGGCTGGCGGCCTTGACCAGCAGGCGCTCGGCGTCGGCGTTGCGCAGCCCGAAGCCCGAGGCGTGGTGGGGGCTGGCGGGGTTGGCGGGGTTGTTGAGCAGCGAGGCCGCAGCGAAGATGCGGCTGTGGAGCTGCTGGTCGGTGGCGAGCAGGCGGTCGGCCTGCTGGGCGTAGGCCTGGGCCGAGACGAAGTGGGCCTGCAGTCGCTGCTGGTGCTCGTCGGCCCGGGCTTGTTCGGTGCGCTGCCAGGCCCCGGCGATGAGCACCAGGCTCACCAGCACGGCGATGGAGACGGCGGCGACGGCACCCACCGCGGCCTTGTTGCGGGCGGCGAAGCGGCGCAGCAGCTCCCAGGAGCTGTATTCGTAGGCGTGCACCCGCCGTCCGGTCATGTAGGCGGCGACGTCTTCTGCCAGCTCGGCGGCGCTCTGGTAGCGAGCGACGGGGTCCTTCTGCAGGGCCTTGTCCACCACCGCGACCAGCTCCGGGGGCGCCTCGGCACACTGGGACAGCACGGGGGCCACGGGCTCGGTCCGGACCTGGGCGACCACGTGGTAGGGGTTCGAACCCACGAAGGGCGGCCGGCCGGTGAGGATCTCGTAGAGCACGGCCCCCAGGCCCCACACATCCGAGCGCTCGTCGATGCGGTCGATGAGGCCGTCGGCCTGCTCCGGGCTCATGTAGGAGGGGGTGCCCACGGCCCAGCCCGCCAGGGTCTCGCTGGCCCGGGCGCCCTGGAGCAGCTGCACCTGGGTGGCCATCTCGGCGCCGCGGGGGTCCTCGCTGCCGCGCACCTTGGCCAGGCCCCAGTCCAGGACCACGGTCTCGCCGAAGGCGCCCACCATCACGTTCGAGGGCTTGAGATCCCGGTGGATCACGCCCTTGCTGTGGGCGAAGGCGATGGCGTTGCACATGTCCCAGAAGGCGCCCAGCAGCTCGAGGCGCTGGTCCAGGCCCTCGCAGTCGGTCAGGCGCTGGTCCAGGCTCTTCCCGCGCACCACGCGCATGGTGTAGTAGAGCGTGCCGTCGGGGCGCTGGCCCAGCTCGTGCACGGGCACGATGTTGGGGTGCTCGAGCAGCCCGGTGATGCGCGCTTCGCGCAGGAAGCGGGTGACCGCGGTGGCGCTCATGCTGTGGTGCTGGGCGCCCCCCGCTGGCTGCAGCAGCTCCTTCCAGGCCACCTCGCGGCCCAGGTGTCGATCCATGGCCAGCAGGACCCGGGCCTGACCCCCGCGGCCGAACTCGGCGCCGAGCCGGTAGCGGCCGGGCTGCAGGGTGGTGACCTGGGTGGAGTCGGGGCTGGGGCGGGTGAGCTCCTCGGTCTCATCGGGCTCCGCGGCGGGGATGTGCACGTCGGTGGACAGCTCGAGGGAGGCCATGAAGGTGTCGGCGGCGTCCCGGGGTCCACCCAGCACCTCGAGGGCCCCCGAGGCGCCGGTGCCGCTGGCCCGGCTGGCCTCGCCGACCATGCTGGCGATCATGGCCTGCTGGGCCTGGGTGATGGCCCCGTCGGCCACCAGCCGCGTGGCCAGGTCCTGGTCTGGATCGGCGATGCAGGCGGCGGCCGCGGCCATGACCCGCTCAGCGGGAGCCAGGCCGAGCTGCACGGTGAGCACGGCTAAGAGCAGCTGCTGATCGGAGGGGTCCTGGGGCATGGCGGCGGGGTGCGAGACCCCCGCAGCTTACTGGCTTTCGATGATGTGCTCCAGCGCTTCCTGCTCGAGGCGCCAGGCCTGGGCCGCGATACCCTGGGCCACCTGGGACAGCACCTGCTCGCGGACCATGGCCGCGGTGGCGGCGGCCATGTCGGCATCGAGGACCCGGGAGCGTGAGGCCACGGTGGCCTCCAGGGCCGTGTTCTCGTTCTCGAGGGCGTACAGCAGGCGGTTGGTGTTGGCGCCGACCTTGGCCTGGGCCTCGCCCAGGGTCTTCAGGGCTTCGTCGATGGCGTCCATGGCGGCCCGAGCGTTCTCGACGGTGGTCACGGTGGTGTTGGCGATCTCCAGGCCGTGGGCGGTGGCGTCGATGGGCAGCTCGAGGTCGATGCGGGAGCTCTCGCCGCTGGCGTGGGAGACCTGGACCTCCATGGTGGTCGTGGTGCCCAGGTCGGCGGCCAGGTCGGTGGCGATGGAGTCCAGGGCGGTGGCGATGCCCGAGCCGGATGAGTCGCCGATGTCCCAGGTGGAGCCCCCCGTGGCGCCGGTGATGGGGCTGAAGGTGCCGTTGCGGGACGGGGGATTGATGGTGTGGACCTCGACGTCGTGGCTGTTCAGCATGCTGCCCACGGTGGACGCCGAGTGGCTCACCAGGGCCAACTCCTGGCCGGTGTCCGTGATGAGCACCAGGACCCGCCGCAGGGGGTTGGCCCGCCAGGTGTAGGCGTCCGGGTCGTCGTCACCCGGGGCGTCGGCGACGCCGCCGGCGTTGAGCAGGGCGCTGTAGGGTGACATCGGGCCGTACATCTCGACACCCAGGCTCGCCAGCTCCGTGGTGAACTCCGACATGCCGATGTCCGCCCGCCGCGTGACGCCGTCGGCGGTGTCCACGCCCATGACGCTCAGGCCCAGACCGACGTTGAGGCCGGCGTCCAGGAAGGCTTGCCGGAAGGCCTCGATGGCGGCCTGGGTGGCGGCGATCTCGCCGCTCATGGATCCGCTGACGTCCACGATGAGACCCACGTCCACGGTCTCGAACGACAGCAGGGGCTTGTCGCCCCACAGGGTGTTGGCGGCGGCGTGGTTGATGCTGTTCAGCACGCCGCCGTACTCGGTCTGCACCAGCGCCCGGTCGCTGTCCGACAGCACCTCGGTGGCCGCCTGGGTCGCCAGCTCCCGCAGCCGTGTGAGGTGCTTCGCGACCTCCTGCATCCCGTTGTCGGTGGTGTCCATCACGTCGAGCGCCTGCTCGATGTTCCGGATCGCCGCCCGCTTGCTCGCCGCGACCGCACCCATGCGCGTGCTCATACCGAGGCCCGCAGCGTCGTCCGCAGCCCTGTTTATCCGTCGCCCGCTCGAGACGTGGCTGAGCTGCTCGCGGAAAGAGCGCATTGACCGCGAGATCTGGAAGCTCAGGGGCGTGGCGAGATGGATAGACAAGGCTGGGACGAGCTGGGGCCTCGGGTCCAGGGGGTTGCCTGGACACAGAGAAGTGATTGGTGCATGAGTGGCGCGCGCTGGGACGGTGCAGAGCCGTCGCGTGCGTCTTCGGATCGTTGGCGCGGGGTTTGAATCGCCGTCGCATCCTGCGCGGATTTCGGGATACCCAGGGCCTCGACACCCCGGAGCCATCCCTGCCTCGCGCCTGGACCATCGCCGGCTGCTGCGCCTCCCTCGGGGCCTGGCTGGTCTGCGGGAGCGCCGGGGCCGAGTCCCTGGTTTCCCTGCGGGATCCCGGCCGCGAGAGCCTGGGCCCGGTGGTCTACCCGGCGCTGGGGATGCCGGCGTTGGTGGTGCCTGGGGACCGCTTCTCGGTCCTGGTCGCGGCGTCCTGCGTGCCCGATCTGGGCTCCCTCGAGGCCAGGCTGTCGTTGGTGGGCGTGCCCGAGCACCTCGTGGAGCTGACCGTGCTGGGGCTCGACCCGCTGCGGGACGGCACCCGGCGGCTCCACCTGCGGGTGCCCGCGGGCGTCGGGGCGGATCATTGGGATCTGGTCCTGGACGACGCCCCCGGGCGGGGGGGGCGGCCCCCCCCCGCGGGGGGCCCCCCCCCAGTGGGGGCGCGCGGATCC
>CAYZVO010000267.1:0-10790 GCA_964481655.1 uncultured Enterobacterales bacterium | reverse complement strand
CTGTGCAACGGCATCGACGACGACTGCGACGGCAGCGTGGACGAGGACGACGCCGTGGACGCCGACACCTGGTACGCGGACGCGGACGGAGACGGCTACGGCACCACCAGCTACACCAGCGCCGCCTGCAGCCAGCCCAGCGGCTACGTGGCCGACGACAGCGACTGCAACGACTGGGACGCCGCGGACAACCCGGCCGCCGACGAACGCTGCGACGGCGTGGACAACGACTGCGACGGCTCCGTGGACGAGGCCAGCGCGGTGGACGTGGCGATCTGGTACCTGGACGCCGACAGCGACGGCTACGGGGTCTCCACCACGACCACCACCGCCTGCGACCAGCCCAGCGGCTACGCTTCAGCGGCGCTGGACGAGGACTGCGACGACGCCGACGACACCATCAACCCCGGCGCCGACGATGTCTGCGACGGCGTGGACCAGGACTGCGACGGCGCGGTGGACGACGACGCCCACGCCGACAAGGTGATGATCACCATCGACACCAACCACGGCTACGCCTACGAGATCGACACCGTCACCGGGGGCACCGCCGCCACCGCCGCCATCGACAGCGGCTACGGCATCAACTCCGTGGCGGTCAGCGAGGACGGGCTGGCCATCGGCAACGACTACACCGCCGAGCAGCTGGTGGAGATCGATCCTTGCACCGGCAGCGTCACGGTCATCGGCTCCACCGGCGCGGGCAACACCTGCGGCATCAGCTTCGGCACCGGGGGCCTGCTGTACGGCATGGACAACGACAGCGACGAGCTGGTGGAGCTGGACCCGGCCACCGGCGCGGCCACCGTGATCGGCTCCATGGGCTACGACGTCACCAACTGCGGCATGGCCTACGACTGCACCAACGATGTGCTGTACGGCGCGACCTCGAACGGCGACGCCATCCTGGCCATCAACACCAGCACCGGCGCGGTCTACGACGTGATCTACACCGACGTGCCCTTCGGCTCGGTGGGCATCGAGCACGACCCGGCCACCGGCTTGATCTACGCCTCCACCGGCAGCGACCTGTACACGGTCGATCCCGCCGACGGCACCACGGTGTTCGTCGGTCCCCTGGGGGGCACCAACGTGGACGATCTGGTCCACTACCCCGAGTGCGACTGATCCCGAGCCGGGGCGCTACTCCGCGAGGCGCTCGATGAGGATCGGGTCCTGGGAGGCGACGCCGCTGTAGAGGCCGCTGTCGTGGCTGACGTCCGCGGAGTCCAGCGCGCCCACCAGCGCGGTGACGCGTGAGCTGTCGCCCTCCACCGCCAGCTCGAAGCTGCGGGTCTGCATGTCCTCGCCCGGCGCGGGGATGTGGTCGTCCAGGTACCAGACCACGTGCTTGTCGGGCCCGTCGTCGAAGGAGAAGGTGACGATGGTGACCCCGTCTACCACCTCACGGGTCGCGCCGGTGGTGCCATCGAGGGCCTCGCCCAGCAGCCTGTAGGAGCGGTAGGCGGGCCGCGGCTCGCCGTAGTCCACCGGCACCAGGCCCAGGGCCTGCACCGGGGACTCGCTCAGGCCCTGGTACATCCAGTAGCAGCCCGAGGCGGGGGGCCAGTCCTCGAGCAGCCCGGCCATGAAGCCGCTCATGCCCAGGCCCAGGGCCGTGACGGACTTCTTGACCAGGAACGAGGCGTGCTGGTGGTCGAACCAGGCCCTGGCCTCGTCGTAGGAGACCTCGGCCTCGAGGCCGTCGGGGTTGCACAGCAGGCCGTAGGTGGACCAGTCGTCGGCCAGGGCCAGGTGCAGCCGCTCGCCGCTCTTGTCCGTGCCGCCGTAGGAGCTGTCCCACCACTCGAGCTCGCTGGGGGAGTGCAGCGAGGGCGCGCCCGTCGCGTCGCCGCAGAGGATCTCCACATCCTCGCAGCCCCAGCCGTCGAGCTTGGCCCGCAAGAACTCGTACTCTTCGACCATGTGGGCGATGTTCATGTTGCAGTGCAGGTCCACCACCTCGAAGTGCTCGCACATGCCCAGCGTGGGCAGCACGTCGTGCTCGGCGTCGGGATCGGGGCTGCCCAGCATCATGTCGTGGGCGTGCCGGTAGCCGGGGCCGTAGAGCACCGGTTCGAGCTCGGCCACCTTCTCGGCGGCGCGCTCCCAGTAGAGCTCGTCGCTGGCTCCGCCGTGCATCAGC
Organism: uncultured Enterobacterales bacterium; assembly: GCA_964481655.1. Lineage (GTDB taxonomy): Bacteria > Myxococcota_A > UBA796 > UBA796 > JAFGLY01 > CALDOK01. The sequence goes on along the minus strand of CAYZVO010000267.1, from coordinate 8,644 downwards.
CCGTTGAAGGTCACCCCGTAGTGGATGATGCGGGCGTCGTCGTTGCAGGCGTCCAGGGCGGCGCGGGTGTGCTCGAGCAGCTCGAGGTAGTCCTCGGAGCTGCCCATGTAGAACTGCCAGTTCTGGCCTTCGTTGAGCAGCTCGAAGTCCAGATGGGCGTAGCTCAGCCCCTCGACATCATCGACGCCGTCGCCGTCGTAGCGCTCGCACAGGGCGCCGACCCAGGCCTCCCAGTCGTCCCAGTGTTCGGGCTCGGGGTTGGCGGGCAGGCCCTCGCACTCGCTGTCGATGTTCGCGCAGTCCAGCCCGAAGACGTCCTCGGCGATGGCGCGGGAGTCCTGGGTGCCCCAGCTCGACTCGGGCTCGATGTGGAACTGCAGCCGGGTCGCCCCGACCTCCTCCCAGCGCAGCACGGCGTCGTCCAGGGTGGACCAGTCGTAGCTGTGCGTGTCCCCGCTCGGGGCACGCTTCTCGATGTCGCTCCAGCGCACCGCCTCGAGCTTCACCGCGGGCAGGCCCAGCTCCGCGTAGGCGCAGGGGGCGTCGACGCGGCTGTTGCAGGTCCGGGCGAGGTCGTGCATCGCCCAGAAGGGGCAGAAGTACATGGTCCCCAGGGGGGCATCGATGGGCTCGACCCAGACGTGGCCGTCATCGACCTTCGGGCAGCCACCACAGCCTGCCAGCAGCAGGACCAGCGCGAGTGAGCGAGCGTTGTTCATCCGTCCACCTTCCCCATCATCCAGCGCAGCAGGCGGGGCTCCTTCACGAAGTCCCAGGCGTGCTGCAACATCACACGGGTGAACATCCACCCCTGCTGGGCCGGGGAGCCGAACAGCATGGTCGGGTAGTTCACGTCCTTCATCACCGCGAAGAAGCGCGAGAACTCCGCGTCGTCCAGGTGCAGGGGCAGGGCCTTCATGCGACCGTTCAGCTCGGTGACACTCACCAGCTTGTCGGTGATGAACTCCGCCACCGGGGCCAGGGCCTCCGCCGTGGGCTCCCCGTCCGCCAGGGCCTTCGCGATGGTGCGGCCGGCCAGCACGCCGTGGGCCACAGCGGGCACGGTGCCCAACTCGCCCCCGGCGACCCAGGCGTCGCCGACGGAGACCAGCCCGGGCCTGACGATGTCGCGGTTGGCGTCGTGCATGCAGGCCCGGCAGCCGTTGAGCATCACCGGCTCCACATCGTCGAGCAGCCCGCCGAGCAGCTCGGTCATGCGCTCGTCCTGGGCCAGGACCCGATCCAGGTAGTGATCCATGGGCTCCGGTGCGGCGTAGCGGCGCTTGGTGAACAGCAGCACGATCATGGCGTGGATGCGCTCACCCACAGCCACCCCCGCCATGGCCGGGGGCATGTCGGGCTCGAGCTCGAGCCCGCCCTCCATGTAGTACAGGCCGTGGGGCAGATCGTGCTCGAGCTCGTACTCGTAGGCCAGCACGGTGGCGTGGACGCTGGCGTTGGCGCGGTTGTCGAGCCCGGCCATCCGGCTGACCCGCCCGTGCACGCCCTCGGCGCAGACCACCACCCGGCCGGCGATCTCCCGGCCGTCCTGCAGGCGCACACCGCAGAAGCGCTCGCCCTCCTGGAGCAGCCCGACCACCTTGGCGTCGTACAGCAGCGTCCCGCCGTGGGAAGCGGCCAGATCGGCCAGCGCCGCGACGAAGGCGTCCTTGTCCCCCACGTACCCGGGGGGCACCCCGCGGGGGAAGGCGTCGCCGGTGCGGACGCCGCCCGGCCCCATCAGGCCCAGGCGCCGGATGGCGTGCAGCCCCGCCAGCTCGGGCAGCTCGATGTCCAGCTCTGGCATGCGCAGCCCGTGCTCGTCCACATCGATGCCCGGCAGACCCGGCATGGTCATCAGCACGCCGCCGTCGGGGTGATGGCTGACCTCTCGGTTGGGCAGCCGCTCGCAGACGAGCACCGACAGGCCCTCGCGCGCCGCGGCGATGGCGGCCCCCAGCCCAGCCGGACCGGCGCCCCCCACAACGACGTCGTAGGCGGACTCGAGGGCCGGAGCGGGCTCCACGCGGGGCGCCTGGCCGACGCGCCGGGTCCGCAGGACGCGGACGGCGAAGGGCTTGCATTCGTCTTCGCAGCCGAAGCAGCCCATGCAGCGGGCCTCGTCCCCGATGACCAGGCTGCCGTCCTCGATGGACAGCAGCTGCTGGGGGCAGACCCCGACGCAGACACCACAGGCGGTGCAGAGCGCCGGATCGTGGAGGATCTTCATGGTGGACCGAGGATAGCAGGCCCCGGCCCGGATCAGCAGGCGGTGTCCTGATCCGAGAACGGCTCGGGCTCGCCATCGAGTCCGCCGAAGTAGATCTCGGCCAGCCGGTCGATGGCCATGGGCGTCAGCGCGGGCATCGCGCCCTCGTAGCGGTGGATGTCCCTCATCTGCTGCAGCAGGTCCCGGGGCTCGCAGGCGCGGAAGGGGCGGCGGGCTGCCAGATAGTGCTGCCGGATGAGGTAGTTCACCGCGCTGGGATCGTAGGGGATCTCGAGGGCCGCACACTGCCTCCGGAAGATCTCCCGGTACTGGGACAGGTTCGGCTCACCGACGCGGATCTTGTACCGGATGCGCCGCAGGAAGGCGTCATCGGCCAGGGCGCGGGGATCGAGGTTGGTGGAGAAGACGACCAGGCAGTCGAAGGGCAGCTTCATCTTCTGGCCCGACGGGAAGCTCAGGATGTCGAAGCGGCTCTCGAGGGGCACGATCCAGCGGTTGAGCAGCTCCCGGGGCTCGCAGCGCTGGCGGCCGAAGTCGTCGATGACCAGCACACCGGAGTTGGCCTTCACCTGGAACGGCGCCTTGGAGAAGGTGGCCTGGGGGGCCGAGGCGAGATCGAGCATGTCCAGGGTCAGCTCGCCACCCACCATCACCGCCGGGCGGCGGCAGCGGACCCAGCGGGGGTCGTGCTCCCCGGGCTCGCAGTCCACGGCCCGATGGTGGACCTGGTCGTAGACCACCGCGATCTCGCCCCCGGAGCGCAGGGCCCAGGGCACGTAGACCTCGCCGCTCAGCGCCGCCGCGATGCACTCGCCGATGGCGGTCTTGCCGTTGCCCGGGGGGCCATAGAGGAAGATGGGGCGGCCCGAGCAGACCGCCGGTCCGATGTGGCGCACGATCTTGCGGTCCAGCACGAGCGTCGAGAACGCCCGCTCCACCCGCTCCGGGGTCACCGGGTTCCGTCCCAGGCGCTGCTGTCGCAGCTGGGCCACGTACTGCTCCACCGGGACGGGCGCAGGCCCGCGGTAGTTGTCCCGGGCCAGGATCTCCCCGACCTTCTCGCGGCCGGCCCGGGTGATGGACCAGCGCATCCAGACGCCGCCCAGCGCGCCGCTGCCCCCGTCGCGGGTCACCACATGCCGCTTCTCCAGGGTCTCGAGCAGGCCGTTGACCAGGTGGAAGTCCAGGGCCATGGCCCGGGACAGCTCGATCGCCTGCTGGCCGGAGCCGAAGTAGACGTGCTTGAGGGTCAGGTCGAGCAGGAAGGGCTCGTCCAGCCCCGTGGCGGCGATGGTGTCGGGGATCGGGGGCGCGGGGGTGGCGGACGACCGGGAGCGACGGCGGGCGGTGGCGGCTGCGGACATGGAGACCTCGGGGATGCCCCCGGGAGGTTCGCAAGCTCCGTGCCACCGCGCGGCCACCGGCGAAGTCCCCGAATCGCCCGATCCAACCGGGGTGAGGGCTCGCTGATCCCGGCGAGCACACCACGATCGGGGTGCGTGTACCCCAGCGGACGCGCGCCGCACGGGGGCCGGGGATAGCTGGTGTTCATGACCAAGCACCACCTCCCCGTCCTCGCCCTGCTGCTCAGCGCATGCACCGCCGCCCCCGGTGACTCGGCCGACACCGCCGCGGGCGCGGCCATCGAACCCTGTGGGACCGACGCGCCCAGCCTCGGCGAAGTGCAGCTGACCGAGGTCCGGCTGGACTTCGCCTGCCAGGGTGAATCCCCAGACGGTGAACCCACCATCCTGATGCTCCACGGCTTCCCGGAGTTCTGGATGGGCTGGGCATCCGTCATGGACCTGCTGGCCGCCGACCACCGGGTCATCGCCCCGGACCAGCGGGGCTACAACACCTCCGACAAGCCCCCGGAGCTCGAGGACTACGAGCTGGACCACCTGGTGGGTGACATCGTCGAGCTCATCGAGCTCATCGACGGTCCCGTGGTGTTGGTGGGCCACGACTGGGGCGGGGCTGTGGCCTGGGCCGTGGCCGCAGAGCAGCCCCCGGGGCTCGAGCGCCTGGTGATCGCCAACGCCCCCCATATGAACGTCTTCGGCGAGCTGCTGGCCACCGACCCGGACCAGCAGGATGCCTTCTCCTACCTGAACCTGTTCATGCTCGACGGCACCGACGAGCTGCTGGTGGCCAACGACTTCGGGCTGCTGGCGGACATGTTCGAGGGCGTACTGACCGACGACGAGCTGGTCGCCTACAAGGAAGCCTGGGGCCAGGAGGGGGCCATCGACGGCGGCCTGAACTGGTACCGGGCCAACTTCGAGGACGGCCTGCCCAAGAGCGACGCGGAGCTGCACGTCGCGATCCCGACCCTGGTGCTGTGGGGCATGGACGACACCGCCCTGCTCCCCAGCAACACCGAGGGGCTGGACACCTACGTCAGCGACCTGCAGATCCAGGAGGTCCCGGGTGCCACCCACTGGATCGCCCACGAGGTGCCCGCGACGGTGGCCACCGCCATCGAGGGGTTCATCCCCTAGTCGGTGTCGGCGCTGGCGCAGTAGCCGGCCAGCTCCACGTAGGCGCGGCCCGAGACGTCGCCGTCCACGATGCTGGCGCCCTCCCAGTAGGTCTCGCGCTCGTGGTACAGCTCCTGGTCCTCCATCACGGGGGTGACGGTGAAGTGCATGTCCCGGACCCGGACGTCCCAGCCCATGGGGTAGCTGCAGCCACTGATGGGGCTGGTCCAGGTGCCCTGGGCCGTGACCTCGATCTCGTCCTCGCCCAGCTCCTCGGTGACGCAGTCGGGGCCGGTGATGCTGCCACCGGGGACCTCGTCCTCGTCGCGCACCAGGAAGATCATGATCTCGCGGCCGTCGTCCAGCTGCACGGCGAACCAGTCCCAGCCGGTCTCGGCGATGAGCAGCAGGTTGCCCCACTGGTGGTCCATCCAGCCCTGCCCGCTGACCGCCCGCGGCTCGCCGTCCACGGTGATGGTGCCCGTCACGTCCATGCGGGGGCGGGTGTAGTACCAGGTGTAGCCGCCGACCTCGTACTCGTGGAAGCCGTCGCCGTGGTGCAGGACCGGGGCCTTGCTTGCCTCGAGCTCCAGATCGATGGCGTAGCGATCCGTCGCACCGGCCAGCCTGTCGTGGCCGTCCAGCCCCTGGGCGGTGCTCGTCCCGGCCACCAGATCGATCCCGCTCATCTCCGGATCGGGCAGCTCCTCGATGTGGGTGTAGTCGTAGGAGAAGGTGCCCGCGTCGATGTCGGTGACCGCCACGTGGGCCATCGTGGCGTCGTAGAAGCCCATCTGGAAGACGAAGAAGGTCTGCTCGAAGCCGTACCAGCGGCCCTGATCGTCCTGCAGGTGTCCCGTCCAGTACCACCACTCGAGCAGCTCCTGGTGCACGGACTCGTCGGCGGCGAAGTCCACCTCGCCCGCGGGAAGCTCGTCGCAGGCGTCCGAGCTGGAGCCCGTGTCGTTGGTGGGACAGCCGGTCGACGCCGCGACGGCGCAGCACAGGGTGAGGGTCCGCATCGGGCCTCCGAGGGGGTCAGTAGTGGGGTGGCTTCTCTTCCTGCAGGCTCTGGTGCTTCGTCTCGCCCGCCGCGACCTCGGCCTGCTTGCGCAGCTCGACCACGACCACCTTGACCGCGGCGAGCTCGTCGGCGGTCTCCCGGACCACGCTGTCGAGTTCCACGATCAGGCGCTCGAGGTAGGCGTAGCGGACCTCGAGGTCCTCCAAGCGTTGGGTCAGAGCATCGGCGGATGACATGGACACCTCCTGCCGGCTTCCTGTTACAGCTGCGACAGGAGGTGGCAATGCGAACCCTGCTCCCCGTACTGCTCCTGGTCGCCTGCGGTGACAAGGAAGACACCTACGCCCCGGACGATCTGTGCGCAGATCTGTCCCTGGCGGTGGCCGAGGTCGACGAGACCCGGCTGATGGACACCCTCACCTGGCTCACCAGCTACCCCCGCCGCTCGGGCTACGACGAGCAGGTCGAGATCATCGGCCAGCTGCAGACCGATCTCGACGACATGGGGGCCGCCACCCGGCTGCACGACTACAGCTGGCGGGGCAGCGACTGGAACAACCTGGTGGCCACCTTCCCCGCCGACGCCGACCTCGATCCGGGCGAGCCCCACATCGTGGTGGGTGCGCACATCGACTCCACCTCCGAGGTCGGCGCCGAGCTGGCCCCGGGGGCGGACGACAACGCCAGCGGCGTGGCCGCCCTGCTGGAGCTGGGCCGGGTGCTCGGGCAGTGCGACGCCCTCTCCGGCCGGGTGGACCTCGTCTTCTTCACCAACGAAGAGTACGGCACCGTCGGCTCCGGCTACTACGCCAGCGACGCCGCGGCGGCGGGCGAGGACATCACCGGCATGATCGCGGTGGACATGATCGCCTACGGCCCCGAGGGTGAAGACCTCGACCTGAACGCCAAGACGGGGATGGAGTGGCTGACCGGGGCCTTCGCCCAGTCCGCCGAGACCTGGACCGAGCTCGAGGTCGTCGAACAGATCGACGACCACTGCGGTTGAGGTGACGAGGGACCCTTCTGGACGGAGGGCTACGACGCGATGTTCATCATCGAAGACTACGAGCTGGAGAACCCCAACTGGGACAGCTCCACCGACACCATCGACACCCTGAACCTCGAGTTCCACCAGCTGGTCACCCAGGCGCTGGTGGTGGGCACCATCGAGCTGGCCAACGACCAGTAGCGCCATGGACGTCCCGGTCGAGTTCACGCACCCACCCGGCAAGCCGGACTGGGGCTTCCCGATGTTGAAGGGACCGGGACGGGTGACGGCCGAGCAAGGTCGGCTGGTGCTCGAGGGGCGGGTGTTCGGGCTGACGTCGCTGTGGCTGAAGATCGGGGCGCCGCTGGGGTTTCTGGCCATCGTGCCGCTGCTGCTGATCTTCGAGATGGCCGGAGTCTGGATCGGGCTGGCCGGGGTCATGGGCCTGGTGGGCTACGACATCTGGCAGCGCAAGACCGGGCGTCCGTACCGCATGAAGATCCCCAAGGGCTGCGGCTACCGCATCGAGACAGCGGGCGAGCGGGCCTTCGTGATGCTGCAGCTCGATGGCTTCGTGGTGGGGGACGGTGCGCGGCCGCCTGTGGTGTGCTTCGGGCTGCCGGTGGGGCAGGTAGGGGAGCTGAAGAGCCTGCTGCACCGGGGCTGAGCTTCGGGGCGCCTCAGAAGAACCGCCAGCCCAGGCCCACCGAGAGCACCGGGGCCCGCACCCAGCGCAGGTAGATGGCGTCGAGCTCGTCTTCGGTGTCGTCGCAGTAGGCGTCGACCAGGGGGGCGGCCAGCCACGGGTCGAACAGCGGCTCCACCCGCGTGTTGGCGCCGACCGTCCACAGGCCCCCCAGGCCGACACGCCAGCTCAGATCGCGCCACAGCGCGCCTTCCCAGCCCAGCTCGAGCTCGACGGAGTGGAGGGTGGAGTCCAGGGAGAAGTCGTAGCCCTCGACCATCCACTCCGGGATCTCCATGTCCAGCGCCAACGACAGCGCCGTGGCCCCGCTCACGCCACCACCGAGGGTCACCAGCCCGTAGCCGCCGTGCAGGTAGAAGCCGGCGTGGGGGAAGGGCCGCCAGCCCAGGTGGGCCCTCAGCACCAGCGAGGAGGACAGCGCGTCTTCGATGAGATCCGCGGTGTCTCGATCGAAGCCCCCCAGCGCGATGATGCCCTCGTCGATGATGTGCAGGTACCGGCGAGGCAGCACGCCGACCGTGCCCGCGAAGCGGAGGCGGCCCGGCAGCTCCAGGGTCGCCCGGGCGCCAACGTCCCAGGGCACGTCTGTGACGGCCTCGAGGCCGAGGTGAACGGGGCCGTCGCCCGCCAGCGCCGTGGTGACCAATAGCAGGGTGGCGACGGGGGGCATGTGCCGCTGACGCTCAGACCAGCGGCTGCGGGAAGACGATGCTCTGGAAGACCCGGAACGCGAAGCTGTCGGTCATCAGGGAGATCCAGTCCACCACCAGCCGCGAGGGTGAGGGCAGCGGATCGTAGCCGGCGCCGGTGATGAAGCGGGCGAAGAAGCGGATGTGCTCCGGGGCGTCGAGCTCGGCCTGGCCCCACAGCTCGGAGGGGCGCTCGGCCAGGTAGGCCACCAGCTCGTCGAAGATGCGCTCGAGCACGCCGTCGGCCTTGAGGCGGTAGGCCTCGAGCTTGGGGTGCAGGTAGATGTGCTTGTAGTTGAACGACCGCAGCGCCAGGGCGACCTCGCTGATGTCGGGGGAGAAGCCGATCTGATCGGGGTGGCGCTGGTTCCAGGAGATGAGGTCGCGCACCAGCGTGTTGATGATGCCGCGGTTGTCGGCGCCCAGCCCCGCGCGGATGTCGTCGGGGATCGGGGGCAGCAGCGAGCCCAGGGCGGTCTGGGCGTCCTCGTAGTCGCGGCCCAGGTAGGCGATGCGATCGGCCATGC
>CAYZVO010000266.1:0-10796 GCA_964481655.1 uncultured Enterobacterales bacterium | reverse complement strand
ACTCCAGGTTCTGGAAGAACAGGTAGGTGGTGACCGTGTAGCCGATGAAGTCGGGCCCGAAGGCCTGCAGGCGCGCGACGGTCTGCTCGACGGTGAGCCCCTCGGCGTGGGCGTCGATGAAGAGCACCTCGCAGCCCGCCGTTTCGGCCACGCCGGCCACGTACAGCAGCGAGAGGCTGGGGAAGACCCCGTAGTTGTCCTTGACGACCTTGATGCCCGGCTCGTTCCGGATGGCACCGTAGGGCGTGTAGACGAACGCGATCTTCACCCCGGCGAGAGAGGCGCGCTGGAAAGGATGGCCTGGGCTCATGCACGCTCCGGTCTGGTGACCCGAACAGCCTATCTGGCCAGCGCCCCTTTGACCGGCTCCGAACCCGAGGCTATCGGTGCTGTGTGCGAACCAGGCTACGTGCGCTGCTCCCCTTTTTGGTCTGGTCGGGCCTCATGCTCGGCCTGGGCCTCGGTACTCTCGCCTGGTTGGGGCGCAACCCGTTCCCCGACGGCTACCAGAACGAGTACATCCACGTCGGCAACGCCTACGATCTGTTCGACGCCCTGATCCGCTGGGACACCTGGCACCTGCGCTACTACGTGGCCCACGCCTACTGGCCGCCACTGTTCTACGGGGCCACCTGGCCGCTGCAGGCCCTGTGGGAGCGGGGCCGGGACGCCCTGGTGATGACCAACATCGCCTGGCTCGCCCTGGCCCTGGCCAGCGCCTACCACCTGGCGCGGGGCCGCGTCGCCGGCATCGCGGCCATGCTCCTGCTGGCGCTCTCGCCGGCCCTGTTCGGCACCCTGGTCCGCTACGAGCCCAACATCGCGCAGCTCGCCTGCCTGGGCTTCACCCTGCTGGCGCTGCAGCGCAGCCGCGGCTTCGAGCACCTGGGCTGGAGCCTCCTGGCCGGCCTCGGCCTGGCCGCGGGCCTGCTCACCGACCGCCTGGGCACCGCGCCGTTCGTGGCGCTGCCGCTGCTGCTGACCCTGCTGCCCGCGCCCGCACCGCCGCCACCGGCACAGCGGGTGCGCATCCCGCCGGGGGCCGCCGCCGAGCTGCCGCCTCCCCCGCCGTGGCGCCTGCCGTGGAAGGGCCTGCTGGCCTTCGGCCTGCTGCTGCTGGTCCTGGCGGGCCCGTGGTACCTGCAGTGGCTCGACAGCCAGCTGCAGGAGGTCTCCAGCCAGCTCGCCGCGGGCGAGATCGACGCCGCGGGTGACCTGACCGAGCGGCCCGCGGAGCTCGGCCCGCGCTGGCTCTACTACCCGCTGGTGCTGCTGGACAGCCAGGCCGGGCCGGTGCTGGGGCTGTGGATGCTCGTCGCGCTGGGCGCGGCCGGGGTGCGATGGTTCCGCCGAGGCGGAGGACCCCTGCGACGCCCGGGCACCGACGGCCTGCTGCTGGCGTCCGTGGGGCTGGGCTGGCTGCTGTTCACCCTGGTGCAGAAGAAGCAGGTGTTCTACACGCTGCCCCTGATCCTGCCCTTGGCGGTGCTGGGGGGGCGCCTGGTGGCCCGCTGCGGCTTCGCGCGCATCCCCCTGCTGCTGCTGCTGCTGGCGGCCGGGCTGCATCAATACGGCTGGCGCTTGTGGGACCAGGGCTCCCCCACCCTGCGCAGCCTCGGCGCCGCGGACCCCGTCCCGCTGTCCTGGGTCTACCCCCGCCACACCATGGCCCGGGCCCCCAGCGACATCGCCTTCCCCATGGACGAGCTGGCGGGCGTCATCGGCAGCTGCGAGCGCAAGCTGGTGGTGTTCGGCGATCACCACGCCTACTACGAGGGCTTCCTGCTGCTGGCCCTCCGGGAGGCCTACCCCGGCTGCGGCGTGCACGGCCTCCGGGGCGATCCCAACGGCACCTACGAGTGGTTCCGGGTGGCCGATGGTTTCCTGGTGGTGCGCGAAGGCGCCGCCGGGCGTTGGCCCACCGAGACCGCCATGAACGGCGCGCTGGAGTCCGACCACTACGACCCCAGCGAGCTGCCGCCGGTGGTCGAGATGATCGTGCACCACGCCCCCGCCTGGCAGGAGGCGGCGCGCTGGACGCTGGACGAGGGCGCGACGGCCACGCTGTGGACCCGCGCGCCCTGATCACTCCTCGTCGACGATCTCCACGTCCGCCGCGGCCTCGAGCTCATCGACGGTGCGCAGGGCCTCGAGCAGGAGCCACTCGGTGGTGCCCCCGAGGTTGGGCTCGAGGGTGTCCTCGCCGAAGGTCACCGCGAAGTCGCCCTGGCGCGCACGGACCATGGCCCGCAGCGCCTCGATGCCGACGAGCGCGTCGAAGCTGGCGTGCTTCAGCTGCCCGCCCACCAGGCCCAGGTTGCCCCGGCTGTCGCCCATGATGACCGCCACCTGACCGGTGCGCCCGCCGAGGGACAGGGTCTGGAGCAGGTCGGCCAGGGGGAGCTGGGAGAGCTGTCCACGCACGCCGCGGGGGGAGTCGGCGCTGCTCTTGCGGGCGAGCCGCTGGAGCTTGGCCACCAACACGCCGACATCGACGGGCGGCGCGAGCACGTCCTCGGCGCCCTGCTCGATCAGCCGAGAGGCCGGCGCCCCCCCCGCGCCCCCGCGCCCCGCGGGCAGGTCGCGGGTCTCGGGCCGCTGCTTCATGGCCGCCAGCAGCTGGCGGCCCCCCAGGCGGGGGAGCTGGGTGTCGGCGATGATGCAGGTGGGCTGCCAGGTCGCGGCGAGCTGCAGCACATCCTGACCGTGGGCCGCCAGCACCAGGCCGAAGCCGGCCCGGACCAGCTCGAGCTCCAGCGCGGCCAGCAGGATCGGGTCGCGCACGGCGAGCAGGATCTCGGCGTGGGTGTCACCCCGAGCAGCCTGACCGGCGTGCAGCGAGGCCCAGCGCAGCACCGCGCCCACCGCCTTGACCACCCGCGGCGAGTGGTGATGCACGTTGTCGCCCAGGATCTGGGCCATGTCGTCCTGCCCCGGCTGCCGCCGGCGCACGACGTGACGCACCGTGTAGACCACCTCGGCGCCCGGGTGGGCCCCGATGGGTCCACCACCACCCAGCCGATGCTCGAGGGCGGAGAGCAGCCCCTCGAGATCGTAGGGGGCGTCGAAGGCCTGCATCAGGCTGCGGGCCAGGGCGAAGCGGGGGCTGACGCCCGCACGCGCAGGCAGGGCCGCGGCGAGGCGCCGGAAGCTGTCGAGGCTCTCGAGCTCGAGGAACAGGGCCCCGAGGACCACAGTCTCCACCTGGTGGTGGGCCAGGCCGAGGCGCAGCGCCACCGCGCGGGCGAGATCGGTGGCCCGCCAGACCTGGATGCGGGCGTCGGCGTCGTGGCTCTCACCCACCTGCAGCAGGAAGCGGAGCAGCTCGAGGTGGAAGCGGGAGATGCGCTTGGGCTCGAGGGCGGGCAGGGAGCGGGGACCGAACGCGGAGACGGTGACCACCTGCAGGCCCGGCTGGATGCGCCGCCAGGAGTCGAGGTAGGGCGCCACCACGCCACGCAGCTCCGCGCGGAACACGAGCCGGCGGATGGGGGCGGCCCCCAGCAGCCAGGCGACCTGATCCGGGTCGGCGGCGAACTCGGTGGTGCCGTCCTCGATGGCGTCGAGGCGCTCGAGGGCGTGGAGCCGGCGCGGGTTGGTCTCGAGCACCAGATCGCGCTGGAGGCGGGCGCCCTGCAGCGCCGCCATGAGCGGCTCGGAGGGCAGCTCACGATCCGAGGGGCCATCGGCCGCGCCGAGCACCCGCTCGATGAGCCCCACCACCGCGCTGCGTGGGGCCAGGAACAGGCGGATCTCCGAGACCCGGGCCTGGTCCCGCACGGCCCGCTGGGCGAGCAGATCCGTGGGATCGGCGCCCAGGACGGTGAGCACGTCGTGCTGGGGTTCGTAGAGGATGGGGATGCAGGTGTAGCGGCGCACCGTGTGGGCGGGCACCCGCTCGAGCACCTCCTGATCCACGCGCAGCTGCTCGAGGTGTTCCCGCGGCAACAGGTTGAGGCGGTACTGGTGGGCGAGGGCGCTGGCGAGGCCGTCTTCGTCGAGCAGACCGAGCTGCAGGGCCAGGGCACCGAAGCGCACGTCCATGCCCTCGGCCAGCTGCCCGAGCACCTGGTGGATGTCCTGCTCGGACATCAAGCCCAGCTCGCGACACACGGCTCCGAGGGGTGAATAGTCCATTCGAGCTCCAGGGGGCGTCAACGTAACGGGGCGCCCCCTGGCATGCTTCACGGTCAGACCGCGCGTCGGCTAAGGTGCGGGGGTATGCCGAGTCCCTCCCCCGAGACCCAGCGTCCCCCTGTGACGGGGCCTCCCCTCGCCGCGGCCCTGATCTGCCTGCTGCTGCCAGGGATCGCCGTGGCCGGCGAGCGCTTCGACGGCTGGGACTTCTACTTCGGCGACCTGCACGTCCACAGCGGGGCCTCCCTGGACGGCATGTCCAGCGACATGGAGCGCGTCTGCCCGGAGGTCGATGGCGTCCAGCAGCCCTGCGGCGCCGTGGCCGAGCTCATCGCCAACGCCCAGACCCAGGGGCTCGACTTCCTGGCGGTGACCGATCACGCCAACGGCGAGAAGGCCGCCGCGAGCGAGGACTTCGAGCAGGTGCTGGCCGTGGTGATGGACGGCCACGACGAGGCCGGCGGCTTCCTCACCGTCCCCGCCGCCGAGATCTGGATGGAGGACGACGGCAAGCTGGGCGGCCACACCAACCTCTACCTGTTCGCCGACAACGACGAGCTGTTCGACCTGGTGATGGACGACTTCGTGCCCCACGACGACGACGGCGAGCCCACCGCCGACTTCGGCAGCTGCGGCGCGCTGTGGCGATGGATCACCGGGCTCGAGGAGGACCTGGGCCCGCTGCTGTTGCTGCCCCACCACCCCCAGATGTCCGGCGCCATGGGCACCAACTGGGCCTGCTACAGCCACGTCTACCCCGAAGCCCGCCGCTTCTCACCGGCCGTGGAGATCTACTCCCGCCACGGCAACAACCGGGTCCTGCCTGCGAGCTACGACCCGCTGTGGAGCGCCGACGTCGAGTCCTTCCACGATCTGGCGGAGGCGCTGCACCCAAAAGGGTGGGATCTGCCCCTGGGGGTGCTGGCCAGCACCGACGCCCACAACACCCTGCCCGGTGCCGTGTGCCAGAACGACTCCGCCTATCGGCAGCAGCCCTACGGTGGCGGCCTGGCGGCCCTCGCTCTGCCGGCGGACGCGGACTGGACCCGCGGCGCGATCCACGAGGCCATCCTCGAGCGCCGCAGCTACGCGACCAGCGGCGTGATGCTCCCGGCCCTCATCGAGTACAGCGCCGACGGTGCAGTGCTGGGGGGCATGGGCGAGGTCCTGGCGGTGCCGCCGGAGGCCACCGTCACCGTCCGGCTGGCGATCCCCCCGGAGCACGAGCCGGCGGTCTTGACGGCCATCCTGGTCACCCCCGACGAAGAGCTGAGCTTGGAGCCCCTCGGCGATGGCGCCTTCGGCCTCGAGCTGGCCCCCGGGGAGCAGCCCGCGTGGGCCTACGGCATGGTCGTGCTGGACGGCGAGCGCTGGTACGGCGAGGACGGCTGCGACGACGGCGGCTCCAACAGCGAGGAACGGGTCTGGCTCTCGCCCAGCTGGTTCGGGTCCGCGAGCGCCGGAGACAGCGACACCGGTACGCCGACGGACGACGGCTGCGGGGGCTGCGCGACCGGCGCCCCGTCCAGCGGGAGCGTCACCGCCCTCACCCTGCTCGCGTCCCTGCTGGGGTGGCGGCGACGGCGGTGATACGGTCCCCGTCCGACGAAGGTTCACCATGGCAGACCGTCCGACCATCCGCGAGCGCCTGGCCCAGTGGGATCAGCTGGCCGTGATCGTGCTCGTGGTGATCCTGTCGCAGATCGGGGCCATGCTGTGGCTCGACGCCCACCGCCCCGCCGCACAGGTCTCCGACAGCAACGCCGCGTCCGCGACCCGGTGACCGTCAGCGGGGTCGCGCACCACCTCCGAAGCGCGAATGCTCCGCCATGTAGTTGACGTGCCCGGTGAGGGTCAGGCAGACGTAGCCCGGCTCCCCCTCACCGCAGACCGAGTCCCAGCCGTCGGGGGGCTCCGCGAGCATCACCGCGGGCTCCACCAGCAGGCCCTTCCCCGCCAGCAGCAGGAAGATGGAGCGGGCATCGCCGACCCGCGACGAGTCCATGCCCAGCTGATCGGCATAGGCCCGCACCCGGAGGTCGAGGGCCGGGGTGAACTCGTCCTCGTAGCGGGCCACCAGCTCGAGGGCCTCGTTGGCCGAGCCGCTCACCAGGTTGGCGCTGGCCTGGCTGGCCTTGACCTCCGGCGGCTGGGTGGCCGGCTCCGGGCTCCAGCGGGCCATGCTCGGCTGGAGCAGCGTGACCCGCAGGATCTGGCCCACCACGATGACCGCGCAGATGAGCGCGACCTTGGACCAGCTGCCGGGAAACTTGTCGGCCACGGTGAACCCGAAGTCTCGAGGAACCCCCACGGCATAGCCCGAGCACCCGTCGCCAACCAGGCAGCCCAGCGTGGCCGAGCCCACCTGCCGCGGCCTCGGGGCAGTGCTATGCTCCAGGGTCTCCGAGCGTCCCGAGGCCATGCCGCGCCCTCTGTCCCCACGCCTGCCCATCGCGCTGCACGCCCTGCTGTTGGGCTGCAGCGGCAGCTTGGCGGCACCCGAGGCAAGCGAACCCGACCGCCCCAACGTCCTGCTGGTGTCCATGGACACCTGTCGCGCCGACCACACCGGCGTGGGGGGCTACAGCCGCGACACGACCCCGAACCTCGATCGCCTGGCCGCCATCGGCACCAGCTTCGACCACAGCTACGCCCAGAGCAACGAGACCCTCTACTCCCACGCCGCCATCTTCACGGCCACCCACCCCGGCGATCTGGCCAGCCTCGACGACGACTTCCACGTCCCCAGCGACGCCCGCACCCTCGCCGAGGTCCTCTCCATGTACGGCTACGAGACCGCCGGCTTCACCGGCGGGGCGCACATGACCGGAGCGCTGGGCATGGGCCGGGGCTTCGACGTCTACCGGGACGAGGTGCAGTTCGGCTCGTTCTACCAGTCCGTGCAGCTCGCCAGCGCCTGGCTCGAGCAGCCCCACGAAGACCCCTTCCTGCTGTTCGTCCACGGCTACGACTGCCACTCGCCCTACGTGAAGCCCCTGTTCTTCGAGCATCTCTACGATCCCGACTATGAAGGCATCGCCGACGACATCCTGCCCCTGCGGGACGGCGTGGAGCGCATCCACCAGGGCCGCTTCTACCACGCGCTGCGCCCCACCTTCGTCGATGCCAGCAACGGCCGCCGCTATGTCAGCGACGACTTCTTCCTCGAGGCGCTGCCCCGCGCCGCCGCCGAGGACCAGCCCTCCATGCCCGTCACCGAGCGGGACCTGGAGCACATGGTGGCCCACTACGACGGGGCGCTGGCCTACGCCGACGCCTGGCTGGGCCTCCTGCTGGCGTCCCTCGAGGACGCAGGGTGGGCCGATGACACCGTGGTCGTGGTGTTCTCCGACCACGGGGAAGGGCTGACCGACTACGGCCACTTCCAGCACCGCCCCCACCTGCGGGAGCACGTGATCCGCGTGCCCCTGGTGATCCACGCTCCGGGTATGCAGGCGGGCGCCGGGCGGCGCATCGGCAGCTTCGTGCGCAGCATCGACATCACCCCCACCGTGCTGGACCTGGCGGGTGTGCCCGCGCTCCAGGGGGTCCCGGGCCAGAGCCTGCGACCCCTGCTCGAGGGCACCGGCCCCGGCCCCAGCGATCCGGTCTTCAGCCAGAGCCGCCACCAGGTCACCATCCGCGTGCCCGGTGAGCAGCTGATCGTCGACAGCGTCGCCCTGCACCCCGACGCCGTCGGCGACCCCGACGCTCCCAAGCCCCGCTACCTCGCCTTCGAGGGCGAGCTGCCCCCCGACGCCACCACCGTGGGCCCGGTGGACCTCGAGCTCCGCCTGCGGGCCTGGGTCGAGGGCCTGAGCCCCACAGACGCCGCCGGCCCGGGCATGGACCCCGAGCTGCGCGAGGCTCTCCGCGAGCGGGGGTACTGGTAGTGCGCGCGCTGCTGCTGCTGTGGGCCGCCGTCGTGGGCTGCGGGTCCGATCCCGAGCCGGCGCAGGCCGATCGGGTCTACGCCAGCCGCGACGCCGTCATGGCCGAGCTGCTGGCCCGGGTGGACGCCGACGGCAGCGGCGCCATCGATCGGGACGAGTACCACCATTCGGCCGCGGACGACGGCAGCTTCCGCGCCTACGACGCCGACGGCGACGGTCTCCTGGACGCCTCCGAGCTCGAGCTGGCCCTGCTCGACGCCGACCCGACCACCCGGATCGAGCGCCGCCAGGCCCCGGGCTTCGGCCCGCCGCCGGGCACCGGCGGCCCCGCCGTGTCCACCCCGCCGAAGCCGGCCCAGGGCGGCCCCCCGGGGGGCCCGGGCGGCCCCGGACACCAGCACAGACACAAGCCCAAGCCGCCCCCGGGGCAGACGCCGTGATCGCCACGATCGCAGGCGCCGCCCTCGCGCTGGCCGGCCCCGCCCATGGACAGGCCCCCGCCACCGAGGGTCCCACGCCTCCCAATGTCGTGGTGATCGCCCTGGACACCACCCGCGCGGACCACCTGGGGGCCTACGGCTACGACCGGGACACCTCCCCGAACCTGGACGCCTTCGCCGCCGAGGCCGTGCTCTTCGAGCGCTGCTACAGCCAGTCCAACGAGACCCTGACCTCCTTCGCCTCGACCTTCACCTCCCGCCTCCCATCGGACCTCGCGCCCCTGAGCTACGAGCGCTTCGGCCTGCCGCAGGACGTGCACACCCTACAGGGAGTGCTGGGGCTGCACGGCTACCAGACCGGCGGCTTCGTGGCCGGCGGCCACCTCGTCTCGGCCTTCGGGCACGACCAGGGCTTCGACGTCTACCAGGACCAGTGGCACTTCGGATCGTTCTTCCACACGGTCCCGCCGGCGCTGGCCTGGCTCGACGTGCGGGACGCGGAGCGGCCGTTCTACCTGTTCGTCCACAGCTACGACGCCCACACGGCCTACGCCAAGCCGCTGTACTTCGAGCAGCTGTTCGATCCCGACTACGAGGGCCCCGCCGACGACATCCTCGGCGCCCCGGCGGCCCTCGAGATCGAGAAGGTGTGGCAGGGTCGCTACTACCCGGACATCGAGCGGCCCCACGTGACCAGGGCGGTGGGTGAGCGCCAGATCGTGGTGCTGCACACCGACCTGTTCTCCCTCCTGGCGCTGCAGGATCCCGCCGACGGCCAGGCCCTGGCCGAGCGGGACCTCGAGCACGTGGTGGCCCACTACGACGGCTCCATCGCCTACGCGGACCTGCAGCTGGGCCTGCTCCTGGCGGAGCTCGAGGCCCGGGACCTGCTGGAGACGACCGTGGTGATCGTGATGGGGGACCACGGCGAGGATCTCTTCGAGCACGGCCACGCCAACCATCGCATCAGCCTGCACGACGCGAGCGGTCACGTGCCCCTGCTGATCCGCTACCCCGGCGGCGCCGGCGGCGGGCAGCGGGTCTCGACCCCCGTCGAGCTGCTGGATCTCATGCCCACCGTGCTCGAGCTGGCCGGGGCCACCCCACCCGCGGGGATCCGGGGCCAGAGCCTGGTGCCGCTCACCGGGGATGAGCCCTCCGGCGAGCGGGCCACCATCAGCATCAGCGAGGGCATCCTGCCCATGGCCAGCGCCCGCGGCGAGGAGCACCGGCTCATCGTGCAGGGCGCGCTGCCGGGCAGCGCCCAGTTACGGGCGCTGCTGGACGAGGGCGATCTATCCCGACCGGAGTTATAGGTGTTACGGGTGGGCCCCCGCGTCGAGGACCGCCTCGATCCCGCCGCACCCGAGACCCTGGCCGCCGCCGCCCCCCTGCTGGAGGCCATGCGGCGGGCCTACGCCCACCCCTCCGCTCAGCTCGACGCGACCAAGCCCTACCTGGACCCCGCCCTGCGCGAGCTGATGCGCGACAAGGGGTACTGGTGATGCGGCGTCTCCCGACGATCATCGCGCTGGGCCTGCTCGCCGTCGGCTGTGGCGCCGAGCCGCAGCCAGCGCCGCCGACCGCGCCGCCGGAAGCTCCGGCGACCCCAGGCAGCGCCGAGGCCGTCGCGGCCACCCTGATCGCCAGGCTGGACGCCGACGGTGACGGCAGGCTCTCGCGGACGGAGCACCAGCGCTACGCCGCCCCCGAGCCCAGCTTCGACGAGCTGGACCGGGACGGCGATGGGCAGCTGAACCGCACCGAGCTGCTGCTGGCCATCGCCAGCAACGACCCGGGCTTCAACTCACGCTGGAACGACTAGCGCGGGGTCAGCATCGACCAGGACCAGCCACCGCAGCCGCTGTTGGCGGGATCGGTCGGGTCCGCAGCCGGCTGGGCCCAGGCGGCCTTCGCGTTCTCGGCGTCGTAGACGGACTGGCAGTAGTACAGCGCACCCTCGAACTCGGTCCAGTCCATGCGGCTGAACAGGTCGGCGTTCCAGGGGTTGGCCGCGTCGTTCTGGGCCACGACCTGGTCGGAGTCGTTGTCCCAGGACTCGAAGTGGAAGACCGAGGTGCCGTGGCCGCCGACCATGGTCCAGTCGGCCTCGGTGACGGTGTGGGCGGTGCCATAGCCGTCGTCGTACTCGCCGACGATCTCGATGGTGTCGGTGTCGGCGTCGGTGTCGGCGTCGGCGTCGGCGTCGGCGTCGGTGTCGGCGTCGGTGTCCGCGTCGGTGTCACCGTCGGCGTCGGTGTCCGTGTCGGTGTCGGTGTCGGTGTCCGTGTCGGTGTCACCCTCGACCGCGGTGTCCTCGTCGGGC
>CAYZVO010000265.1:0-10800 GCA_964481655.1 uncultured Enterobacterales bacterium | reverse complement strand
GGGGGGGCACGGCGCCCGGCCTGGCGGGGGTTGGCTAAGAGGGCGACCACCGAGGTGGGCTGGATGCCGACGGTGCCCAGGGCGGCGATGACGGCGGCCACCAGGACGGTGTACTGGGCGATGGAGCCGAGGAAGCGGCCGAGAGCCACGTCCACGTTGCCCTTGGCCAGCGCCTTCTGCACCAGCTTGTTCGTCCACTTCGAGACGATCCACCCGATGATGAAGATGACGATGGCGAGCAGGAAGTCCTGGGCGAAGGGCAGGCCCCAGTCGATGAAGGATTGCACGGTTTCCATGGTGTCGGCCTCGTGATTGTGAGCTTGGAACGGAGACTAGAGAAGGGTGGCAACCAGCGAGACCAGGGTCACCTGATCGAGCTTGCGGTAGCCCTCGACCGGGACGTTGTCGAAGGTCAGCTGGTTGGAGAGCTTGACGCTGAAGATGTCGGACAGCTTGGCCGAGATGGCGGCCTCGTTGAGCACGCGGAGGTCGGCGGGATCGACGACGTTCTCGTAGGCTTCGACGGTGTCGGAGAACGAGACGGACTCGTTGAACTGATGGGTCAGCGAGGCCATCAGGCGGCCGGAGTAGATCATCGCCGAGTTGGGGTCGATGCCCTCGACGTAGTTCTCGTGGGCGACGTCCACACCGATCTCCACCTTGAGGTCGGTGGCCTCGGTGTCCACCAGGATGCGCGAGTACCCGACCTGGCCGTGGGAGCGCATGTCGTAGCCGGCGTAGATGTCGGACAGGGTGCCGCCCAGGACGTACAGGGAGGACTGGTCGCCGATGAAGCGGTCGTAGCGGGCATCGCCCCAGTACTTGCGGGCGATCTCGACCTTCTCGGCGTCGCGCTCGGCGTCGGAGAGGATGCCGTCACCGTCGGCGTCGGACACGCCCTTGCCCAGGTTGACGCCGGCGCCCAGGGTGAGCTGGTTGCGGGCGAAGCGGTGGGAGGCCGCCAGCAGGCCGTTGGCGGTGTAGTACTCGACGTTGCCGGTGGCCCAGGCGCCGCCCAGCTCGGCGGAGAGGTTGGTCTCGGGCTCCTCGAACTTCTGGCCGACCTCTTCGTGGTCGGCGAAGTCGGCGTCCTGAGCGCTGGCGAGGGCGGTGAGCATGAGCAGGGCGTACATGGGTCCTCCGGGATCCGGGCGAGGGACGGTCCGCCCGGTGACGCAGGTAAAAGAATCCCCCCGAGGGGTGATGGCAAGGGCCGTGAAAGGCGCCTGAGAGGCGCTACTTGCGAACTGTGGAATGTCTTACCACAGCTCTCTGCGCCGCGTGACAAGCAGCCCCGCGAGGGGCAGAAGCCAGAGCGCGCCGATGGCCCGGGTGGCGGTGCAGCCACACACCTCGTCGTAGCCCTGTCCGGTGTCCGCCGTGTCCCCGATGGCTTCGGGGTCGGGCCAGGTGCCGGGGTCGATGGCCCAGGCGACCTTGCTGGCCACGTTCCAGCGCACCTCGAGCAGCAGCTCTTCCTCGAGGGTCCAGGGTGGGTCGTCGTCGCAGTAGGCCAGGGGATCGTCGCAGTTCTCTCGCGGCGCTGTGCCGAACTGGCGATAGGCCCGCTCCACCTGGGCCCGGGCGTAGTCGCCCACGTCCCATTGCTCGGCCAGCAGGAACAGCTCCCAGTCCTCGAGCCCGTCGCGGATCTGGGCCAGGCGGTAGCTGCCGATGGGGCCGTCGATGCTCACCCCCTCGGGCGAGCCCAGGGGGGCCGAGCTGCCGTCGTGGTCGCCGGGGTAGAGCAGCACGCCGTCGCCGTTGCGGCCGAACAGCTCGCCGAAGTGCTCGACGTTGGCCCAGATGTTCCAGGGATCGTCGTCGATCCAGTAGTTGACCCGCCAGAACAGAAAGCCCGTGGCGCCCTCGTACCAGGTGCCCCACTTGACCATGCGGGGCTCGTAGCCCAGCGTGGTGTCGATGTCGTAGCCGGCGTAGGGCGGGAAGTTGGCGTTGCAGACGTAGAACCAGAGCTCCTCGCCCATGGCGCGGCGCTCCTCGTAGAAGTCGCGGCCCTCGTACAGCGGCCCGAAGAACCACTCGTCGTACATGGGGGTCACCGGGCACCAGATGTCGATGTCGCCATCGACGATCTCGTTGAAGGGTGAGGTGACCAGCACGTGCCCGTCCCACAGGGGGGCGTGCTCGTGCAGCAAGCCCACGTCGCCGTGGATCTGCTCGTAGGTCGCGTCGCCGCCGTTGTAGTAGGGCTCGTCGGTGCTGTAGACGTAGCCCTTGTCCCACCAGCCCAGCTCGTCGAGGTGCTCCGAGAACATGCGAGCGGCCTCGCCCCACTGCGCCTCCGAGAAGTCCCCCTGGCCGCCGCCGGGGCGGAAGTGGCCCAGGTTGAAGCGGGTGATGGGGGCGCCGTCGTCGAAGTAGCTGCCGTCCAGGAAGGGGCCCAGGTCCGCCTCGTACTCGCTCCAGTCCGGCTCGAGGACCGCGCCGTGCTCGTCCAGCTCGAAGCTCACCGATCCCGGCAGGTGGGTGGGGTCGATGCGGTAGTCGTGCATCAGCTGCCAGTAGCGCTGCAGGATGGTGTCGTAGTCGTCGCTCTCCTCGCCGTCGGGGCCCCCGTGGAAGCGGCGGGGCAGGTTGTAGGAGAAGCCGAAGGCGGTGGCCACGGTCTTCTCCCGCGGCATGGCGAAGGGCCAGACGGTCAGCTCGATGGCGATCTCCACCGGGTCCTGGCCGGCGGCGCTGGCGGTCAGCGTGCCGCTGTACTGCCCCGGGGTGGCGTCGGCGGGCACCAGCAGGTCGACCCAGGCCACCCAGGTCTCCCCCGCGGGCACGTCGAAGGGGGCGGCCACATCGACGGCGCCCTCGGCCCAGGGGTCGTCGAAGGGGATCAGGGGATCGGGGTAGCGCCCGGCCTCCCGGGGGTGATCGTCGATCTCCCCCATGAAGTGGGGGGAGGGCTGCTCGATGTCGAACCAGTGCTCGAGGAACAGCTCGAAGGCCTCGGCGGGGATGGTGGCGCCGTCGGGCCCCGTGAGCTCCGAGGCGGCCATGTCCACGCCCTCCAGCCCGCCGTCGTCGCGCACCAGCACCTGGAAGGCCTCGTGCTCGTCCAGGGCGGCCCCGAGGGTCACGGCGGTCTCGTCGGGCACGGCGTGGTCGGGCTGCACCTTGCGGGTGGCGGGCACCACGCCCACCTCCCAGGCGGCGAAGCCGGTCGAGGGCAGAGCGAGCAGGACGAGGCTGGAGAGGATGCGCATGAACGAATGCTACACCAGCCAACCCTCCACAGCAGCGCTCACGCGCTGGATGTCGCCGGTCCGCACACCGGGGTGGCAGGGCAGGCCGAGGCAGGTGGCCGCGGCGTGGGCGGCGTGGGGGCAGCGCCCGTCGCTGAGGTCGGTGAGCGGAGCGCGGTCGAGCTGTACACCGACGGCGCGGGCGGCCTCGATGCAGGCTCTGTGATCGTCGCTGCGCACCAGCAGCTGGGACCAGGCGGGCAGGGCGCCGTCGGGCACGGACTGGCGCCAGCACTCCCCTGGCAGTGCCCAGCGCAGCTCTGCGGCGCGCTCCCGGCGGGCGTCGAGGTGGGTGGCCTGCTCGGCGAGGGCGGTGCGCAGGGCCTCGGCCTGGGCGGGGTGCATCCGGGCCCCGGCGTTCGGGGGAGCGGACAGGCTGGGCGCGGCCCTGTGGAGCAGGGTGAACGCCGAGGGGTGGGCCAGCAGGGCCCGGAGGTGACCGCTGGCCACGCGCCCGGCCACCCCCCAGGCCGAGGGCTCGGGGGCGGCGGCGAGGCTCGCCCGCAGGCGGCCCGCGAGGGGGGCGTGGTCGCTCACCACCAGGGCGCCCGGGATGGGGTAGAGCAAGGCGCAGTGGAGGGCCGCCAGGCGGGCGGTGGCGTGGGGGCCCAGGGGCCGCGCCCGCCAGCGGGCGCCGACGGCCATCCCGAACAGCTCCACCAGGGGCAGGCCGAGGGCCTCGCAGCAGGCCTGGGTCGCGTCGAGATCGCAGGGCACACCGGCGGTGTGCGCCACCAGGACCGCGGCCGCTGGTTCGGCAGCCGCGGCCTGCAGGGCCCCGAGGTCCAGGTGCAGGCTGTCGGGGTCCACGTCCACCGTGACCGGCACCTGGCCCGCCTCCCGCACGGCCTCGGGGGCCCAGGGCGGCGCCAGGGCCGGCAGCAGCACCCGGCCGCCGGTGGGCAGCGCGATGGACTCGAGCAGGGCCGTCAGGCCGATGGCCCCGGAGCCCAGGGCCACCGCGTGCCGGGCCTGCAGGTGGAAGCCGGCCTCGCGCTCGACGCTCCGCAGGGGGCCGGGGGCGGCGGGATCGGGAGCCAACGCATGCAGCACACCCCGGGCCAGGGCCCAGCTGCTGCCGTGGGGGCGGTGGATTCCCGCGCTTGGGATGCGGCGGAAGCGAGATCGGGCCAAGGCGTCCTCCTCGCGGGTGGTGCTGCCGGATCGCTAACCCGATCGCGGCTCAGCGCCGTTTGCGAGGGGGCGGGAAGGGGCGCTGCTGGCCATCCTTGGGTGGCCGGCGCCCTTCCGGGGGCGGCCCGCGGCCGTCGCCGGGCGGTGGCCCCCTGCGGCCCTGCTCGGGGGGCTTCCCGGCGCCGTGTTCGCCGGAGACATCAGGGGGCATGAAGCGCGGCTCGCGCAGGCCGGGCTCGGCCATCACAGGCTCGACCTCGGCCAGGAAGGCGGGCACCGGGAGCCCAGCGGCCCGGTAGGCGGCGACCAGGTTGCCGGCGACCTGCCGGGCCTCGTCGCTGTCCGGGCTGCCGGTCCGGGCCGCGGCGCGGATCTGCTCGTCGCTGGGCAGGGGCACCCGGCGGTCCACCGAGAGCACCTCGATGAGCATGAACTCGAACAGCACCCGCAGGACCCGCACCTGCTTGGGATCGGTGGAGTAGCGCAGGTGGTCGTGGGGCGAGGGGGAGAGGGGCGGGTGGTCGCCGTCGAAGGATGAGGGGTCCTCGGCCAGCAGGTGGGCCAGCAGCTCGGGCTCGTCGATGGCGCCGTCCTCGTCGATGTCGAGCTTGTGGAAGCTGACCAGGGTGGGGGACGAGCGCGCCAGCTCATCGGAGCCCAGCAGGCCGTCGCCGTCTTCGTCTGCGGCGAGGATGGTGGGGCCCAGGGCGCCCAGGTAGCTGTGCCCGGGCAGGGCCATCCAGGCCGCGCCCAGCAGCGGCGGGACCAGCAGCGTGAGCCAGCGGCGCCTCACTGGGCCCCCCAATAGCCCTTGTCCTGCAGGACCTGGCGCTGCTCGTCGGTGAGCTCGGTGTGTTCGGCGGCGTCGGGCTGGTGCAGGCTCGCGGCCCACGCCGCCAGGCTGGCGCGCAGGGCCTCGCGCTGATCCTTGGGCAGCTCGGCGGGCTCCACCTCGAAGGCCGGGCCCTCGAGGCGGGAGGCGGCCACGAGGTCGGCCAGGAAGGGGGAGTCCGCTCCGATGCCGGTGAAGGTCAGGCGGGCGTCGTCGCTGCGCACGCTGACGCCGCGGAACACGGTCTGGGCGTAGACCTGCTCCCGGGGCTCCAGCGGGCCACCCTGCAGGGCGCTCCACAGGGAGCGGCCGTGGATGCCCGCGGGGGGTTCGCCCCCGGCGGCCTCGATCAGGGTGGGCATCACGTCGGTGAGGTCCACCAGACCATCGACCCGACGGCCCCCGTGGGCGCCACCGGGCAGGCGCACGATCAGGGGCACCTGCAGGGCCTCGTCGGACAGCTGATAGCGGTGGTTGAAGACGCCGTCCTCGCCCAGCTCCTCGCCGTGGTCCGACAGCAGCACGATCACGCTCGAGTCCAGGGCGCCCCGCCGCTCGAGGGCCGCCAGGAAGAGCCCGAACCAGGTGTCGGCGTAGCTGACCGCGCCGTCGTAGACCCCCCGCACGTAGGCGAGGTCCTCGTCGTCGAGCTTGCGGGCGGCGGTGTTCTTCTTCTGGGCCATGCGCTCGATGCGGCGGCGCTCGCGCTTGCCCCGGATGCGCAGGGCCCGCAGATCGAACAGGTCGTCGGGGGCGTGGCGGGGGAAGTAGTAGCCGTCGGCCACCAGCAGGCTGCCCAGGGTGTCGCGGATCACGTCCGAGCCGGTGCCCCGGTAGGAGGCGTCCACCCGGGAGAAGCCCCAGGGGCCGGGCTTGATGTAGCGGTGGTGGGTGTCGTAGCCGTGCACGAAGAGCAGGCTCGGCTGCTCGGGGGCCCGCGCGTCCAGCCAGCTCAGGGCGTCGGGCACCGCGTCGTACAGGCTGCCCCACATGGCGCTGTGCTCCCAGCGGTCGAAGCCCCGGCCCAGGCCGAAGTCCGGGGAGAGGTGGCCACCGCCGGTGAAGCCCGCGGACTGGTAGCCGTAGACCCCGAGCACCTCGGCGATGGTGGGCAGCGCGTCGTCGAGGCGGAAGGTCTCGAAGATGGGCCCGGTCTCGGTGGCGTAGCGGGAGGTGAACAGGGAGGCGTGGGAGTACAGGGTCTCGTTCGAGACGGCCCACGCGTCCTCGAAGACCACGCCCTCGGCCGCGAAGCGGTCGATGTTGGGGGTCAGCCCGTCGCCGTTGCCGTAGGGCCCCAGCCGGTCCGCCCGCAGGGTGTCCATGCAGACCACGATGATGTCCGGGGGCCCGTCGGTGGGCTCGGGCTCACCGCAGCCCAGCAGCAGCAGCGCGAGGGGGATGAGGGGGCGCATGGGGGTCGCCTAACGCGGGGACCCCTCTTCGGGGGAGGGTGCCACGTGCTCCCAGTAGCCCCGCTCCTGCAGGGCTTGGCGGAAGGCCTCGTCGGTGGCCACCGAGGGGCCGATGGTGGCGCGGCGGCCCTGGGTCCACTCCACCAGCCGAGCGCTCATGGACGCGGTGAGATCGGGCTCGGACTCCGCGAGGTCGATGTGCTCGCTGGGGTCGTCAGCCAGGTGGAAGAGGTGAGGCGCCGGTAGGCGTTCCTCGGGGCTCCGCAGCCTGGGGTGGCGCTCGTCGTCGGCCCGACCTGAGAAGATCGCGAGCTTGTAGTCCCCATCGACCAGCGAGGTGCCCATGGGGTTCGAGTAGGCGTACACGGGCCGGGGCTCGTAGCTCCCATCCGCCAGCCCCAGCAGGGGCAGCAGGGAGCGGCCATCCATGCCCCTGTCCGGCTCCGCCCCCGCCCGCTCCAGCAGGCTGGGGGCCAGGTCGATGGCCTGGACCCTGGTGTCGTCCCCTCCGGACTGCCCCTCGCCGTCCAGATCCCACCAGACAAGGGGGACCCGCAGGATGGAGTCGAAGTGGCGCCCGCCGTGGCCCATGAAGCCGTGGTCCCACAGGTCCTGCCCGTGGTTCGAGGTGATGACCACCACCAGCTCCCGCTCCCCGGCGGCGGCCTCGAGGGCGGCGAGCATGGTCGCCAGCTCGGCGTCGTAGAAGCTCAGCAGCCCGTCGTAGGCGCCGATGGTCTCCCGGCGCGCCACCTCCTGGCCGTGGCTCTGCAGCATCGCGGCGTAGCGGCGCTCGAGATCCGCCTCGGGGCTGTTGGGGGGCCCGGGCACCCAGCGGTCGGCGACCTCGAAGGGCGGCGCCGGGACCGCGTGGTGCAGGTCCATCTGGTGCAGCAGCAGGAACCAGGGCACCTGGCCGGATGCCCCCTCGAGCCAGGCCTCGAGCTCCCGACCATAGGCCTGCTGCCAGGGGGTGTCCTCAGGCAGGGTGGAGACCTGGTGGAAGTCCCGGGACAGCTGCTCGAACTCGCTGGGCAGGCTCGCACCCCACAGGGCGGCGCACTGGTACCCATACATGCCCAGGATGCGGGGCAGGGTGTTCGTGTCCTCGGGCAGCCAGGACAGGCTCTGGCCCTCGCGCATGGTCAAGGGCGGTGGGTAGCGGCCGGTGAGGATGGCCGCGAGCCCAGGCATGGTCCAGCCGCTCTGGGCATAGCTGCGCTCGAACCAGACGCCCTGCTCGGCCAGGCGCGCCATGGTGGGCGCGATGCGCTGCCCATTCCGCTCGGCGAAGAGCCGGTCGGCTCGCATGGAATCCACCACCACCACCACGATGTGGGGGAGGGCGGCCCCCGGGTCCTCCGGGACCGGGTCGGGGGCGTTCCCGGGGCCCGGGCCGCTGCAGCCCAGCAGCAGGAGCAGCGCGGCGCTGAGGGCGTGGTCGTGCATGGGCTAGTTGTACAGGTCGCCCGAGGCGTTGCCGCTGTAGCTGACGCCGCCGATGGAGGGCGTGCCGCCGCTGACGTAGATGCCCCAGGTCGATGAGTCGCTGACGGTGCTGTTCGTGATGCTGCCGTCGCAGTGGTAGACCCAGATGTTGCCGTAGCCGTTGTCGCCGGCGTACTCGATCACGGCCTCGTCGATGCTGGTGCTGGCGTCGGTGCAGTAGGCGCCCAGCTTGATGCCGTCCCAGTCCCCGGCGGCGGGGCTGGCCTCGGCCGAGGTGAAGGTCACCGGCGCCGCCGCGCTGCCCTGCACGTCGATGGCGCCGTAGCTGCCGTTGCCCACCAGCAGGCTGGTGCCGGTGTCGAAGCGCAGCTCCGCGCCGGCCTCGATGGTCAGCTCGGGGCGGGCCGAGCCCTGGACGTACACGTCGCCCACGAGGAGGTAGGGGGCGTCCAGGGCCTGCCAGCTGCCGTCGTCGTCCACGGTGTCCCCGACCACCTGGACCAGGTCCGTGCCGTTGCCGGTGTAGCTGCTCGTGGCGTCCAGCTCGGCCACGTACAGGGCGGGCAGCTCGACGGGGTAGTCGCCGTTGCCGGTCAGCACGTTGCCGGTGAAGGCGTCGTCCAGCACGGAGCTCGAGGACATGATCAGGCCGCTGCTCTCGTTGTCGTAGAGCATGGTGTCGGTCACGCTGACGGTGCCGCCGGCCATGGCGATGCCCGCGTCCTCGTTCTCCCCGAAGAAGCAGTCCGTGATCTCGGCGTCGCTGTGGTAGAGGTACAGCCCGCCGTAGCCGTTGTCGCCGCCGTACTCGAGGGTCAGCCCGTCGATGATGGCGCTGCCGTAGGCGCCGACGGTCAGGCCGTCCCAGTCCCCCGGGGCCCCGCTGGCCTCGACAGTGGACATGAGCACGCCGGTGCTGGTGCCTTCGACCTCGAGCTCGCCGTAGCTGCCGCTGCCGACGAGCAGGGCGGCGTTGCTCTCGAAGTACAGCTCGACCCCATCCTCGATGGTCAGCTCGGGGGTGGTGGAGCCCTGGACGGAGACGTCGCCGTCCACCCAGTAGGGCACGGTCAGGGCGCGCCATGAGGCGCTGTCGTCCACGGTGTCGCCCTCGAGGAAGACGTAGTCCGAGCCGTTGCCCGTCAGCAGGTTGTCCGTGGCCAGCTCCCCGGCGCTGTTGGCGGGCAGCGCGATGGGGTAGCCCGCGTTGGCCGAGATGATGTTGCCGGTGAAGCTCGGGGTGCCGGAGCTGGACAGCGAGGAGGAGCTGTCCAGGTCGATGCCGTTGTCGTCACAGTCGCTGATGGTGGTGTCGACGATGAGGGACTCGCTGCCCACGCCGAGGAAGCCGGCGGTGGACGAGTCCGTGATGGCGCAGCCGCTGATCTCGAGATCCGCGTGGTAGGCCCAGATGGCGCCGTAGCCGTTGTGGCCGGCGTACTCGATGGTCACGCCCTCGAGCACCGAGCCCTGATCGTAGGCGCCGAACTTCACGCCGTCCCAGTCGCCGGCGGCGGGGCTGGACTCGGCGCTGGTCAGCAGCACGCCGCTGGTGGTCGCCTCGATCTCCATGGAGCCGTAGCTGCCGCTTCCGATGAGCAGGGCGACGTCGGTCTCGAAGTAGAGCTCGGCTCCGTCCTCGATGGTCAGCTCCGGTCGGCCGGAGCCCTGCACGTAGACGTCGTCGTCGATCTTCCAGGGCACGTCCAGCAGCTGCCAGGTGGCGTCGTCGTCGACGGTGTCACCCACCAGCAGCACGAAGTCGTCGTCGTTGCCGGCGTAGCTGCTGCTGGCGTCCAGCTCGTGGGCGTAGTTGGCCGGGATCACCACCGGGTAGCCGGCGTTGGCGGTGATGGTGTTGCCGGTGAAGCTGGGGGAGCCCGCCAGGGGCACAGCGCCGGTCTCGGCGTCCAGGCCGTGGCCGTCGTTGTCGGTGATGGTGGTGTCGCTGATCTCGGCCCCGGTGGAGCCCACCACGTAGATGCCGGCCTCGCGGCTGTGCTGGATCGTGCAGCCGATGAGCTCGGGCTCGGAGTGGTAGACGTAGAGGTTTCCGAAGCCGTTGTCCCCGCCGTACTCGATGGTCAGGCCCTCGAGCAGGGAGCCCTGATCGTAGGCTCCGAGGGTGACGCCGTCCCAGTCTCCGGCGGCCGGGCTGGCCTCCGATGAGGTCATCAGCACACCCAGGACCGTGCCCTCGACCTCGATGGAGCCGTAGCTGCCGGTGCCCACGTGCAGGGCCGTGCTGGGAGCGAACTGCACCTCGACCCCGTCCTCGATGGTCAGGGTGGGGCGGCTGGAGCCCTGGACGTAGAGATCGCAGCTGACGGTGTGCAGGCTGCCGCTGGTCCAGGTCTCGTCGCTCGAGATGGTGCCGCAGTGGTCCACGGCGGTGACGCAGCCGTCGTCGGCGGTGCCGTCGCAGTCGTCGTCGACCCCGTCGCTGCAGACCTCGGCGGCCCCGGGGTTGATGGCGGCGTCCGTGTCGTCGCAGTCGGTGCTGTCGGCCACGGTGCCGCTGGTGGAGGCGCAGGCGTCCACGGGGCTGGCGGCGTCGCCGTAGCCGTCGCCGTCGCCGTCGGCGTAGAAGGTGGTGGTCACGCCCTCGTCGACGCTCCCGTCGCAGTCGTCGTCGGTGCCGTTGCAGGTCTCGCTGGCCCCGGGGTTGATGGCGGCGTCCGTGTCGTCGCAGTCGGTGCTGTCGGCCACG
>CAYZVO010000264.1:0-10850 GCA_964481655.1 uncultured Enterobacterales bacterium | reverse complement strand
GGAGGGGCCCACCACCTTCTCCGCCCACGACGACGACGACGGCTACGGCGACGACGACGACACCACCGAGGCCTGCGAGCAGCCCGATGGCTACGCCGAGGGGGCCGGTGCCTGCGACGACGGCGACGCGGCCGTGAACCCCGGCGCCGCCGAGCTCTGCGACGCCGTGGACAACGACTGCGACGCCGACATCGACGAGGACGTGACCACGACCTACTACGCCGACGCCGACAACGACGGCTGGGGCGACGAGACCAGCACCGTCGAGGACTGCGCTCAACCCGATGGCTACGTCGAGATCGCCGGGGACTGCGACGACGGCAACGGCGCGCTCAACCCCGACGCCGCCGAGTACTGCGACGGCTACGACAACGACTGCGACGGCACCACCGACAACGACGACGCCGTGGACGCCAGCACCTGGTACGCCGACGGTGACGTCGACGGGTACGGCGACGACGCCTCCACCACCACCGCCTGCAGCCAGCCCAGCGGCTACGAGGGCACCGGTGGGGACTGCGACGACGCCGACGACACCGTGAACCCCGGCGCCAGCGAGATCTGCGACTCCGTGGACAACGACTGCGACGGCGACGTGGACGAGTCCGCCACCGACGCCGCCACCTGGTACGTGGACGACGATGGTGACGGCTACGGCGCCACGGGCACCAGCGACGTGCAGATCGCCTGCGACCAGCCCGTCGGCTACGCCGCCACCGCCGACGACTGCGCCGACGACGACTTCACCATCAACCCGGCCGAGGACGAGGTCTGCGACAGCGTCGACAACGACTGCGACGGCCTGACCGACATCGACGATCCCGGCGTGACCGACGCGGTCACCTACTACCCGGACGCCGACAGCGACGGCTACGGCGACGCCGCCGGTGGCGAGCCTGCCTGCAGCCAGCCCAGCGGCTGGGTGACCTACACCTACGCGTCGGACTGCGACGACCTGGACTCGACCGTCAACCCCTTCGCCGACGAGGTCTGCGACGGGTCGGACAACGACTGCGACGGCCTGACCGACGATCTCGATCCCGACGTCACCGACCAGACGACCTGGTACACCGACGGCGACGGCGACGGCTTCGGCGACGCCAGCACCGCCACCCTCGCCTGCACGGCACCCTCGGGCACCGTCGTGCTCGAGACCGACTGCGACGACGGCGACGCCACCATCTACCCCGCAGCCGACGAGTACTGTGACGGCGTGGACAACGACTGCGACGGCGACATCGACCAGGACGCGGTGGACGTGGTGGACTTCTACGCCGACAGTGACGGCGACGGCTACGGCGACGCCAGCGCGGTCACCTGGGACTGCACCGCCCCCACCGGCACCGTGGCTGACGACACCGACTGCGACGACACCGACCCCGACGTCCACCCCGGCGCCACCGATGTCTGCTCGGGCCCCGACGCCAACTGCGACGGCACCACCCCGGCCATGTGCGTCACCTGCGCCGAACACCTGGCGGCCGACGCCGCGGCGGTCGACGGCCTGTACACCGTCGATCTCGACGGCACGGGCACCGGCCAGGACGTCTGGTGCGACATGACCACCGACGGCGGCGGCTGGACCCTGGTGCAGCGCACCGTGTGGGACTGGGCTGAGAGCGCCGAGCTGCACACCGGCTGGACCGACTGGCTCGGCAGCACCCTGGGCGATCCCGACGAGGGCTACGCCTACCGCCTGGCGGGGGAGCTGTGGACGGACCTGAACGTGGACCTCGAGCACCTGATCACAGTGGTGGCCCGCGACGGCTCCGACGCCTCGGACTGTGATCCGCTGTACTACGTCGCCACCAACGGGCTCTACACGATCTCCAGCAAGAGCGCGGAGCTCACCGGGATCTCCTCCGGTGTGAGCATCTTCTCGGACACCTTCCTGAGCACCTCCGACAGCGGCCCCTACAGCAGCTGCGTGACCAGCCCGGCCTATGGCGTGCCCTGGTTCTACGGTGGCTGCTGCCTGACCTGCCCCACCTACAAGGGCGGCTCCTGGTCCGACGAACCCCACCCGATGGTCTACTACCTGGACACCAGCACCGACGAGTACGGCAACCTCGACGCCGACGTCTGCACCTCGGGCTCGGCCGAGAAGAACGCCGGTGGCGCTGGCTCCTACGAGGGTGTCAACGCGCTGGAGTACTACCTGCGCTAGCCTGCAGCCCCGTGGTACCGTGGTGGTGACAGTTCACCACGCGTTTCCGGGGGGACCATGAAGTCCGCATCGTTCGTCTCCTGTTGTGGCCTGATCCTGGCTTGGTTCGCCTCGTCCGGGGCCTGGGCCGTGCCCCAGCCATCCGTGGCCACCGACCGTGACGACATCGGCATCGGGGCCACGGTCATGACCGACGACCTGGGCTTCTGGCCGGCCGGTGTCTACCTCGGCACCCCCGACGAGGACGTCGCGCTGCGCCTGCTGTGGAACAAGGGCAACGGGCGCAAGACCAAGCTGCGGACCTGGACCATCGAGGGCGGCTACTGGGGTCCAGCCCCCGGCTTCACCGTGAACGAGCCCACCTTGTGGGACCTGCGCTACGGGCCCAAGAAGAAGGAGGACGACCGGTCCTACGACGACAGCTCGGCCATGCTGTCGGCGCCCTACTTCCTCGTCGGCGGTGACAGCAACCGTGACCTGCGCTTCCAGTACCGCAGCGACGCCAGCTTCCTCTGGAACTTCGCCCACTATGGGGATGTCCCCGTCGCCAAGGGCTACATCGGGCCCCTGTTCGGGACCGGGCTGCGCGTGGCCTACCCGCCCAAGGACAGCCTCGATCCCAGCCCCCATGGCGGCTTCCACCTGGTGGGCGGCTTGCTCGCTGGCGCCGTGGTGGCGGACTGGGTCATCCTCAACGGCGCGGGCCGGTTCCTGCGGGATCCCTTCTCCGGGGGCACCACCGTCGTGGAGGCGGGTGCCCTCGCCACCGTGGACTTCACGCCCCACGGTGCGCCGTTGGCCGTGCAGTTCACCGGGCAGCTCGAGCACGAGCTGGGCTCGGGGGCCGCGCTCGGCTGGACCGCCGGGGTCACCGCCATCATCGTCCGCGAGTTCTAGCGGGGCTCATCCACGTAGACGTACACCAGCTGCTTGGACTTCTGGGTGTAGCAGAAGCCGATGCCGTCGTAGCGCATCCAGGTGACCGGGATCGGGGCGCGGTCGTCGCTCTCCCAGGCGGCGGGGCGGCCGTAGGTCTCGAGCACCTCGCGCTGGGGTGTGGTGACGGTCACGCCCTCGCTGGTGGCGCCGGGGAAGGGCTCGTAGTGCTGGGTCTCGTAGCCCCCACGCACGCCGCTGTAGCAGAACAGGGAGTCCACCGCGCCGTCCTCGAACTTCACGCTCATGCCCAGCTGGGGGTAGGTCCAGTACAGGGCGCCGCTCATCATGCGGTCCACCACCGCGGGCTGGCCCAGGCGGCGCTTGACCTTGCCCTGGCCCATGCCGATGGTGACGTTGCCGGCGCCCTGGCCGGGGGTGACCTCGATGCTGGCGTCGCCCTCGAGGGCCTTGGCCCACTGCTTGTGGGCGCAGCCTGAGGTTGCGAGCAGGGCGGCGAGCAGGATGGGGGTGGCGGTCTTCATCGGGCCTCTTGGCCTCCGAGCTGCGTTCGGGGGTGGTCCTGCGATATCATCGGCGGCCCCGCACCCCCACCCCGTCCCCCGAGGCGCCCATGCCCGAGCCCATCATCGCCCGCCGCTCGCCGGTCTTCGTGGACCTCGAGCCCGGCCGCTATGCCTGGTGTTCCTGCGGCGCGGCCGCCGAGCAGCCCTTCTGCGATGGGTCCCACCGGGGCACCGGGTTCCGGCCGCTGATCTTCGAGGTCGAGCGCGCCTGCAAGTGCGCCATCTGCGCCTGCAAGCACACCGTCGATGAACCCTGGTGCGACGGCACCCACCGGGAGCTGACGCCGGGCTAGTCGGCGGCGGCTCGCGAGGCCGCCGTCTCGAGCATGTACACGGCGACCAGCTCCAGCTCAGCGTCGCCGGTGGGGTGGACCTCGGCGGCCAGGGCGTCCGCCGCGCAGGTCCCGAGGGCCTCGTCGGTGTCGCCGGTGGCCGCGATGTCGGTGGTGCCGGCGCCCAGTGTGATCTCGAGCGGGAGCTCGCCGGCGACGGCGGGGTCGGACTCCAGCGCGGCGATGAAGCAGGGCATGACCCCCAGCAGTCCCGGCTTCACCAGCTTGACCTGGGTCCGGATCAGCTTGTCGTGGGCGGTGGCGTCTTCTCCGTCCATCCGCACGATCTCGACGCGGTCCAGGGCGACCTTGGGCTTGTGGGGGCTCTCGATGTCCTGCAGGCTGCGGTACCGGGCGGTGCTGATGGGCTCCATGACCATCCGGGGGCTGCCGAAGGACGCCAGGGCGGAGGCCAGGCGCTGGATGGTCTGTTCCTCGGCGGCGTCCACGACCACCACCGTGTGCTGGTCGTAGCCGCGGTACTCGTTCACCAGGGCGCTCGCCCGGGTCTGCACGTCGTCCACCGCCGGGGGCTCGAAGGCGGGGGAGCCGAAGCGGTGGGCCACCGCGGTCAGGCCGGTTGGGGTGAGCCACAGGCCGCGGTTGGCGTTCCCTGCGCCGTCCACCACCAGCCAGCGGTCGCCGTCGGCGGTGCTCACCTGCAGGTGGCGGTGGTTGATGCGGCCCCAGTGGAGCTGGTCGGTGAGGGTGATCAGGGTGCTCACCGGCAGGCTGGCGTCCGCGCGGATCACCACGTGGGGGTCTTCGGGCTTCAGCCCGCTGAACAGAGACTGCAGCGCCTTCTCGCCGGGCTCGTCGAAGCCGCCGTCCACCAGCGAGATGCGCACGGTGCCCGCCGAGCGGTAGGACGCCCAGGCCTTGTCTCCGTCGGGCTTGACGTCGGTGATCCCCGGCATGCTCAGCACCAGCTCGTCCGGGCCCAGGATGGCCCACTGCTCGGTCTGGGGGGCGACCGTCTCGGCGTTGCCGGCCACGATGGTGGGCAGGGTGGGCTCGGGCAGGGGGCCGCTGCAGGCGGTCAGCAGGGCGACGGCGGCGAGGGCGCGCATGGAGGCTCCGGGGTGCTCGGCACCCCCTGTCCTATCCTGGCGAGCCCCGCGGGATCACGGAGCCTGCAGCTCGATCTCCACCAGCTGGATCTCCCCCTCCCAGTCGGCGGGGGAGCGGAAGTAGCTGACGTAGACGAAGGCGCCGTCGTCCCGATCCAGCTCCGGGTGGGCCATGGCGCCGTAGGCGGGGTCCCCG
Source organism: uncultured Enterobacterales bacterium (assembly GCA_964481655.1). Classification (GTDB taxonomy): domain Bacteria; phylum Myxococcota_A; class UBA796; order UBA796; family JAFGLY01; genus CALDOK01. The sequence continues at coordinate 5,622 of CAYZVO010000264.1, read as the reverse complement.
TCGAAGCTGGGCTCGGCCATGAAGACCGCCTCGTCGTCGGACCAGGGGCCCTCGAGGGCCGGGGCCGTGCGGAGGTAGACCCGGTCGTCCATGGGGCGGTTGTAGACCGCCAGGTAGCGGTCGAGGGCGGCGTTGTAGTGCACGCTGAGCATGGTGTGGGCGTCGAAGACGGCCTGGGCGTCGCCCAGGTCCGGGCCGTAGGCCTCGCCGTCCCAGTAGCTCCAGGCGGTCGGGTCCAGGGCGTCGGCCAGGGCCACCCGACCCAGCAGGCAGGGCTTGTCCCAGCCCCCCTCGCAGGCGAAGGCGTAGAGGGTGTCGTCCTCGACCAGGGCCGCGGCGCCGAAGGCGGTGGTGGGGTCGTGCCAGTGCAGGGTGGGCTGCTCGTGGTCCGCGTCCACCACGGGGCGCTCGGGCTGCTGGTCGAGCCCGTCCCAGGTGGCGATGCCGGAGCCCACGCTCTCGAAGTTCCACTCGCCCTCTTCGCCGTAGATGAGGTTGTAGAAGATGAGCGCGCGATCCCGCTCAGGGTCGTCCACGATGGCCCCCGGCCACAGGGCCCAGCGGGCGCCGCAGGGCTCTTCCAGGCAGTGGTCGGCGCTGTGGGATGTGTTGAACGCCGCCTCGTCCTCGGTCTGGGGCAGGAACTCGACGGGCACCAGGCGGTCCCCGACCCAGTCGGTGAAGCCCTCGAGGTTGTCCGAGGCGTCCAGGTCCGCGGTCCACGAGGCCGTGTTGTTGCACCAGCTCGAGCCGTCCTCGTTCTCCATGGACAGGATCGAGTCGCCGTACAGCCACACGCTGTGGTCGAAGACCAGCCCGCTGTAGCCGCCGTCGCGGCCGCGGATGGTGGAGCTCTGCTCGATGGGGCCGAGCTCGGTGACGGAGACGACCTGCAGCTCGGGGGCGGTGCAGGCCAACAGCAGGGGGAGGATGGGGAGCATCATGCCCCGTATACCCCCGGGGGTGCGGGAGTGGGAACCTGTGAGTCGGCTCGCTTGACCCGGGGTGGTGTGGGCCGCAGGCTTCGTGGCATGGAACGCACCCTCACCACCATCGCCGTCGGTCTCGGCGGCCTCGCCGCTGCCGCCGCCCTGTTCACCCCCGCCACGGCCTTCGCGTGAGCCATCGGCGCGCCCACCGGGTCGGTGGGCTGTAGCTACTCGGGGGATCTGGCCGAGCCGCCCTCCCGCTGGCGTGTGGGCGCCAGCTGGGCGGGCTTCGACACCACGCTGACCTTCCCCGAGAGCGGCGAGCGCGTGGAGCTGCGCCAGCACGCGGCCACCCTGTCGCTGACCCGCGTCCTCGAGCGGGGCTGGAGCCTGCGCGTCGCCGCGGGTGGAACCCTCGGGGGGAGCGTGGGCCCGGTGCTCGAGAGCGGGCCGGGCGCCCAGGCCGCGGTGCAGGGCGCCAAGCTGTGGCGCCAGGCCGACGGCGCCAGGCCCTTCGTGAGCTCCAGCCTGGCCCTGGCCGCCGGCTGGACCAAGCTGGACGACCGGGACCTCGAGAGCTTCTCGAGCGGCAGCCTGGTGGCCGCGGACCTGCGCCTGGGCACCGCGGTGGGCTGGGAGGTCGCAGGGTTCTGGAGCCCCTACCTCAGCGCGCAGCTGTTCGGTGGGCCGGCCTTCCTCACCGTGGACGCCGCCCAGAGCCAGGGCACCGACGTGCACAAGTACCGGCTGTCGGCGGGCTCCAGCCTCTTCATCGGCGACGCCATCACCGCGTTCGTGGACGTCGCTCCCCTTGGGGAGCGGGGGATCGCGGCGGGGTTGAGCTACGCTCTCTGAGCCTATGCTCTCCATCCTGCTGATGGCCCACCTCGCCCTGGGGGCCGAACCGGCCACCGTCCCGCCCGCTGCGGCTGCCGTGGAGATCCGGGTCGGGACCTACAACGTCTGGGGCTTGCCGGGTCCGTTGACCACGCCGCGCTGGCGGGCGCGCCGGGACCTGGTCAGCCGCGCCCTGCGGGCCCTGGACCTCGACGTCCTGGGGGGCCAGGAGGTCTTCCGCAACGCGGTCGGCGACCTCGAGCCCGCGCCGGATCTCCTCGCCGGTCCCTGGGACGCCGGCCTGGGGCTGTGGCTCGGGGCCGAGATCGAGCAGCACGGTCCCGGCGTCACCCACCACTTCCGCGCCCGACGGGGGGTGGAGCGCCTCAAGCGCAAGGGCGTGCACGGGGCCGCCTTGACCCTGACCGGCGGGGCCGTCGTCCAGGTCTACAACACCCACCTGCAGGCCTACCCCGACGAGCGCTTCGCGGAGGTCCGCACGGCGCAGGTGGCAGAGCTGCTCGCGCTGGTGGACGCCCGGCCCGGCCCCGTGATCCTGCTCGGCGATTTCAACCTCCGCGACGGCCACCCTCCCGATGTGCCCGCCATCCAGGCCCTGCTGGACGCCGGCTTCCGCGACGTGGCGGTGGAGCTGGAGCGGACTGCCGAGGGTACCTACGCCGACGTGGACCGGCGCCTGGACCGCATCTACCTGCGGGACGGCGCTGGCCGCTGCCTCGAGGCGCTCGAGTACGGCGTCCAGAAGCAACTGTTCGGACCGGAGGATGTGGTCTCCGACCACCACCCTGTCTGGGCCCGGGTGCGGGTGGCGAGCTGTGGGGGCTAGCCGCCCGGGCGGCCCGGACACCGGGATCACGGTTCCGTGGCCATGGGGACTCCGTCTCGGCGAAAACCAAGGTTCGACCATGGTGGCACGGTTCTTGATTCCTCTCGGCGCGACCCCATCCCCCGGAGACGCCATGACCCGCCCCATCGTCCTCCCCGCCGCCCTGCTGCTCACCGCCATCGGCTGCGCCCAGCCCCGCATGATCACCAGCGCCGACGCCGACATGGCCGTCGTGGTGGACGGCAACAACGGCTTCGCCATCGACATGTACCAGGAGGCCGCCCTCGAGCCCGGCAACCTGTTCTTCTCGCCCTTCTCCATCACCGCCGCCCTGAGCATGGTCTACGCCGGCACCGAGGGTGACAGCCAGGCCGAGATCGAGGCCGCCATGGGTGTGCAGGACGAGGCCCTGTGGCACGACAACCTGGGCGCGCTGTTCGACGACCTGGTGGGCAAGCACCGCCGGGCCTACACGCTGAACGGCGCCAACCGGGTCTGGGCCCAGGAAGGCTTCGAGCTGGTCAGCTCCTTCGAGGACCTGATGGCCGACGCCTACAACGCTCCGGTCGAGCGCATGGACATCAGCTCCGATCCCGACGTGGCCACCGACACCGTCAACCGCTGGGTCAGCAAGCAGACCCAGGGCTTCATCCCCGAGCTGTTCGAGAAGGGCGACATCAGCGCGGCCACCATGGTCGTGCTGTGCAACGCCGTGTACTTCGAGGGCGACTGGGCCGAGCAGTTCGAAGAGGAGAACACCCAGGACGGCGAGTTCAGGACCCTCGACGGCGGCGCGGTGCAGGCCCCGATGATGCACAACACCGCCGACTACGGCTTCGCCGAGCTCGACGGTCTGAAGATCGCGGAGCTGCCCTACGAGGGTGACGAGCTGTCCATGGTCGTGCTGCTGCCCGATGAGGACGACGGCATCTACGATCTCGAGGCTGACCTCACGTCGGAGTCCCTGGCCGAGATGATGGGCGAGGTCCACACGGCCGAGGTCCAGATGACCCTGCCCAGCTTCACCATGGACTACGAGCTGCCCCTCGAGCAGACCCTGAGCGCCCTGGGCATCACCAGCATGTTCGACCCCAACGTCGCCGACCTGAGCGGCATGGGCCCCGGTCTGCACATCGGCGCCGCCCGTCACAAGGCCTACGTGGACGTCTTCGAGCAGGGCACCCGGGCCGCGGCCGCCACCGGCTTCGGCGCGGACCTGTCCGCCATGCCCGAGACCTTCGAGTTCACCGCCGACCACCCCTTCATCTTCGTCATCCGCGACATGCTGACCGGCAGCATCCTGTTCATGGGGCGGGTCGAGGACCCCTCGTAGCCAACGCCTCCAGCTGCCGGAACTGGCCTCGGGTGATGTGCACCCGGGGCCGGACGGCCTTCAGCTTGGCCTCGGCATCCCGGGGGCTGTCCGCCAGCCCCCGGCGGAGCATGAGCGCTGCCATCACCAAGGCGCTGCGGCCGTGGCCGGCGGCGCAGTGCACGTACATGGCGCGGGGATCGCCGGCGAGCCGGTCCACCAGCGCGGCCAGGGGCTCGAGCTGGGGAAACGCCATCCCGTCCAGGCAGTGCAGGCCGTCGTGGGGGAACGAGCGGATGCCTGCGACCCGGTGCCACTCCACCGTCAGGTCCACCACCAGCTCCACGCCCGTGGGCAGGGTGCTCGGTAGGGGGCGGCGGCCCAGCCACAGGCCGGGGGCGACCGGGACCCAGGGGGGCTCGGAGCCCAGGACGCGGATGGTGTGCCAGCGGCCCCACAGGCCCAGCAGCACCGGCAGGAACAGCGCGATGCGCCAGGCCGGGACGGTGCCGTCGGGGCGCTTGCCCACCATCGACGGGCGGTTCAGGGCGTAGGCCAGGCCCACCAGGCCGCTGGCCACGGCCGGCCACAGCAGCGGCAGGCCCCACAGGCCGAGCTTGACTCCCCAGGCCCCGAAGGCCGTCGCCAGGCTCAGGAACAGGGCCGCGATCAGCATGGGGGCCTCTTAGCCCGGCACCCGCGATAGAGAGCAGGCATGTCCATCTCGCTGCGACCCGCTGTGCCTGCCGATGCAGGAACCATCCACCAGCTCATCGTGGAGCTGGCCACCTACGAGAGGGAGCCTGACGCGGTCGAGGCCACGCCGGAGCTCATCGCGTCGCAGATGCGCTGGGAGCGCCCGCCCTTCGAGGCCGTGCTGGCCGAGGATGCCGATGGCGAGGTGCTCGGGTTCACCCTGTTCTTCCCCAACTACTCCACCTGGCGGGGCAAGCCGGGCATCTGGATCGAGGAGATCTATGTGCGGCCCGCGGCTCGTCGGGGTGGGGTGGCGCGTGCGTTGCTCGAGCATGTGGTGGAGCTGGCCCGGGAGCGGGGCTGTGGGCGGGTGGATTTCTCGGTGTTGGACTGGAACGAGCTGGCCCACGGCTTCTACCAGCGCATGGGGGCGAGCCCCATGAGCGACTGGACCCAGTGGCGCATCACCCTTTGAATGGTACCCCAGGAGTATCCATGCGGACCGTGCACGTGAAGCCTCCCTCCTTTCCCGAGGTCGAGCCCAATACTACGTTGGAGTTGGAAGCCAACCGCATCTGGCAGGTCGTGGCCGGTGATGCGGAGCATTGGCGGGCGGGGGTGTACTCGCCCGCGGCCACGGGGCCCGATGAGCTGCCGGAGTTGGAACGGCACACCTGTCCGGAGTTGTTTTTGTTGTTGGATGGGCGGGTGATCCTGCTGATCCACGATGGCGAGCGGGTGCGTGAGTTGGAGTTGGAGGTGGGGAAGCCTGTGTTGGTCACCCAGCCCCACTCTGGGTTCTGCCCGGATGGGCCGCATACGGGGCGGGCGTTTGTGGTGGAGCGGGACATCTTCTCGACGGAGTATCGGACGCCGGAGGGGTGGCGGGACGATTCCTGATTCCACCACCGTGTCACATCGCTCCCCTGTGTGGGGAGGGGACGGGGGCCCATAATCGTCGGCCCGGATCTGGCACGGCGCTTGCTGTCGGCATCGTAGGG
>CAYZVO010000263.1:0-11237 GCA_964481655.1 uncultured Enterobacterales bacterium | reverse complement strand
GCAAGTGCGAACCCGTAAACTAGAAGTAGAGCTGGCTCTGAAGGCCCGCGGCCACGGAGAAGTCACCGTCGCCGACGCGGGTGGCGCCGGCCTGGACCTTGAGGTTGGCGGTGTGGCCCATGTACCACCAGTTGACGCCGCCCATCAGCGAGATCCAGTCGGAGGCGTCGTGCTCGGCCCAGTCGAACCACTCTGCGGAGACCACGGGCTGGACGCGGTGCACGCGGTAGCCGATGTCGCCGAAGACACCCATGCCGTTCTGGGCGTGGGCGTCGCCCATGTTGTACATGACGAAGTCGACCTGGCCGTTGAGGCTGTTCTTCTTGCCCATGGGCAGGCCCCAGAAGACGTCGGCGGCCACGCCCATCCACTGGGTGGTCTCGCCGTCGGCGTCGTAGACGGCGTTGGGCTGGTAGTCCACCGCGGCGCCGAAGCTGAGGATCTTCTTGGAGTTGACCAGGTTGCCCTTGTCGTTCTCCTTGAAGTAGATGCCGTCGTAGTAGAAGCCGCCTGCGCCGGCGCCGTCTTCGGTGTCGAAGACGTTGAAGTTCAGGCGGGCGTTGACGCGGGGCATGTCGGAGGGGTTGAGCGCGTCGGCGTAGTTGGTCTCGACCATGTTGCCGTAGCCGTCGTCGGCCAGGTAGCTGCCGTACTGGTTCTCGACGCCGTTGGTGAAGGCCACGCGGTAGTCGAGCTTGTCGTCGCCCAGCGAGCCGCGGACCATGACGCCGGCGTCACGCCAGACCTTGCTGGTCGAGTACTTGATCATGCCGCCGTGGTAGTCCATGGTCAGCAGCGAGGTGGCGCCCTGCATGCCCATGTGAGCGAAGGGGAGCAGCAGCATACCGGCGTCGATCTTGAGGGGCTTGCCCAGGTTGAACTCGACAAAGGCGTCTTGGATGAAGGTGTTGCCGGACCAGTCGCCGTTCTTGCCGAAGTTGGGGTTGTCGGTCTCGACGAAGAAGTTCACGTTGTCACCCACGCGGCCGTACATCATCAGGCGGGCGCGCCGGATGTAGGGGTCGATGCCGAAGCCGTCTTCGGTGGTGCCGTGCTGCATCAGGTGGAGCTGAGGCTGCAGCAGGAAGCCCATCTTCATCGTGGCGTTGTCGCTGTCGTGGACCGTGACCAGCGCGTGCGCGGGCGAGGCGGCCAGCGCGAGGCAGATGGTGGACGCAGCCAGAGCATGGGCGGTCGTGCGCTTCATCGAGCTTCTCCTTCCAGGCCGGGGTCGGGCCGGGAAATGCGGGTTGCAGGCCGGGCACAGCGCCCGAGGGGCGCTGCGTAACATTCGTCGAATATGAATCCAGCCTGGCTGGAGCTATTCGGCGCGGCCTTCCCGCTCGACGTGTTCCTTGCTGGCGACAGGCTGATCGTCGTCATGGTCGAGCCCTACGTCGATCTGGTCCGGCGCGGCTCCGCCTTCGCCTTTGGCACCTTCCTTGAAGCCCTTGATGCCTTCGCCCAGCGCCTTGCCGATCTGGGGCAGCTTGCCCACGCCGAAGAAGATCAGCACGATGACCAGGATGATCAGGAGCTCGGGCACGCCGATGGTCGGGAGCAGGGGAAGCGTCGACACGGGTCCTCCTGGAGGCGCTGGATCATGCGCCGCGGGGATCGCTGACTATCGCGTCGTGCCAGCCTCCGCATCCAGTGTGCGCCCCGCGGCGGGATGATCGGCTGCTGTTGTCGAGGGCGACACCCCGCTCGGCATGATCTCCGCCGGGTTTTTCTGTATTTTTCCTCACGTCGGTTGAAGCGCTCCAGCGGCCAACGATAGGGGGGGCGCCCTGTTCGAAGAGGGGTCGTCCAGGCCAGGGCGGCCCTCCATCCCGGTGAGAGCATTCACCAGGAGTAAATGCTGAAATGGACATCTCTCTCTCTGGCAGAGGCATCCGCCTGAGCCGAGCCGGCGTCCCGGACATCATCCGGGAACTGCCGGCCCCCCCAAAGGTCCGGCTGCCGCTCCGGCAGAGCTCTGGTTCTCCCTTGATCTCAGTGGTCGAAAAGGGAGACCAGGTCAAGCTGGGGCAGCAAGTGGCCGAGGGCTCCGCGCCCCTCCACGCGCCCATCGCCGGCACCGTGGTCGGGCTCGAAGAGCTCACCATGGCCGACGGGTCAACCGTCACCGTGCTGGTCCTCGAGGCCGACGAAGGTGGCGGCAAGGTCCGCTACGAGGCCGACGGCATCCCCCTCAAGCGCGAGCCCGAGCAGCTGCTCGAGCGCATCCGCGCGGCGGGCATCGTCCAGGCGGGGCGCGAGAGCCTCGCCCTGGCCGACATGATCCAGGAAGCCATCGCGCCCCGTGGCCACCTGGCTGCCACCGGCGCCGCCCTCGCGCGGCCCGTGCGCAACCTGGTGGTCCGCTGCCTGGACGTCGATCCGTTCTTGGTCAACCTCGCCGCGGTCACCGCCGGGTTGGCTGGTGATGCGGGCGAGCTCGGCCTCGCGGTCGAGATCCTGCGGCATGTCACCGGCGCCGAGCAGGTGCACATCGTGCTGGGCAAGCGACAGCAGCCCGCCGCCGTGCTGGCCCTGGCCGCCGAGCAGGACTGGCAGGTGCTGCGGGTGGACGACGACGTCTGGCCCGCCGCCCACGACGCTCTGCTCGCCGCCGCCTCCTCCGGTCAGGAACCCGATGTGGCCTGGCGCCGGGTCGACGAGTCCGGCACTCTGGTGCTCGACATCGACGTGGTCCTGCAGGTCGTCGCCGCAGTGCGCGACGGTCGCCCGGTGCTCGACCGGGTGCTGACCGTGGCGCGCGGCGGGTCCGTCGAGGCCCTGCGGGTGCCCATCGGCACCTCCTTCGCCGACATCGCCCTGGCCGCCGGTCACGACGGCGTCTACGGCAAGGTCATCCTGGGCGGCCCGATGCAGGGTCTCGCTCACCACACCACCGACTTCCCCCTCACCAAGGCGCTGCCGGGGCTCACCCTGCAGGAGCAGGGCGAGGTGGTCCACGACGCCAACGAGCCCTGCATCTCCTGCGGGCTGTGCGCCATGGTCTGCCCCATGCGGCTCGTGCCTGGCATGCTCTCGCGCTACTGCGAGTACGGACAGTGGGAAGACGCCGAACAGGCACACCTGTTCACCTGCATCGAGTGCGGCTGCTGCGCCTACGTGTGTCCGGCCGGCCGCTCCATGGTCCAGTTCATGGTGCAGGGCAAGAACGAGGTTCTCGCCAGGAGGACGGGCTGATGGCGCACAAGTACCTGACCGTCTCCATGTCCCCCCACGTCCGGAACGGCCGGACGGTCAAGGGCATGATCGCGACCACCATCCTGGCGCTCACGCCGGCGATGCTCTGGGGCTTCTTCCAGTTCGGTGTCAAGGCCGTGCTGCTGGTCGCCCTGGGTGTCGCGGGCGCTGTGGGTACGGAAGCGGCGCTCTGCGCCATCCGCAAGCAGCCCCTGACCATCGGGAACTACCACGCCGTGCTGGTGGGCCTCACCTTGGCCCTGCTGGTGCCCGCGGGCGCGCCCTGGTGGCTCGTCCTGGTCGGCGCGGTGATGTCCATCCTCATCGGCAAGGCGCCGTTCGGCCCCCTGGGCGGTGCGCCCATCAACCCTGCGCTGGTGGGCCTGCTCATCGTGGCCATCTCCTGGCCGGGTGAGATCGCCAGCTACGACTTCCCCTCCACCGCCCCCGAGATCTTCGGCGCGGCCGACATCGCGCCGGCCGAGGCGCCGCAAGACGCGGTGACCATCGACCCCTCGGACGCTGGCGAGTACTGCCCCTTCATGCTGTTCAGCGGTTTCCAGACCGGCGCCATCGGCGCGGTCTCACCGCTGCTGCTGCTGCTGGGCGGTGTGTTCCTCGTCATCCAGCGTGTCGGGCGCTGGCAGGGGCCGGTGGGCTTCCTGCTGGGCCTGGGGGTCGCCGGTGCCATCATGCACGGCATCGACCCGGGGGCCTTCCCCTCGGGCAGCTTCCAGCTCTTCACCGGCATGGCGTTCTTCGGGGCCTTCTTCTTGTGCAACGAGTGGAGCTCCACCCCGGTCACACCCTGGGGGCTGTTCCTGTTCGGCCTCGGCGCGGGTGTGCTGGCGCTGATCTTCCGCGTCACCGGCGGGCTCGAGTTCGGGCGCGTGGCCTTCGCCATCGGCTTCATGTCGCTGCTCACGCCGCTGCTGGACCGCATCCCGCCCATCCCGTTCGGCAAGGGGGTGCGCCATGCGTGATCAGATCTGGTTCATGGTCCTCGTGCTCGCGGTCATCGCGGGCATCGCCGGCGCGGCCCTCTCCGGGGTCAAGAGCCTCACCGATCCGGTCATCGAGAACTTCACCCTCGAGCAGAAGGTCAAGCCCTCGCTCGAGACCTTCTTCGGTCCCATCGGCATCGACAACGACTACATCGCCGACCGCGTCAAGCTCGAGCTCGGCAAGGACGAGCTGGGCCGGATGCAGCGGCTCACGGTCTTCAAGGGCAAGAAGGGCGGCGCCATCACCGCCGTGGCCCTGCAGACCTCGGCCCCCGGCTACGGTGGCGACCTCAGCGTGCTCACGGCCTTCGACATCGAGAACGGCGCCCTGCTGGGCGTCAAGACCCTCGACCAGAAGGAGACCGTGGGGCTGGGCTCCCGCGTCGCCGACGACACCGAGCCCTTCATTCAGCAGTTCATCGGCATGTCCTACGACAAGGGCATCGCGCTGTCCTCCGGTGGCGGCGAGGTCGACGCGATCTCCGGTGCCACCATCTCTTCCGCCGCCTTCGCCGAGGCGGTCAACAAGGCGGTCACGCTCCTCGATGAGCGCAACGCCGAGATCATGGGGGAGTAGTCATGGCCAAGCGAACCCTCGTCCAAGAGTTCACCAAGGGCCTGTGGGAGATGATCCCGCCCTTCCGCCTGGTGCTGGGCCTCTGCCCGGTGCTGGCGGTCACCAAGTCGCTCGAGGGCGGCTGGGGCATGGGCATCGCCACCACCTTCGTGTTGGTCTGCTCCAACCTCCTGGTGTCCCTGCTGCGGCCGGTCATCCCCCCCAAGGTGCGCGTGCCGGTCTTCATCGTCATCATCGCCACCTTCGTGGTCATCACGGAGCTGGTCATGAAGGCCTACACCCCGGCGCTGTCCGCGTCGCTGGGGGTGTTCATCCCGCTCATCGTGGTCAACTGCATCATCCTGGGTCGGGCCGAAGCCTTCGCGTCCAAGAACGGTGTGGCGGCCTCCCTGGCCGACGGCCTGGGCATCGGCCTGGGCTTCACCATGGCGCTGGCCCTGCTCGGCGGCATCCGCGAGCTGGTGGGCACCGGAGCCCTGACCATCTTCTCCCAGGCCAACCTGGGCGTTCAGATCATCCCGCTCCCGGAGGGGACCGAGTTCCTCTTCAAGTTCATGGTCGATCCGCCGGGCGCCTTCGTGATGCTGGGCGTGATGCTGATGCTCATGAACGTCATCAACGAACGCCAGGCCAAGGCCGCGTAGGAGGGCACCATGACCGCGTACATGCTGCTGATCGTCTCGGCCATCCTGGTCAACAACATCCTGCTGGCGCAGTTCCTCGGGAACTGTCCCTTCCTGGGCACCTCGAACAAGATGAGCACGGCCACCGGCATGGCCATGGCGGTGACCTTCGTCATGACCTTCGCCGGCGCCATCACCTGGATCGTCCAGCGCTACCTGCTCATCCCCTACGAGCTCGAGTACCTGCAGACCATCGCCTTCATCCTCGTGATCGCGGCTCTGGTCCAGCTGGTGGAGATCGTGCTGCAGAAGAGCGCTCCGGCCCTGTACCAGGCCCTGGGCATCTTCCTGCCCCTCATCACCACCAACTGCGCCGTGCTCGGCGTGGCCATCATCAACATCCAGAAGAACTACGACATGATGGAGACCCTGGTCCACTCCTTCGCCTCGGCGATGGGCTTCGGGCTCGCCCTCATCCTCTTCGCCGGCATCCGTGAGCGCTTCGTGCTCACCAGGATGCCCAAGGTCCTGCAGGGCACCGCGAGTGGCCTGATCGTGGCCGGGCTCATGGCGCTCATCTTCCAGGGCTTCAAGGGCCTCTTCTAGAGGGAGTCAACAATGATCGAAGCGGCACTCGTTATCGGCGGCATCGGCGCCGTCGCGGCAGCCGGCCTCGGCGTCGCGTCCAAGGTCTTCGCGGTCTATGTCGATCCCAAGGTCACCGAGCTGTTGGACGTGCTCCCCGGCGCCAACTGCGGTGGCTGCGGCTACGCCGGCTGCAGCGCGGCGGCGGAAGCCGTCGCCAAGGGCAAGGCGGCGGCCACCATGTGCGTCGCCGGTGGCGACGACGTGGCGGAAGCCATCGCGGCCATCATGGGCATGACCGTGGTCAAGGGCGGCGAGGTCTCTGTGGCCGAGCTCGGCTGCAAGTACGGCATGGACGAAGCGCACATCCACTTCCAGTACGACGGTGTGCCCGACTGCCGGGCCGCCCACCTGGTGGCGGGTGGTGGCAAGCAGTGCTCCATGGGCTGTCTGGGCCACGGCACCTGCGTCCGCGCCTGTCCGTTCAACGCCCTGACCCAGGGCCCGGACGGCCGGCCGGTGGTCATCGAGTCCAAGTGTACGGCCTGCGGCAACTGTGAGCGCATCTGCCCCAAGGGCATCATCCGCGTGAACAAGCCCAGCCGGCGCTTCACTCACGTGCAGACCACCGACGACTGCGTGGCCCCTTGCCAGGCCACCTGTCCGGCGCAGATCGACATCCCCGCCTACATCGCGGCCATCGGCCGGGGCGACTACCTCGATGCTCTGCGGATCATCAAGGAGTACAACCCCCTGCCGCTGACCTGCGGGCGCGTCTGCCCCCACGTCTGCGAGTCGGCCTGCCGGCGCCAGCACGTGGACGAAGAGATCAACATCAACCACCTCAAGCGCTGGGCGGCGGACTACGAGATGTACGTGGTCAAGGACCACGTCCTGCCCCCCAAGGCGCCCCCCACGGGCAAGAAGGTCTTCATCGTCGGTGGCGGCCCCTCCGGGCTCACCGCGGCCTACTACCTGGCCCGCCTGGGCCACGAAGTGAAGGTCATCGAGATGATGCCCAAGGCCGGCGGCATGCTGCGCTACGGCATCCCCGAGTACCGCCTCCCCAAGCACATCCTCGACTTCGAGATCGAGGGCATCACCGCCATGGGCGTCGAGCTCGAGTGCGGTGTGAAGCTGGGCGTGGACTACAAGCTCGAGGACGTCTACGAGCAGTACGACGCGGTCTACCTGGCCCTGGGCGCCTGGGACTCCCGCCGCATGCGCGTCCCCGGTGAGCTGGACTTCCCCGAGGTGGCCTCGGGCACCGAGTTCCTCATCAAGCGCGGCCTGGACGAAGAGACCCCCGTGGGAAAGAACGTCGTGGTCGTCGGTGGCGGCAACACCGCCATGGATGTGGCTCGCACCTCCTGGCGCCTCGGCGCCGAGAACGTGTACCTCATCTACCGCCGCTCCCGTAAGGAGATGCCGGCCAACGACATCGAGGTGCACGAGGGTGACAAGGAAGGCATCATCTACAAGTTCCTGAACAACCCCACCAAGATCGTGGGCGAGGATGGCCACCTCACGCAGATGGAGGTCATCCAGATGGAGCTCGGTGAGCCCGACGCCTCCGGCCGGCGCCGCCCGGTGCCCAAGGAAGGCTCCGAGCACCTGCTGGATGTGACCAACGTCTTCGCCGCCATCGGCCAGTCTCCGAACCTCGAGAGCCTGGACGACGACGAGGTCGGCGAGCGCGTCGAGCGCACCCGCTGGAACTCGGTCCTGGTGGACGAGTCCACCGGCACCACCTCGATGCCCGGCGTGTTCTCGGGCGGCGACGGCGCCCGAGGCGCCGCCACCGCTGTCGAGGGCATCCGCGACGGTCGCTTCGCCGCCTCGGGCATCCACATGATGCTCACCGGTGACGATGTCGCCGTGCCCCCCAACTGGCTGTCCCGGCCTCCCAAGCTGCCCGGCGTCGATGAGGGGATCGAGATCCCTCGTGGCGAGCGCGTCCACATGCGCGAGCTCACCGTCGAGCAGCGGGCCATGAACTTCGAGGAGGTCGAGATCGGCCTCACCGAAGACATGGCCAAGCGCGAGGCCGATCGCTGCATGCAGTGCGGCCTGGTCTGCTACCGCGGCTTCCGGACCAAGGAGTCATGATGCGCGCGCTCACGCTGTTGATGGTCGCCCTGTGCGGCCTGCTCTTCACCGCCTGCTACGACCACAAGGACGACCTGGCGGTGCAGGTCGAGCCCGCCGCCCAGGCTGGCGACGGCCCGCTGCTCGATCGGGTCCCCGGCGAGCAGGGTGCGGTCATCTTCGATCACGCCGGTCACATGGGGTACGGCTTCGCCTGCACCGACTGCCACCACACCACGGCGGCGGGCGGCTTCCCCACGGGCGGCTGCGTCGAGTGCCACGCGGTCCCCTCCGACGGCGACCCGGCTCACGCCGGCCCGGACGACAACACCGTGCTGGTGGGTGACACCCAGGACACCGCCGAGCTCCCCGGCGTGCCCTTCAACCACTACACCCACGGCTCCGCGCGGGGCTACAAGCTGGCCTGCGACAGCTGCCACCACATGGGCGGCAACATCCCCTGTGACACCTGCCACGGCGACGTCGCCAAGCTGCAGGGAGAGCTGGTGGTGCCCAAGCTCAAGCGCGCCATGCACCTGCAGTGCCAGGACTGCCACGAGGCCCTGGTCGCCAACGATCCAGGCTCCATCGCCCCGGTGGACTGCGACAGCTGCCACACCGAGCGTGAGCTCGAGCGGCTCGACGGCGCCCTGACCTTCGAGCGGGCCTCCCATCTGTCCTGCGTGGCCTGCCACCGCGAGGTCAAGGCCGAGCGCCCGGCGGCGCCGATCACCTGTGTCGGCTGCCATGTGTCCGGTGCGGCCGCGCCCGTGCCCGAGCCTGTGGATGAAGAGATCCCCTGCGAGACCGAGGACTGTGTGCCTCCCGAGGTCGAAGAGGGCGACGAGGCCGTCGAGGCCGACCAGGTCGAGGGTGACGAGGCCCCCGCCGACGCGCCGGCCGAGGCCCCCGCCGAGGCTCCTGCCGAGGCCCCCGCCGAAGCCCCCGCGGCCGGTGGTGGTCCCGCAGATGTCGTCTGGCCAGGCACCATGGGCACCGTGACCTTCCGGCACAGCACCCACACCTCCATGGGCTGCGACGGTTGTCACCCGGGCATGGCTCCGATGAGCTCGGACAAGATGGGCATGGAGGCCGGCCACGCGGCCTGCGCCGCCTGCCACCCCGAGGTCACCGGCGACTGCGCCAAGTGCCACATCCAGTAGCGACCTGATCCGCGTCGCGACCGGGGCGCCCAGCGGGGTGCCCCGCGTGCTTCAGGGGTGACAGCCTCGCCCTGGCGCGTAGATTGGGATCAGCACACGAGGTCCACCATGTCCGGAAGCTGCAGCGGCTCTGGCGTCATCGAGCGCATCCTCCCCGACGGCCGCGCCGCGGTGCGCGTCAGCCGCGCCGAGGCCTGCATGTCCTGTGAGTCCAAGGGGGCCTGCACGGCTCTGGGGGGACAGGTCAAGGACCACATCCTGGTGCTCGCCAACCCCATCGACGCGAAGCCGGGGCAGTGGGTGGGCCTGCACATGCCCGAGTCGTCGGTGCTCAGGGCCTCGGCGATCATCTACGGGCTGCCCGCGCTCACCCTCCTCGGCGGTGCTGGGGCCGGAGTCGCCATGGCGGAGACCGTGGGGCTGGGCCGCGATCCCGCCACCGCCATCGGCGCGGGGCTGGGCATGGTCGTGGGGCTGCTGGGCGTCTACCTGTTCAACCGCGTGCTGGGCGGACGGGATCACTACAAGCCTCAGATCGTCTCCGTGTTGCCTGGATCTGGGGACTGAACGCATCCCGACAGGGGTTTGGAGCTGTCCTGGCGCATCCAATGTGCCGGATTTTCGTCGTGACGAACTTGTGACGCAGGTTACAATCGCAGCGCGGCGGCCCGTAGAGGTCGCGACCCGTCCACTCCACACAGATCCCCCCGGAGCCCCCCCAGGAAGAAGCGCCTCCTGCGCGGTGTCGGCGTCGTCGGCATCCTCGCTACCAGCGCCATGGCCAATGCGCCCGCCGACGTCGTCTACGAGTGCCCCAACGGGAACGTCACCTTCTCCCACGAAAAGCACGCTGCCAAGTACCCGGCCTGCACGGACTGCCACCCTGATCCCTTCGGGATGGCCAAGACCGAGATGGGCATGGAGAAGGGCCACGCCGCGTGCGGCAAGTGCCACAAGGCCGATGGCCCCGGCGTCGATGTCGCCGCCGCCGACGGCTGCGCCAAGTGCCACATCCCCGGCTAGGTCTCCGACCTGAACGAACCCCTGGGCAGCTCCCTCACACCGTGTGAGGGAGCTGTTCGATGTCGACCTGTCGGAGGTGCCGTGTGAGTGAGTCCCGCTGGAGCTTCGGCTGTCTCTCGGTGCTCGGATTCCTGGCCCTGGCCCTGCTGGTCAGCATCACGGGGGTGATCGCCATCGCCTTGACCGGGATGGAGTCCGAGAGCCTGGGGGTGACCGCCACCTACGTCATGTCCATGCCCATGGGCGCGGTCTGGAGCGCCCTGTTCGTGGCCCTGGCGGTCTACCTGTTCACGGACCATACCAAGACCAAGAAGCTCACCCACCTCGCTCCGCCCCTGGGCTGCGGATGCCTGGGCGCGATCTTGGTGCCCGTGCTCGTCTGGGTCTTCTTCACGGGCATCTGGCCGAGCCTTTAGAACCGCCGCCTGAGCAGCGCCCCGACAGCGACGAGGGGCCAGAGCCAGGCCAGGGCAGGGGAGGGGCTCGCGCTGCAGCCCTCGCAGCCCTGCTTGCCTGAGCCGTCGCCGGTGTCGTCGGTGGGGGTCCATGGGGTGCTGTCGCCGGTCTCATCGAGCTCGCTGTCGCCCGAGTCGTCGGGGCGGGCGGACTCCTCGAACTCGGAGTCCGCGGTGTCGTCGGGGGAGCCGGTCTCGCCGGTGTCCTCGGTGTCGCCGGTGTCGCCGGTGTCCTGCTCGGGGTGGCAGTCCTCGTCGGTCTCGCCGTCGCAGTCCTCGTCACCGTCGCCACAGCCGTCCCGGGGGACGTCGGGGTGCCGTTCGGGATCGGCGTCGTCGCAGTCGCCGCCACCCCAGGTCTCCGGGCGGTGTCCGTCGCCGTCCTGGTCGTAGTCGTCGCCTTCGTCGCAGTCCTGGTCCACGCCGTCGTACCAGATCTCGAAGGCCGAGGGTGAGATGCCGGCGTCGTCGTCGTCGCAGTCGTCGCCGCCGGCGCCGTCGGCGTCGTGGCCGTCGCCGTC
>CAYZVO010000262.1:0-11319 GCA_964481655.1 uncultured Enterobacterales bacterium | reverse complement strand
TCATGCATCCAGGTGAGGCCTTCACCCAGGCTGAGCTGGCAGAGGCGACGGCGATGGATCGAGGCTTCACCAGCCGCATCGTACACCGCCTGCTGGCCGACGAGCTGGTCGAGCGTCGTCCGGATGGATCGCTGTTCACGCCACGGCCTGGGCTCCTGCTCGATGCCTGGGCCCAGGACTACGCCTTCGACAAGCACCGCATCCACAAGGGTGTCGTCGCGGCCCGTTCGGGCGCCGAGCTCACCGAGCGGCTCGCACAGGGGCTCGAGCAGGCCGGCCTCGAGCATGCCTTCACGGGGCTGGCGGCGGCCTGGCAGATCACCCGCTTCGCGGGGTTCCGCCTGTCGACGGTCTACCTGCCCGATGGGTTGGAGCTCGAGCTGGAACGAGCCCTGGGGTTCCGCCCGATGGAGCGCGGCGCCAACACCTGGCTGGTGGTGCCCAACAACCGGGGCGTGCTGCAGGGGGCTGAGCCGGTCGACGGCCTTCCTTGCGTGCACCCGGTCCAGGTGTGGCTCGATCTCGGCGCGCACCCCGAGCGGTCGAAGGAAGCCGCTGATCGGCTGCGAGAAGATCACATGAGGTGGAGTGATGACCAAGCCGATCACGCGTGAGGGCTACAGCCTTGCCCAGGCCGAGCTGGTGGCGTTCATCGGGGAGATGGTGAGGCGTCGCGGGGGATGTGCGGGGTACTGACGATGCTTTGACTCCGAGATCCCCTCGACGAGGACCTCGAGGGCTTCACGTTGGAGTCGAGCCGGTCTTTCGCCACCGCCCGGTTAGACTTCGCGGCACGGAGGATCCAACATGGCAGGCGAACACGCGCTGTTCGGCGAGTCTCCACCCGGCGACTTCGAGGTCAGCTTGGGAGATGGCAAGAAGCTCAATTGGCACGCGGCTGGTCGCGCCTGGACCCTGCACGGCCATCGCCCTGATGGTTCTCCCATGGTGGACACTCACCTCGATGACCGTTCGTTGGTGCGCTTCGAAATCGAGCCCGAAGGCGTAACCCCAGAGGCCGAACGAGCCCTGTGAGTTCTTCATTAGACCAGCAGAGCCGCGTGCTCTTCCTCGACCTCGAGGTCACCCGCGCCGGTCGCATCTACGACGTCGGCGCGGTCCTTGGTGATCGGACCCTCCGCCTCCAGAACCCTGGCCCTCGCGACTGGGCCAAGCTCGACGACTTCGCCCGCTCTGCCGACCTGATCACGGGCCACAACATCCTCGAGCACGACCTGCCCCACCTGGCCCGGGCTGTCCCCCGTCTGCGTCTGCTGCACAAGCCCGCCCTGGACACCCTGGCCCTCTCACCCATCGCCTTCCCCAACCGCCCCTACCACCACCTGGTCAAGCAGCACCGGCTGGTCAGGGACGCCGCCAACAACCCTGTCGCCGACTCCAGGCTGTGCGCGCGGCTCCTCGAGGACGAGCGGGAAGCCTTCGAGGCCCTCGGCGTGGCGCACCCGTTGCTCGGCCTGCTCCCCCACGCTTGGGACTTGCTGACCAAGGGAAGCACCTGGGAGGGCGGGTTCCGCGTGTTCCATCGCAGCCTCGGTGCCCCCATCATGGAGGCGGAGGATGCGCTCTGGGCGGTCCTCTCGGCGTTGGATGGCCGAGCCTGCTCGGAAGGGCTCGAGCGCCTTCACGTTCAGCTCACCCACATGCCGGGTCTGATGCTTCCCTTCGCCTACGCTGCCTCTTGGCTCCTGCAGGCCAACCAGGGATCGGTGCTGCCGGCCTGGGTGCGCCACCGCCATCCTGCGGTCCCTGGGATGTTGGCCGAGCTCCGGGAGCGACCCTGCTCCCGGCCTGATTGCCCCTGGTGTCCGGAGCATCATGACCCTGAGGGCTTGCTGAAGCGCTTCTTCGGCTACCCGGGCTATCGCTCGGAGCCGGCGGACCTGCGTGACGGTGGCAGCCTCCAGCGCGCCATCACCGTCGCCGGTCTCGGCGCCCGCCCCATCTTCGCGGTGCTCCCCACCGGTGGCGGCAAGTCCATCTGCTTCCAGCTCCCCGCCCTGGCCCGTCACCTGCGCCTGGGCTTGCTCACTGTGGTCATCTCCCCGCTGCAGTCGCTGATGAAGGACCAGGTGGACGGTGTGAAGGCTGCCGCCAAGACCGAGCACGTCGCGGCCTTGCACGGCATGATCACCGCCCTGGAGCGTCAGCAGGCGCTGCGGGAGGTGGCCGATGGCACCTGTGGGTTGCTCTACCTCTCCCCGGAGCAGCTCCGGAACCGCTCGGTGCGCAAGGCCTTGGCCCAGCGACAGATCGGGGCTTGGGTCTTCGACGAGGCCCACTGCTTGTCCAAGTGGGGCCACGACTTCCGCACTGACTACCTGTATGCGCCGCGCTTTATCCGCGAGCTGGCAGCAGAACAGAAG
Source organism: uncultured Enterobacterales bacterium (assembly GCA_964481655.1). Taxonomy (GTDB): domain Bacteria; phylum Myxococcota_A; class UBA796; order UBA796; family JAFGLY01; genus CALDOK01. Next base: position 8,935 of record CAYZVO010000262.1, on the reverse strand, counting down.
GTCGAGGCTCCGCCGGTGGCCTGCTTCACCGCGACCTCCCAGCAGGCGGTGACCGCCGAGATCCGCTCGGTGTTCCGGGAGCAGCTCGGCCAGGAACTGGAGCTGCTGGCTGCGGGCATCGATCGCCCCAACCTGGCCTTCGAGGTGCAGCCGGTGGGGGAGCGCGAGAAGCTCGGGCGCATCCTGGAGTTGCTCGAGCTGCACCTCGGCGGTGAGAAACGGGGGACGGGCATCGTGTTCAACGCCACGCGCCGAAAGAGTGAAGACCTGGCCCTGGCACTGATGGCCAAGGGCTGGCAAGCCAGCGCCTACCACGCAGGGCTCAACCCCCACGAGAAGCGCGACATCCAGGAGCGCTTCCTGGGCGGCGAGCTGCGGGTGATCTGCGCCACCAGCGCTTTCGGGATGGGCATCGACAAGCCCGACGTGCGCCTGGTGATCCACGCGGAGACCCCCGGCTCCCTCGAGAGCTACCTTCAGCAGGCAGGTCGGGCGGGCCGGGATCGCGCGGACGCCACCTGCGTGCTGCTGGCCTGTGACCAGGATCTCGAGACCCAGTTCCAGCTCTGGGCCAGCTCCCGGCTGACCCAGGACGAGATCACCTCGGTGCTTCGTGCCGTGCGCCGGGTCCGCCGCGGTGGCGGCTCGGTCATCGTCACTCCGGGTGAGCTGCTGCGCATGGATGAGACGGCTGCAACCTTGAACCCCGACGACGCCATGGGCACCACCAAGGTGGCCACGGCGGTCTCCTGGCTGGAGCGGGCGGCGTTCCTCGAGCGCAACCAGAACCTGAACCACCTCTTCCAGGGGCGGCCGAAGATCGCCAGCCTCGATGAGGCCGAGGCCAAGCTCGACAAGCTCGGTCTCACCCCCGAGAATCGACGCCGCTGGCGGCGGATCCTGATCGAGCTGATGAACGCCGACCCCGACGAGGGCTTCAATGCCGACGAGCTGGCGGCCCTGGCGGGGGATGAGAACGGGGAGGGGAGTGAACGTTCGCCCCTCGAGGCGGGCCTGCGCGTGCTGCGGACCCTTCAGCAGATGAGCGAGCAGGGCCTGGTGAGCAGCGGGCTGCGCATGAGCGCGTTCCTGCGCTTCAAGGTCAAGGACCCTTCGACCGCCCGTTTGGAGGCGGCCGTCGCCCTGGAGCGGGAGCTCATCGATCTCATGATGGAGCTGCACCCTGACGCCGGCGACGGAGAGTGGGCCCACCTGACGCTGCAGACGCTCACCCAGCGGCTGCTCGATGACGGTCATCGCTGCACCCCCCAGACCGTGATCCTGATGTTGAAGGCTCTGGAGGCTGACCGCGCCATGGACGGCGAGCGGCGGGGCGGCAGCCTCGAGCTGCTCTACCTGTCCCGGGAACGCTACCTGGTGCGCCTGCTCCGCCCGTGGGATCCCATCCGCGAGATCTCCCGTCGCCGGCAGGCGGCGGCCAAGGTCGTGCTCGAGTTCCTGCTGCGCATTGTCCCCGACGGCGCGTCGCCTTCTGCTGAGCTGCTGGTGGAGTTCGGCCAGGACGATCTGGTGGAGGCCTGTCGAGGGGACCTGTTCCTGAAGGACCAGCTCGACAACATCCACACCGCCGCGGACCGGGCGCTGCTCTATCTGCACGAGCTCAAGGTCATCACCCTGCAGAACGGGCTGGCGGTGTTCCGCCAGGCCATGACCATCGAGCTCCGGGACGATGCGCGTCGCCGCCGCTACACCCGCCAGGACTACGAGCCCTTGCACCATCACTACCAGGAGCGGATCCTCCAGATCCACGTGATGGGAGGCTACGCCAGGCTGGGCGCCGAGCACATGGATCGGGCCCTGACCTACGCCCATGAGTGGTTCGATCGGGAGCGGGAGGCCTTCCTCCACGACTGGTTCCCCGGCGACAAGAAGATGCTGAAGCGGGCCACCTCCCAGCGCTCGTTCCAGATGATTGTCGAAGACCTGCGCAACCGGGCGCAGCAAGCCATCGTCACCGCCAAGCCCAAGGACAACCTGCTGGTGCTCGCCGGCCCCGGCTCGGGCAAGACCCGCACCCTGGTGCATCGCTGCGCCTGGCTGGTGCGGGTGCAGAGGGTCGATCCTCGCGCCGTCCTGGTGCTCTGCTACAACCGCTCCACGGCCAACGAGCTCCGCCGGCGCCTGTGGGATCTCATCGGGTCCGAGGCTCGGGCGGTGACGGTCAGCACCCTGCACGGTTTGGCCATGCGCATCACGGGCCGCTCCCTGGCCGACGCCAAGGAGCGCAAGGAGCTGACGAGTTCGGTGTTCGAAGAGGTGTTGGACGAGGCCTCTTCGCTGCTTGAGGGGACCGGCTCGGTCTGCGGGCTCGAGCCCGACGAGCTTCGGGAGGCTTTGCTGGCTGGCTACCGACACATCCTGGTGGACGAGTACCAGGACATCGACGCGCGGCAGTACCGGCTCATCTCGGCCATCACCGGGCGCTCCACGGCGAAGGGTGCCGACGACCTGCGTCTGTCCATCATGGCCGTGGGAGACGATGACCAGAACATCTACGCCTTCCGGGGCGCCTCTAGCGAGTTCATCCAACGCTTCCGCGAGGACTACGGCGCCGAGATCCACCACCTGGTGGCGAACTACCGATCCACGGCCAACATCGTCGCGGCCTCGAACGCCCTGATCGAGCACGCCCGTGATCGCCTCAAGCGCGAGCACCCCATCCGGCGCGCCGATCGGCGCAAGCCCCGGCCCCCGGGCGGGGAGAGGGCGGCGGCGGCCCCCCCGGCCCGCGGCCGGGTCCGCCTGGGCGAGGCGCCCCGCCGCGCGGCCGAGGCCGCCTTCGTGCTCGGGGAGATGCGGCGACTGCGTGGGCTGTCGACCGGCATCGACTGGGGCGACTTCGCGGTGTTCGCGCGCAGGCGGCAGGATCTCTGGCCCCTGCGTTCCCTGCTCGACGAACTGGATGTGCCCTACCGGGTGGAGCTGGGCAGGGGGCTGTCCCTGCACCGCGTGCGGGAATTGGCCGTGTTCCTGCGAGCCCTCGAGCAGCGGGGGGCCACGCCCCTCACCGTGGATGATCTGCGCGGGATCCTGGCCGAGCTATGTGCTGATCACCCGGACAACCCCTGGTGGCAGCAGCTCCGCGCCCAGGTCGAGGCCTGGGGGGTGGAGCTTGGTGAGTCCCCTCGCACGGGCGCCGACTTGCGCCGCGACCTGTGGGAAGCGCTCGCGGAGCAGGGGCGCAGCCAGCACCTGGGCCATGGCGTGCTGTTGGGAACGCTGCACTCAGCCAAGGGGCTCGAGTTCCCGCATGTGTTCCTGTTGGACGCCGGTCATTCGGTGGGGCAGGCGGATCGGGATGCCGAACGGCGACTGCTCTACGTGGGCATGACCCGGGCGATGCGGTCCCTCTGTCTGACCCACAGCTCGAGCGCGGCGAGCAGCTTCCTCCGGGAGCTGTCGGATCCGAGCATCCATCGGCAGACGGCCGCACAGGCTGCTCCGATGGGACCGGCGCCTCGCTACGAGGTCATCAGCCTGGACGATCTGTTCATCGACTATGCGGGGAGGCGTTGGGATCGCGATCCCATCCACGCCCGGCTGGCAGCGGTCGAGGCAGGTGACGAGCTCCATCTGCGACGGGACGGCGACTACCTGCTGTTGACCCTGCCCGGTGGCGGTGCGGTGGCGGCTCTGGCGACCCAGGCGAAGCCAGTGTGGTTGCCGCGGCTGGGGCAACCCATGAGCCTGCGTGTGCTGGCCATGGTGGAACGGGAGGCGGACCAGACAGGAGCCGAGTATCGCTCGAAGTTGAAGGTGGACCGATGGGAGTTGCCGGTGGTGGAGGTGAGGCGCTGAACGGTCTGTTCTTGCGCGGCCGAGCATATGCGGGCCTGTGGTTGTGGTAGTATCGAGAAAGCTCAAATTTGGGCGTGGTCAACCAGGGAGATCAGAATGAAGTTCACGTTCAAACTGCTGGCACTATCTGTGTTTTTCGTGGCGGCGAGCGCCGCGTTCGCGGCTGGGTTCACCGACACTAGAGCCACTGTGGTCGCCAACGGCACGACCTGCAACAACACGACGGTGCAGTTCGTTCCTTCCGAAGGCGAGGGAGAAACAGGCAAGATCATCGTCTCTGGCGGCAGGGGCAAGTGCAAGAAGATCGGCTTCGCCAAGAGGCTCGGTGAACTCTCGGACGTGACGTGGAATGACAGGAAGAAGACGGTCGATTTCACCGTGGAGGGTGACCAGAGCTACTCCATCACCGTCAACGGCAAGGCGAACTACACGTCCATTCGTCAGGCGCTCATCGACGCCATCTGAGTCGTCCCGTTCGTTCGCGAGTCTTTTGATTACGCCCTTGTCAGACGGCGGGTGTGGGAGTCTGTGTGCCTTCCTGGCCATCGGAAGTCGCAAGTCCCAGCTGTAGCTCCGACCCGGTGAGCGTCCCGTTCTACACCACCTGATAGGTGTCACACGGCTGCGCCTCGAGGGTGCCACTTGGAGCCACAGACTGGGCAGGATGGATGTCGGTATTGACGCTTCGAGAAGTTCTTGCAGACGATCTCGTGCCTAGCAGGAAGCACGGGCCGTTCCAGGAAAGACAGGCATGTTGTCCCTGGTTCGACAAGCGCTCGTATCAGGCCGCGGGCAGGTGGTCGCTGGAACCTGCTAGGGCGACCGAAGTGGACCATCGACAACGGGCCATCCACACAGCTGGTCGCTGGTTCGTCTACACCGTCCTCCCGACAGGTGTCCCCCGGTTCGTCAGTGGTTCTTGCCTTCTGTCCCACCGACAGGTGTCCCCTGGTTCGGCAAGGCGACCTGCTAGCCTGTGGAAACCTGGCCACTGGTTCGGCTCGCCGACCTGCTAGCCTGCGGAAACATGGTCGCTGGTTCCCGCAGGGACACGTCCTTGGCGAACAGGTGTTCCCTGGCTCCAGCTAGGCACAGACTAGCGATCTGGGTTCCTCCAGGCGCCAAAACGTGCTTCTTGGTGCCTCTCAAACCATTGAAAACCCAGGTTTCAAGCCAGCTTTCGCCACTTTGGGAGCAGGCGGTCGCTGGTTCGAATCCAGTCGCCCCGACCATTAGAAAACCCGCCCAAAAGGCGGGTTTTCGTTCATTGGGAGCAGGCGGTCGCTCCGCTACGCGCGATCCAGTCGCCCCGGCCATCAGAAACCCACCGCATTGGCGGGCATTCTCGCCATAGGGCGCCCGTTGTGGCCACGTTGGCTCCGTCAGCCCTGGGCATTCCCGGAGGGGCCATGGCTCGCGGCGATGCGGTAGCTCGACAGCGCGATGCGCTCGGTGGTCCCATCCCGCTCGCGCAGGCAGAGTACGCTGCGGTGGGTGGGGCCATCTTCGATGCGCGCGAAGCGCAGGTCGCAGCGAGGGAGGGGGTGGGGCGAGCAGAGGGCTGCCCGCAGGTGGTCGGGCCCGATCGCGACGTCGAAGCTCAGCTCCACCTGGCTGCGCAGGCGTAGGTCCCGGAGCGCCCAGGCTATCGAGGCGTCCGCCCCCAGGGGGGTGTAGCGCTCGTCCTCCCGGTACAGGTCGACGGAGTGTGGCCAGCGCTCCACGACCTCCAGGCCCCCCAGCAGGGCGAGGTGGTAGAGCGCCCCGGCGAGCTGGCAGAGTCCGCCGCCCGGATCCCGGACCAGTTCACCCGCGAGGAGGGAGCGGCCGGCCATGAAGCCTCGAGCTGGGAGGGGGCGGCCGACGAGATGCCAGAAGGAGAAGATCTGGCCCGGTCGCAGCGGGCGCCCGGCGAGGGCGTTGGCTGCGAGCTGGATGTTGTGACGTTTGGCCCCGGCGTCGGCCCCGAGAGGCTGCTCGAGCTCGAGGCGCGCGGGGTGACTGCAGCGCTCCACCCCTGGCGCCATCAGGTCCAGCCCCCTGTCTCGCCGCCGCCTTCGCTGCCACGCGAGCTGGCGTCGGAGCTCGAGCATCCAGGTCATCGCCGCTCCAGGAGGTGCAGGCGGTAGGAAGCCAACGCTCGCAGAGGGCTGGCCCCCAACCGGTCATCCAGGGGCCGGAGCACGCGGCGCAGCCGGTGGGGGATCCGACCGAGGGGCAGGCAGATCAGCCCCGCGTCCGCGAGGGGGCGCCAGCCGGGGCCGAGCAGGAGGGAGAGGTCGTCCAGGGCAGTGCCCCCGTGCCAGCCGGGCTGGCGGTGGCCGGTGAGTCGCCGCCGGATGGCGCTGGGGGCGTCCACCAGCAACCTCCCGCCCGGCCGCAGCACACGGTGGCACTCGGCGAAGATCGTCAGGATGGTGGGAGGCTGCAGGTGCATCAGGAGGTGAAGGCAGAACACGGCGTCGAAGGAGCGATCCGGCCAGGGGATGGCGCCGCCGTGACCCTCCCGGAGATCGAGCGCGGGGTGCCGACCCCTGGCCTGGGCCAGCATGGCGGGGCTGGGGTCCAGGCCGTGCGTGGCCAGGTCGATCAGGCGGCCGGTGCCGCAGCCGAGATCGAGGACCGTGCCGCCGGGCAGCCAGCGCGACAGCAGGCGGTGTTCCTGGGCGTGGAGGAAGCGCCCGTAGCTGGAGCCGAAGCGGCTTCGGTCGTAGCGGGGTGCGAGGTCCTCGTAGTAGGTGAGCAGGTCGGGATCCATGGCCGAGGACTACGCAAGATGTGTGCCCGGCCATGCTGGGTCCAGGCGGAGATTCGGCCTTGGATCGATCTACGGATCGTCGCGCTGCAGAGCGTTCGAGTCGCGCACCCACCCCGTCAGGAACACCCCCCCCCAGCCCAGCTCACACTGTTGTCCGTCTCATCACTCTCGGTGTGCACCCCCGCACCCGTCCCGTCATCGTCCACCACGACCACCAGCCCGGCACTGCCGATCTCGGCGCCGGCGACGGTGAAGGTGAGGGGGGCCAGCCGGTCGCCGGGCCAGGCCGGGTCGGTGGTGGTCTGGACCTCGATCAGGGTCTGGCTCGTGCCGTCGTCGGCGTACAGGGCCACGGACACGCCCGCGGGGACCATCACCGATCCGGTGTTGTCCACGGCTACGCTCAGCTCGACGTCGCCGGTGCTGCAGTCCTCGCAGCCTCCCAGCAGGTAGAGCTCGAGGTTGGGGGCCGCGCCTGGCAGCGCGCCGGCGGCGTGCTGGGTGCGGTAGTCGTTGTGCTCGAGCCAGGGGGTGCCCTCGTGGGTGATGGCGCCGTCGTCGGTGACATGGTCGCCGTAGTAGGCGTGCTGGTTCCAGACGGGACGGGCGCTGGCCCAGGCGTCGTTGTCCTCGCCCAGCACCACCACACCGGCCCAGCCGGAGATGGAGTAGTCGTTGGCGCCGATGACGATCTCGGCGTCGCCGTCGCCGTCCACATCCGCCACGTAGACGAACTCGTACAAGGAGCCCGAGGCCATGCTCGACTCGTACCAGAGCTGGGCACCCGTGGCGCCGTCCCAGACGAACAGCTGGGTGCGGTCCCCGTAGACCACCTCGGCCTGGCCGTCGCCGTCGAAGTCGAAGGCCGAGCAGCCCATGGTGCCGTTGGAGGGATCGTAGCTGCTGGCGGTCCACAGGGTGCTGCCGTCGTCGTCGACCATGGTGAAGGTGTAGGCGCCGGGAACTCCGATCTCGGGGAGGCCGTCGCCGTCGTAGTCGGCCACGCACTGCGCGCCGTAGCCCATGCCGCTGTAGGTGTTGCTCCACAGGGTGGCGCCCGCGCTGTCCAGCAGCGAGACCTCGGGGCCGTAGTGGGCCACCAGCTCCGCCACACCGTCACCGTCGAAGTCGGCCACGGCCGAGTGGTAGGAGTAGATGCTGCTGCTGGACAGCAGCGCGCCGCTGAAGTCGTACACGCTGGAGCCGTGCACGAGGTCGAGCACCCCGTCCTGGTCCATGTCCGCGGCGAAGCTGGTGTAGCTCACGCCCGTCCCGGCATCGAAGAGGGTGGCGCCGGTGTGGTCGAGCACCAGGCCACCGGCGATGACCTCGGCGTAGCCGTCGTCGTCCATGTCGTGCAGGGAGGGGTAGGCGTACTTGCTGCCGCTGGTGCTGGATGAAGCCCAGGCGAAGCTGCCGTCGTGCTCGAGGGCCAGCACGTAGCCGCCGTTGGCGATGGTCACGATCTCGGGCAGACCGTCGGCGTCCAGGTCGCCCAGGGCCACGCCCGCGGAGCCGTTGATGGTCCAGGTCGAGCTGCCGTCGCTGACCGAGTAGACGGACAGGTGCTCGCCGCTGCCGTCGCCGGAGAAGACCCGCAGGTAGCCGTAGCTGCCGTAGCCGCTGCCGCTGTAGGTGGTGAAGGCCACATCCGGCGTGTCCTCGGCGTCGATCATGCCGTCGCCGTTGTCGTCGGTGAGCTGCCCGACCACCGGGGTCATCATGACCTGGTCGTAGGAGCTGCCGGCGCCGTAGCCGATGCTCTCGGAGCTCCACTCCACGGACACGCTCCAGGTGGAGGGGTCCGGGTAGACGGCCTCGGCGTCCGCGTCGAAGGCCACCGTGCTCTCGCCGGGGAGCCCACCGCAGGGATCGGGCTCATCGTCGCCGTCGCAGTCGGAGTCCACGCCGTCGTACCAGGCCTCGCTGGCGGCCGGGTTGATGCTCGCGTCGCTGTCGTCGCAGTCGCTGTCGTCGGCGACGTAGCCGCTGGGGACCGAGCAGGCGGTGGTGGTGCTGGAGGCATCACCGTAGCCGTCGCCGTCCGCGTCCGCGTACCAGGTGGAGGCGTCGGAGGCGTCGTCCTCGTCCACGGTGCCGTCGCAGTCGTCGTCGATGCCGTTGCACTGCTCGGTGGCGGCGGGGTTGACCGCGGCCGCGGCGTCGTCGCAGTCGGTGCTGTCGGCGACGTAGCCGCTGGGGACCGTGCAGGCCGCGGTTGTGGAAGAGGCATCGCCGTAGCCGTCAGCGTCGGCGTCGGCGTACCAGGTGGAGGCGTCGGCCGCGTCGTCCTCGTCCACGGTGCCGTCGCAGTCGTCGTCGAAGCCGGCGCCCAGCTCGGTGGCGGCGGGGTTGGCC
>CAYZVO010000261.1:0-11576 GCA_964481655.1 uncultured Enterobacterales bacterium | reverse complement strand
CCAGTACCCGGGCGCCGACGATTACTGCAACGGCGAGGACGACGACTGCGACGGCTCGGTGGACGAGGACGACGCGGTGGACGTCTCCACCTGGTACGCCGACGCCGACCTCGACAGCTACGGCGACGCCGCGGCCTCGGACATCGACTGCGATCAGCCCACCGGCTACGTCTCCGACGACACCGACTGCGATGACGCCGACCCGACCCAGTACCCGGGCGCCGACGAATACTGCAACGGCGAAGACGACGACTGTGACGGCGACATCGACGAGGACGGCGAGGTGGTCGACGGCGACACCTACTACGCCGACTCCGACTCCGACGCCTTCGGCGATCCCGACAACACCATCGAGGCCTGCGCCGAGCCCAGCGGCTACACCGACAACGCCCTGGACTGCGACGACGGCGACGCCACCGAGCCTGTCGTGGTGGACGCCTCCACCGGCTCGTCCTCGGGCACCGGCACCGTCGGGAGCCCCCTGGACACCGTGCAGGGCGGCGTGGACAACGCCACTCAGTGCGTCGTGGTCTTCGCGGGCACCTACTACGAGTCGGTGACCATGAACGGCACCGACCTCGAGATCACCGGCGCCGACGGCGCCGACAGCACCATCATCGACGCGGTGGGCACCGGCGACGCCGCCTTCAACATCGAGAGCGGTGAGACCGCGGCGACCGTGGTCACGGGCTTCACCCTGATCGGCGACGGCCACCTCGAGGTGACCTCGTCCTCCTACGGCTGCACCTCGATCATCACCTGCACCGACTACTACTACACCTACTGCGGCGGCGGGCTGTTCGTCTCGAGCTCCGATCCCACCATCGTGGATGTCACCGCGGAAGGCTCCAGCCTCCCGGTCACCTCCACCACCATCACCTACCCGGACACCTACTACGTCAGCTCCTACGGCGGCGGGATGTGCTTCCTGGACTCGAACTCCGACGTGAGCGCGTCCACGGTGGCCTCCAACTACGCCGACCAGGGCGGCGGCATCTACGCCGACGAGACCTCGGCCATCACGATGTCCACCTCCTACGTCCGGGGCAACGAGGCCACCGACGGCGGCGGCTTCGAGGTCGATGGCGGCACCGTCGGCTACACCAACGTCGTCTCGTCGTTCAACTACGCCTCCTCCGAAGGCGGCGGCCTGTTCCTGGTGGACGCCACCGGCGGTATGGTCAACGTCACCATCGCCGGCGACGACGCCACCACCGGCGGCGGCCTCTACGCCTCGGGCAGCAGCGCCGCGACCATGATGAACAGCATCGTCTACGGCGCCCTGACCGGCGTGGGCATCCTGGTGGACTCGGGGGCCTCGTTCACGGGCACCTACAACGACGTCTACGCGAACCTCTCGGGCAACTACAGCGGCGTCACCGATCCCACCGGCTCGGACGGCAACCTGTCCGTGGCGCCCCTGTTCGTGGCCTACAGCGACGACGGCGACCTCACCAACGACGATCTGCACCTCAACAGCGCGTCGAGCCTGGTGGACCAGGGCGACCCGTCCGGCGCCTACGACGACGCCGACGGCACCACCAACGACATGGGCGCCTACGGTGGCCCCGCCTCCGACTGGGACTAGGGCCTAGCCGAACAGGCTCCGCAGGGGCACGCGCCGGCCTTCGCCGCCGTCGCGCAGCTCTTGGAGCATCCGCAGCTTGGCCTCCCACTGACCGATGGTCCAGAAGGCCTCGGGGGGCAGCTCCACCAGGGGCGTCCCCTGCTCCCCTTCGTTGAGGGGGCAGATGTCGCGGTACTCGAGGCCGCCGCCTTCGCCGTCGGGCTCCAGCCAGCGCAGGGGCAGGCCCTGGGTTCGACAGACGTAGGGGCGCTGGGCGTAGATGCGGCAGGCGCCGTCGGCGTCGAGGAAGGCGCAGGCGCCTGCGGGGCCCGGGCGCCCGTCGGCCAACAGCTCGGCGTGGTGGTGCCGGATGAGCTCGGCCTCGAGCTCGAAGACCGTGAGCTCGTCCTGACAGCAGCGGGTGCAGCCACGGCCGCAGCTCACCGGGTGGCCGGTGGCGCGGTAGCCGTCGAGCAGCTGGGTCGCCTGCTCGCTCACGTCGCGGTGCAGGGCCTCGAGGGTGATCAGGGAAACGTCCATGGCGCACTTGTATCAGGAATCACTTGGCAGGCGTTAACCTAATGGTTAATCTAACCGTACGGTTAACTCCCCCGAGGAGAGCTCATGTCCCAACCACCGTCAGCTGAGACACGCGATCGCATCCTCGATGCGGCCGAGCAGGCCTTCGCCGATCACGGTCTCGCCGGTGCCCGCGTGGCGGCCATCGCCGAGGCGGCCGACGCCAACAAGGCGATGCTCTACTACTACTTCGGCTCCAAGGATGGCTTGTACACCGCCGTGCTCGAGCGTGTCGTGGACAGCATCGTCACCATGGCGGACGCCGCGTTGGTGGCCTCCGACGCTCCCCCGGAGCAGCGCCTGCTGGCCTTCATCGAGGGCTACCGCGACTTCTTGAGCTCCCGCCCCAAGCTGGTCCGGCTGGCGGCGCACGAGATCCTGGGCGGCGGAGAACGCATCCTGCCGCTGGTGCTCACCCGGGCTCCGATGGTCCTGGCGGCCTTCTGGGGTTGCGTGCGGGAGGGCCAGGCCCAGGGCACCGTCAACCCCGACCTCGATCCGCGAGCGGTCCTCCCGGCCATGCTCGCACCGTACATCCTGTTCAACGTCGGCTCATCGGTGCTGTCGGGTCGCATCCCCCTCGACCCCGAGCAGCTCCGCTCCACCTACCACGACACCGCCATGGCCATCGCCCGCGATGGCGTCCTCTGCAGCCCTCCAAAGGAGGAAGCATGACCGCTCTGTTTCTCGTCGCCTTGCTCGCCTGCGCGGGCGGGGACCAGCGTCCCGACACCTACACCGGCACCGTCGAGGTCACCGAGGTCGAGGTGGCTCCCCTGCTCTCCGGGCGCCTTCAGACCATCGCCGTGGAGCGCGGCGACCGGGTCGAGGAAGGGCAGCTGCTCTTCGAGCTCGACCCGGCCATGATCCAGCTCGAGCGCGCGGTGCGCGAGGGCCAGGTCAACCAAGCCCTGGCCGCCATCGAGACCACCCAGGCTCAGGCCCGGGCGGCGGGGGCCCAGGTCTCCACCCTCGATCGCGAGCTGGTGCGCATGCGCGCCCTCGAGGCCGCGGGCGCGGGCACCAACCAGCAGGTCTCGACCCTGAGCGGCCAGCTCCAGGGCGCCCAGGCCCAGTCCTCGGCCGCCCGCAAGGGCGTGGCCCAGGCCGAAGCTGTGCGCACCCAGGCCGAGGCCGCCCTGGCCCTCATCGACAAGAAGCTCGATGAATCCAGCGGCTACGCCCCGGTCTCCGGTGTGGTGCTGTCCCGCAACCGCGAACCCGGCGAGGTGCTGGCTGCGGGCATGTCGGTCATCACCATCGGCGACCTGGATCACCCCAAGCTGCGGGTCTACGTGCCGCTGAAGGTGGTCGAGAGCATCTCCGTGGGCGGCTCGGTGTCCGTCTACCTCGACGCCGATCCAGAGAACGCCCGCACCGGCTCCATCGACTGGATCTCGGCCCAGGCCGAGTTCACCCCTCGCGACATCCTGACCCCCGAAGAGCGCGTCAAGCAGGTCTTCGCGGTGGACATCGCCCTCGAGCCGGGCACCGGCATCCACCCCGGCATCCCCGCCGACGCCGTCTTCGCGGAGCTGTCCCAGTGAACACCCCCGCCGTCCAGGCCACGGGCATCACCCGTCACTTCGACGATCTCGTCGCGGTGCGCGGCGTGGACTTCACCGTGCCCGAGGGCACCGTGGTGGGCCTGATCGGTCCCGATGGCGCCGGCAAGACCACGCTGATCCGGATGATGGTCGGCGTGCTGGCGCCCACGAAGGGCACCGTGTCCATCTGCGGCCACGACGTGCAGAAGGAGCGGGACAAGACCCGCCTGCTGCTGGGCTACATGTCCCAGGCCTTCGGGCTGTACACCGATCTGACCGTGGCCGAGAACATCAAGTTCTTCGCGCGGCTGCGGCTGGTCAAGCGCAAGGACCGCATCGAGAGGGAGAAGCGCCTGCTCGAGTTCACCCGACTGGCGCCCTTCGTGAAGCGCCACGCGGGCAAGCTCTCCGGCGGCATGAAACAGAAGCTGGGGCTCATCTGCACCCTGCTGCACGAGCCGAGGGTGCTGTTCCTCGACGAGCCCACCAACGGCGTGGACCCGGTCAGCCGCCGGGAGTTCTGGGACATCCTGGGCGAGCTGCGGGGCCGCGTCACCGTGGTGGTGGCCACCCCCTACATGGACGAGGCCGCACGCTGCGACCTGGTGGCGCTGATGGCCGACGGGCGCATCCTGGCCTACGACACGCCCGAGCGGCTGCGGGCCCGGATCACCGTGCCGGTCTGGGAGATCGAGACCGACCGCCCCTTCGCCGCCGCCGAGCTGCTCACCGAGGCCCTGCCCGACGACGACGTGCAGCTGTTCGGCGACATGCTCCACGTGGTGGGCCCCCCGACCCCGGACCACGCCGTCTCGCTGCTGCGCGAGGCCGGCTTCGGCGCCGAGGCCCGCCAGGTGCCCCCCAGCATGGAGGACGCCTACGTCCAGGCCCTGCTGGGCGAGCAGGAGGGGGGCGCATGAGCACCGAGATCGCCGTCCGGGCCGTCAAGCTGCGCCGCACCTTCGGCAAGTTCGTGGCCGTCAACGACGTGGACCTCGAGGTGCCTCGGGGCTCCATCTACGGCTTCCTGGGCCCCAACGGCGCGGGCAAGACCACCACCATGCGCATCCTCTGCGGCCTGCTGAAGGCCAGCTCCGGCCAGGCCACGGTGGACGGCATCGACGTGGTCAAGGACCCCGAGGCCGTCAAGAGCCGCATCGGGTACATGAGCCAGAAGTTCGCCCTGTACAACGACCTGACCGTCGATGAGAACATCCGCTTCTACGGCGATGTCTACCTGGTGCCCCGCAAGAAGCTGGCGGCGCGCCGGGAGTTCGCCCTCGAGATGTCCGGCCTGAAGGGCCGCGAAAAGGCCCTCACCGCCACCCTGCCCGTGGGCATCAAGCAGCGCCTGGCCCTGGGCTGCGCCGTGCTGCACGAGCCCCGGGTGTTGTTCCTGGACGAGCCCACCGCGGGCGTCGACCCCCTCTCCCGCCGCCAGTTCTGGCGGCTCATCCACGCCATGCGGCAGGCCGGGGTCACCATCTTCGTGACCACCCACTACATGGACGAGGCCGAGAACTGCGGCATGGTGGCGTTCCTGCGGGCCGGCACCCTGGTGGGCCTGGGCCCACCCCGTCAGCTCCGCATCGACGGCGACCGTGGCGACCTGGTGAAGCTCGAGGGCGTGGACCGGCCCACCCTCGAGGCCGATCCCCGCGTGCGCGCCTGCACCCCCATGGGCTCAGCCTGGCACGTCAAGCTCTTCAGCGCCGAGCAGCGCGAGGGCCTGCAGGCCGACCTCGGCGTGCCCGTCGAGCGCATCGCCCCGACCCTCGAGGACGTGTTCCTCGACGCCTGTGAGTTCTCGAGCGGCGTGGAGGACGACGCATGAGGGCCTTCTTCCCGATCGCATCCAAGGAGCTGCTGCACATCCTGAGGGACCCCCGCTCCCTCCTGGCCGCCCTGGCCCTGCCCCTGCTCATGGTCGTGATGTTCGGCTACGCCATCAACCTCGACGTCAAGAACGTGGACATCGCGGTGGTGGACCAGGATCGCAGCGCGGCGGCCCGGCAGCTCATGTCCCACCTCACCGCCGACGGCGCCGTCCGGGTGGTGGCCCGCACCGACAGCCCCGACGAGATGGAGCGCATGCTCGACATGGGCAAAGCGCGGATGGGTATCGTGATCCCGCCGGGCTTCGGCCGCGACATCGAGTCCGGCAAGAACGCCCCGGTCCAGGTCATCGTCGATGGCACCGAGGCCAGCTTCGCCGCCCAGGCCCTGGGGCATGTGGCCTCGAGCCTGCAGTACACCACCGTCAACGAGGTCGAGCAGCTGCTCACGGTGATGGGCCGCAGAGGCGGCGTCCCGGGGCTGTCGGCCGAGCCCCGCATCTTCTTCAACGAGGCCCTGGACTCCCGCTGGTTCGTCGTACCCGGGCTCATCGCCGTCATCATCATGATGCTGTCGGCCATGATCACCTCCCAGTGTGTCGCCCGGGAGTACGAGCACAACACCATCGAGCAGATCCTCGTCTCCCCCGTGCGCGGGCCGGCGCTGATGCTGGGCAAGCTGGCGCCCTACATCCTGGTGGGCATCATCCAGGTGGGCTCGGTCACCCTGCTGTCCCGCTTCCTGTTCGGGGTGCCCATCCGGGGCTCACTGCTCATCCTGGCGGTGGCCACCCTGCTCTACCTCACGGGCGCCATGGCCATGGGCCTGCTGTTCTCGGCGGCGCTCAAGAGCCAGCAGGTCGCCATGCAGATCAGCTTCGTGGCCACCATCCTGCCCTCGATGATCCTCTCGGGCTTCATCTTCCCCATCAAGAACATGCCCTGGTTCCTGCAGTACATCAGCTACGCGGTGCCGGCCCGGTACTACCTGCGGCTCATCCGCGGGCTGTTCCTCAAGGGCGTGGGGCTCGATGTGCTCTGGCCCGACCTGGTGGCCATGGTCATCTTCGCCTTCGTGGTGATGGCGGCGGCGACCTCGCGGTTCAGGAGGTCCCTGTGAGGCTCCCCATCCTCGGCACCCTGCACCGCTTCTCCCTGCGCCGGCTGCTGGCGGTGGCTCGCAAGGAGCTGATCCACCTCAAGCGCGATCGTCGCATGCTGCCCATCGTCTTCGTCATCCCGGTCATCCAGCTGACCCTGCTGGGCCTGGCCGCCAACTTCGACGTGGAAGATCTCTCCCTGGTCGTGGTGGACGGCGACCACAGCCCCACCAGCCGGGCCATCGCCCAGCGGCTGGACGCCGGCGAGGCCTTCGACCTCATCGGCATCACCGACTCCTACAAGGACGCCGAGCTGGCCATCGACCAGGGCCGCGCCGAGCTCGCCGTGATCGTGCCCCCGGGCACCGACCGCGCCCTGCACCGGGGCGAGCAGGCCGAGATCCCCGTGTGGGTCGACGGCACCGACACCAACCGCGCCCTGGGCGCCCAGCGCTACGTGGACCAGATCCTGCGGGATGTCTCCACCGAGCGCCTGCCCCTGGTCCAGAACAGCATCCCCTACGGCATGCCCGATCCCCGCTCGCGGGTGCTGTACAACCCGACCTTCCAGAGTGAGTGGTTCATGGTGCCCGCGGTGCTGGCCATGATCCTCACGGTCATCATCACCGTGCTGTCGGCCATGGCTGTGGTGAAGGAGCGGGAGACCGGCACCATCGAGCAGCTCTCGGTCACCCCCATCCGACCGGGGGAGCTGATGGTGGGCAAGCTGGCGCCCTTCGTGGTCATCGGCATCATCCAGGGCGTGCTGGTCACCCTGGTGACCATCTACGGCTTCGGGGTGCCGTTCCTCGGCTCGGCCTGGCACCTGCTGGGCATGGCCATCCTCTACCTGGCCGCCATGCTGGCCTTCGGGTTGTTGGTCTCCACCATCTCCCAGACCCAGCAGCAGGCCCTGCTGACCTCGGTGCTGGTCATCCTGCCCAACATCCTGCTGGGCGGCCTGATGTATCCGGTCTCCAACATGGAGCCCTGGGCCCGCGTCCTGAGTGACTTCCTGCCCCTGACCTACTTCGCGGTGATGATCCGCGGCGTGTTCCTCAAGGGCATCGGCTTCGAGGTCCTGCACCGCGAGTCCGTCATCCTGGCCATCATCGCCTTCGTCCTGTTGGCCCTGGCCGTCTTCCGCTTCCGCAAGAGGAGTGCCTGATGCTCTCTTCCCTCGCCCTGCTGCTCGTCTCCCCTGCCCTCTCCATGAGCCTGGACCAGGCCCTCGATGCGGCGCAGACCAGCTCCCCGGTGGCCGCCCTGGCCGAGGCCCGCGTCGCCGAGTCCCAGGCCCAGGTGCGCGAAGCCACGGCCCACATGTTGCCGCAGCTGAGCGCGGCCGGTGGGTCCATCTGGCAGAACGACATCTACCTGGACATGATGCCCATCTGCTACCAGTTCTACCTGATGCTGCAGGAGGGCGGGAACCCGGTCCAGCCGTCCATGTGCGACGGGATCGAGAACCCCGAGGTCCTGCCCAGCCACCAGTGGCAGTGGCAGATCCAGGGTTCCCAGGCCATCGTCGCCCCCCAGGCCTATCTCTGGCGCAAGGCCGCCGTGGCCGGGGGGGACATCGCCCAGGTCCAGGGTGACGCAGAGCTGTACCAGCTCGACGCCTACGTGCTCGAGGCCTGGCACGCGTCCTCCCGTCACCAGGCCCTGCTGGCCGAGGCCCGGGACTCCCTGGACCTGGCCGAGCGCATCGCGGGCCTGGCGCGCACGCTGGTGGACAACGGCGTGGCCACCCGGGATCAGGTCCTGCAGGCCGACGGCGCCGTGGCCACCGCCAAGGCCACCGTGGCCCGGGCCGAGGCCGCCTCGGCCCCCCCCAACCGCACCCTACACCTGCTAACCCCCCAGCCCGGCGCCGCCCATCCCTTCGTGGTGCCCACCGCGGTGCCCAGCCTGGGCGAGGTCAGCTCACGGCTGGACCGGCCCGACCTCGCGGTGGCGGACGCCCGGATCGAGGCGGCCGAGGCTGTGGTCTGGGCGGAGCGGGGCGCCGCCATGCCCATCCTGGGGGTCTCCGGCAAGGTCTTCGGCCTCGACCCCGCGCCGATGCTGTACGAAGACGTCAACTGGAACGTCATGCTCGGCCTGACCGTGCCCCTCGTCCAGGGCGGTGCGGTGATGGCCAAGGTGGACAAGGCCCGGGCCCAGGTCGAGATGGCCAGCGCCGGCAAGCGCCTGCTCCGCGACCAGGCCGAGCTCGAGATCATCCGCATCCACGGCGAGCTGTCCGCCGCCATGGCCAGCCTCACCGAGCGGGAAGAGGCCGTGCGCCTGGCCGAGGAAGCCGTCGACGCCGCCGAGGCCCGCCTGAAAGAAGGCGCCGGCTCCATGCTCGACCTGCAGCAGGCCCACGGCGGCGTGGCCGAGGCCGGCGTCAAGCTGACCCTCGCCAAGGCCGACGCGGCCCTGGCCTACGACAAGCTCCAGCACGTGACTGGGGCGTTGTAGCTCTCAGCCTTCGACCCGGTTCCGCCCGCTCTCCTTCGCCCGGTACAACGCCGCGTCCGCGTGGGCGAAGAGCTTGTCCTCGGTGACCCCGTCCTGAGGGGAGTGGGCCACGCCGATGCTGATGGTGATGTGCACGGGCTCATCGAGGCCGGCGTCGATGGAGGTGGCTTCGACCACCGACCGGATCTTCTCTGCGGCCTTGAGGCCGGACTCGCGGTCGCTGTCGAGCAGCAGCGCCACGAACTCCTCGCCGCCCCAGCGGGCGCGCAGGTCCGTGTTGCGCAGGTTCTCCTTCAAGATGGCGGCCAGCTTCACGAGCACCACGTCGCCCACCGCGTGGCCCCAGGTGTCGTTGACCCGCTTGAAGTGGTCGATGTCCATCATCAGCAGGCAGAAGGGGTGCTCGGCGCGCACGCCGCGGGCGAGCTCGAACTCGAGGGCCTGTTGCAGGTAGCGGCGGTTGTGCAGGCCGGTCAGCGCGTCGGTGGTGGCCAGGCGCTCGAGCTGGGTGTTGATGCTCGCCAGGTTGCTGTTGACCCGCTCGAGCTCTTCCTTCTGCTGCCGGATCTGGGCGCTGCGCTCCGCGACCTTGCGCTCGAGATCCACGGTGTGGGCCTCGAGGCGCTCGGCCATGCTGTCGAAGGCCTCACCCAGCTCACCCAGCTCGTCCCCGCGGCCCATGGCCACCCGGGCGCTGAGATCGCCCTGCTGGACCCGCCGGGCAGCCCGCGCCAACCGCACCAGCGGCGCGATGATGATGCGGGACAGGCCGAACCAGACCAGGACGTAGACCGAGGCCGCCAGCACCGCCACGGTGCCCGCCGCGCGCTGGGACCAGCGCTGGCTCAACAGCTGGAAGTCCCGCAGGTCGAAGGCCCCCACGAGGGTGCCCCAGCGCAGACCCGATGATGCCGGGGTGGACAGGAACAGCAGACTGTCCCCGCTGGGGCTCTCGGCGATCTGCCAGCAGGCGTCCTGGGTCTCCAGTGCGCAGCTTAGGAACGCGGGCTCGACGAAGCCGTCAGCCCGCCGGGACAGCGCGCTGCCGTCGCTCGCCCTCAGCAGCGGGTCCCCCGCCGCGTCGTAGGCCTCGAGGTACAGGATGCTGGTCCAGGAGGGCCGCACCTGCAGCACGGTCTCGGCGAGGTGGTCGTCCAGGTCCGCCAGGTCGTTGACCGCGATGGCCCGCGCCACGCTGGGGGCCATGGACTGCAGCAGGGCCACGCCCTGCTCCCGCTGGGCCTGCAAGGCCACGCTCTTCGAGACGCTCACGAGGGTCAAGCCCACCACCACCAGCACCACCACAGCCAACGCCGTGATGGCCAGGGCCAGCCGACTGGAGAGGCCCAGGCCCCTGCCTTGGGTCGCTCGCAGGCTCACGGCAGATCCTCCCGATGTTCCTGCACGCGCCGGTGCACCTCGCGCACGCCCTCGTAGTGGGCGTCGTCCGTGTCGGCCCAACCGACGATGCGGCCCGAGCTGTGGAAGAAGTCCCGACCCACCGCGCTGGACGTGTTGGCCCGGAGCAGCTCATCGTGCAGGGCGATGCGGACGCTCTCGCCCACCCCGGGGCTCACACAGAGCACGTCCAGGGGGATGCGGCCGGCGTTGCCCAGTAGACGGAAGGCCGGCAGTTCCCAGCCCTCGTCCCGCGCTGTCTCCGCCGCCCAGGGGATCACGTCCGCGTAGCTGGCGGCTGCGTCGGCCCGGCCCTCGGCCACCGCGCGCAGGGTGCTGACGTGGTCTCCGGTGAAGATGATCTCCGCCAGGTCGAGCTCGGGCTCGAGGCCCGCATCCAAGAGCTGATCATAGGGCAGCAAGAAGCCCGAGGTGGAGCGCTCGTCCACGAACGCCACCCGGGCGCCCCGCAGCTCATCCACCTCGCGGTAGCGGGAGGAACGCTCGACGAAGAGGTAGGCCGAGTAGGAGGTCTTGCCCTCACTCAAGGTCTGGACCATGGGCTCGAGGCCGGGTTCGCGTTCCTTGGCCAAGACGTAGGACAGGGGTGCCAGCAGCGCGAGCTCTACCTCGTTGTTCGCCACCGCCTCGACGATCTCCCCGTAGGAGTCGAAGGGGACCGGTTCGATGAGGACGCCCAGCCGGCGCACCAGGTGGTCGGACAGCGGCGTCCAGGAGTCCTGGTCGAGCTCGGTGGCCACCGGGGCGTAGGCCAGGTGCAGCACGCCGTCGGGGGGCAGGTCCTCGGGAGCCGGCGCCACCGGGCCATCGCTGGGTGCGTGGGCGCTGGGGCCTGTGCTGCTTCCCGCGATCCTGCCCATGGATTCCTGGTCCACACAGCCCACCACCGCCGCGCATGCCAGCAGGGTGCAGATCACCCGCACACTCTCCCCGACGGTCGCGACTCTCAGGGCGCACCTCCAACCACTGGGCCAGCATAGCAGAGCGGGCGGGTCCAGAGAGCCTATCGGCACGGGCGAGCGCCCCCTGAGGTAGGATCGCCCCATGCCGGATCTCCACGACT
>CAYZVO010000260.1:0-11586 GCA_964481655.1 uncultured Enterobacterales bacterium | reverse complement strand
GAGTGGTGGTGAGCACCTGGAACAGGGCGGGCTCCCACTGGGCGCAGTTGGCGCGAGAGCCGTCCATGTTGAGCATCTTGCTGGTGATGGAGCCAGGGGTGCGCTGGAACAAGGCGGCCAGGGTGTGCACCACGGCGGGGGCCTCGTGGATGTTGCTGCCGCCGTAGCCGTGGGGGTCCAGCAGGTAGAACAGGCCGAAGCAGAGCAAGGTCTCCACCGGCAGGTAGGACTCCTGGCGTGGGCGCGGCTGGCGCCCCAGGACACGCTTCCACTGGACGGCCACGTCGTCAGCGGTGAGGTCCAGGTAGGCGGCGAGGGCGATGCTCATGGTGGGTCGAGTGTAGCAGAGTCGGGCCTGTCCGGACCGCACCATGTAGGGGCAACACCGGGGCGCGGAATGTTGTGATGCAGTCTGCTGCAGAAGCTGCCCCAGGTGCTCATGGATCAGGCCCATCTCAAATTAATTTCAGCCTTGCTCAGTGCATTTTCGGCTCTCTGATACACCACTTTGCATCAGCATTGCGCCCAAACCACGCGCAAACTTCGCACGGAGACCTCTTGTTCACATGTGTGACGTTTTTCTGATTTCGCGTTAAATAGCCTTCGGCGGCACCTTTTCAACTCGCCGCATACGGAGACAGTCATGTCCATGACCGCTGTTCTGCGCGACACGTCCGCGCGTCGCTTCCTCAATCATCACATCAACAAGCCCAACGTCCCCGCACGCGTGCCCGCAGTGATCCAACCGTCAGGCTTCCACGCCGGCACCCTGGGCACGGCCTTCGAGCTGCTGCTGTGCCAGGGCCTGTTCCAGCGCTACCCCTGCAAGGGCCACTACAAGGCCGTGCCGCGCGGCATCGCCTTCCTCGAGGCCGACTGGTCCTGCTTCCCGCCCGACGTGAGCGAGGCCGTGCTGGCGCACATCGAGCCCGCCCTGGCCGTGCACGGCAGCATCCGCAAGGACACCCCGCTCACCGACGAGCAGGTACGCGCCACCATCATGCTGGCCTACGCCGTCTCCTTCTTCCGCGCGCCCACCTGGTGGGCCTTCAGCTACCACAAGGCAGTGGAGATCATCGAGCGCCCCATCCCCCGCGCCACCCTCGACGAGCTGAAGGCCATGGTCGAGCTGGTGCCCTGGCAGGCCTTCGAGCCCCAGCGCCGCATCCACTTCAATCCCGAGTTCGGCGTAGCCACCCGCAAGCTGTACGGCGCCGACGCCGACCTGGCCGTGGACGGCACCCTCGTCGACGTCAAGACCCAGCAGCACTGCTATGTCGGCATCAAGGCCATCCGCCAGGTGGTCTGCTACGCCGCCCTGGCCAACCGCTACGGCATGGACGGCAAGGCGCCCTTCCGCAGCATCAGCCGCGTGGGGGTGTATCTGGCGCGGGCTGGAAGGCTGGAGACCTTCGATCTGCGCGAGTGCCTGGCGCGCGAGGATGAGAAGGCGGTGACGGAGATGTTGGTGGGGTTCTACGGGGAGGGGTAGGCACCGCAACACATCCTTCGATACATTCCTTGATCTCCCTCCCCGCCACGTTGGGGAGGGAGGTGGACGTCGTGAGCCCGGTGGGGAGCCTGTGCCGGGGGATGGGGCTCCCGTTCCAGCACTGTTCACGACTTGGCCCAGGGCATGGGCTGCATTAGGCCTCCTTCAAGGACAGGAGGAACCGAGATGCCCATTCGCACAGCCCTCTGGCAGGTTGGCACCAATCCGCGCCAGCTCTCTGAGTCGTGCATAGAGAGCGAGCAACTCCTCGAGGAGATGGTCGTCGCCGCGCCGCAGCTGCTCTCCGATGACTGGATGCTGATCGGTCGCCAGGAGGCCACCGAACACCGTGGTCGCATCGATCTCCTGGCGATTGCCCCGGACGCCTCACTCGTACTCATCGAGCTGAAGCGCGACAAGACTCCCCGCGAGGTCGTCGCACAGGCGCTGGACTACGCCAGCTGGGTCGAGAGTCTGGAGGCCGAGGACATCGCCAGCATCTACAGCCGATTCTCCAATGGAGGCAGTCTGGCGAAGGACTTCGAGCGTCGCTTTCTACAGGCCCTGGACGAGGAGTCCTTGAACGAGAGCCACCAGATCATCGTCGTCGCAGCCTCGCTCGACGACAGCACAGAGCGGATCGTAGGCTACCTGAGTGACAGAGGGGTCCCGATCAACGTGCTCTGCTTCCAGGTCTTCGAGCACGGTACCGACAAGCTCCTGTCGCGCTCCTGGCTCCTGGATCCCATCGACACCCAGGTCAGCGCAGCAGGTTCTCGCGAGGGAAAGAAGGAACCGTGGAACGGCGAGTTCTACTGCTCCTTCGGCGACGGAGGGACACGCTCGTGGGAGGATGCGGTGGAGCATGGGTTCATCTCCGCAGGAGGAGGCACCTGGTACAGCAAGACCCTGCAGCTTCTCTCACCGGGCGATCGGGTCTGGGTGAGAGTGCCCGGCAAAGGCTTCGTCGGTGTCTGCCGAGTTCTCGATCGCTCCCGACCAGCCGACCAGTTCCAGCTCTCTACGGACGAAGGCGACAGGCCTGTCTACGAAGTCGCCATGCGCGCCAGCTACCATCGCCAGCACATGGATGACCCCGAGCGGTGCGAGTACTTCGTCCGCGTCCGCTGGCTGGCCACGGTACCGCTCGATCAGGCAATCCATGAAGTCGGCCTGTTCGGCAACCAGAACACGGTGTGCAAGCCGACCACACCAAAGTGGCGCTCAACGGTCGAGCGCCTCAAGACGAAGTTCCCTGGTTTCGACAAGTAGAACTCTCTGACAGGCTGCTGGAGCGCGACGCGGACGCCTCAGGCCGCAGCCAGGCCGGTCACGTGCCACCACGGGGATGGACTGCCGCACATCGAATCGATGCCTTCGGGCGCCGCCCTCCGAAATCAGGGGTAGAGAATCAGATGCTCACAGACTCCATCGAACACCGCCTCCGCGCCCTCCGCGCCTCACCCGTCCCCACCGCCGCCGAGCTGCGCGCCCTGGTGACCACCCACCTCGCCCGAGCGGAGACCCTGGCAGCCGACGATCCCTTCATCGACGGGGCTCGCGCCCAGCAGGTTGCCGAGGCCTGCCTGTCCCTGCTCGAAGCGCTCCCCACTCTCGACGCGGAGCAGGCGAGCTGGGTGGCCGCCGCCTGCCTCTACTACGGCGCGGTCGACGACGACGAGGACGACTTCGACTCCCTCGTCGGCTTCGACGACGACGCCGAGGTCGTAAACTACGTCGCTGACCTCCTCGGCCTCTCCCACATCCACATCGAGCTCGATTGACCATGCCGCAAGAAACCTACGCACCCGGCGCCCGCGTTCTCATCCGCGATGAAGAGTGGATGGTGCGGCGCATCCAGCCCGCTCGCGCGGGCTCGGCCCTGCACGTCCTGGGGCTGTCTGAGCTGGTCCGCAACCAGGAGGCGCTCTTCCTGACGGAGCTGGACGAGGTCGAGGTCCTCCGCGCCGAGGACACCAAGCTGGTGCCCGACGACAGCCCCGGCCACCGTCAGGCCCGGCTGTACCTCGAGGCCCTGCTGCGCCGGACACCGCCCACCGACGATCGCCTGGTGATCGGCCATCGCGCCGCCATCCGGCCTACGCCCTACCAGTGGGACCCGGCCTCCCAGGCGCTGCGCCAGCTCCGCCCTCGCATCTTGATGGCCGACGGCGTGGGCCTCGGCAAGACCATCGAGGTCGGCGTGTTGCTCTCGGAGCTGATCCGACGCGGCCGCGGCCAGCGGATCCTGGTGGTGGCCCTCAAGAGCATCTTGGCCCAGTTCCAGTCCGAGCTGTGGGCCCGCTTCACCATCCCGCTGGTGCGCCTCGACTCGGTGGGCATCCAGCGTGTCCAGGCGAAGATCCCCTCCAACCAGAACCCCTTCCACTACTTCGACAAGGTCATCGTCTCCATCGACACCCTCAAGAAGCAGGAGAAGTACCGCCAGTACCTGAACGACTGCCACTGGGACGCCATCGTCATCGACGAGTGCCAGAACGTCGCAGAGCGCGGCTCCAAGCGCTCCCGGCGCGCGGTGTTGGCCCGCATGCTGGCCCGCAACTGCGACGCCTTGATCCTCACCTCGGCCACCCCCCACGACGGCAAGGCCGAGTCCTTCGCCAGCATCATCCGCCTGCTCGAGCCCACCGCCATCGCCGATGTCCAGGACTTCGACGACAAGGACATCGGCAACCTGTTCATCCGGCGCTTTCAGAAAGACGTCCGGCATGCCGCTCTGGGCCAGTTCTTCGAGCGCGACGCGGCCCCGATCGTGCGCGATGCCACGGCGGAAGAGGACGAGGCCCTCGCCACCATCGATACGTCGAGCTTCAAGACCATCGGTCGCACCGGGGACACCGGCGCGCTGTTCCAGACCGTGATCCGTAAAGCCTGGCTCTCCTCTCCCGCAGCATGCATTGCCACGGTGAACGAGCGGCTCCGACGGCTCGCGCGCAAGGAAGAGAAGGGGAAGGTGGAAGCTGCGCCGCTCGCCCACGACCGCACGGTGCTCGGCGACATCCGCTCTGCGTGTGTCCGGGTGCCGCCCGAGAAGCAGTCCAAGCTGCAGGCCCTGTTCGACTTCCTCGAAGGTCTCGACTACCGCCAAGGCACCAGTGGCGAGCGGGTGGTCATCTTCTCGGAGCGCATCGACACCCTGGAGTTCCTCGCGGCCCAGCTGGCGCGCCGCTTCGGCCTCGGGCAGACAGAGCGCTGGAAGAAGGACGCCAAGAAGTGGAAGCGCGGCCCCATCGCCCAGTTCCACGGGGGCATGCCGGACCAGGAGCAGTACGCGCTCATCCAGGACTTCAGCAACAAGAACGGCGCCATCCGATTGCTGCTGGGCTCTGACGCCGCAGCCGAAGGCCTGAACCTCCACCACGCCTGCCACCACCTGGTCCACTACGACATCCCCTGGTCCCTCATCACCCTCGAGCAGCGCAACGGGCGCATCGACCGCTACGGCCAGGACGCCACCCCCACCATCCGCTACCTGCTCACCCGCCCAGCCGAGCCGGAGCTCCGGGGTGATCACGACATCCTGAAGAAGATCACCGTGAAGGCCGACCAGGCGGCCAAGAACCTCGGCGAGGTCGCCTGGGTGATGAACCTGCACAGCTCCGAAAAGGAAGAGGCCAGGATCACCCGAGCCATCGAGGAGGGCGAAGACCCGGAGGCCCCCTTCGTGGACGAGAGCGAAGACGAGGGCGACGACTGGCTGGCCGATGTGCTGGGAACCGACCCGGAGGACGAGCGGGAGCCAGCCGAGACGCATGAGCCGCTCACACTGTTCTCCGACGACCTGCGCTACGCCAGAGAAGCCTTCGCTCAACTGGGGCTCGACGGCCATGGCGCCCAGGTGGACTGGTTCGATCTGCTGGAAGGCTTCCGCCTCCGCATGCCCGAGGACCTGAAGTTCCGCTACGCCTACCTCCCGCCCGAGCTGCGGCGCGGCAAGGAAGGCGAGATCCGCCTCACCACGAACAGAGGACGTGTGATGGACGCCTACGATCAGGCGCGGGACACCGAGGACGGCTGGCCCGGCTGGGAGCTGTTCTGGGAGCAGCACCCTGTCGCCGAGTGGCTCAACGACCGGGTGCTCGCTTCGTTCCGGCGCCACGAGGCTCCGATCATCGAGGTCGCAGACGGGATCGCGCCTGGCGAGGCCGCCTACGTGTTCCAGTCCATCGTGTCCAACGTCCGCAGCCAGCCTGTGCTTGTGGACTGGTCCGCTGTGCGGCGCCTGCCCCTCGGGAAGCTGGTGCGAGAGCCCCTCGAGGCGCTCGCGGGCCCTGTCGGCCTGCGAGCCCCCACGGCCAACAGCGGGCGCAGTATCGGCACCGACACCCTCGAGCGTGGGATCGTCAACGCCGTCCGGGTGGTTCGCGCACACCTGGACAAACAGCGCTCCGCCTACGAACGGGACGCAGCGGCGCGCCTGCGCCCCGAGATCAAGAAGCTACGAAAGTGGCGTGCTGATTCCAAGGACCGAATCGGTCACGTGCAGGAGAGCATGCTGATTCGTCGAAGCGACCGCGTCCGCGAGATCGAGCGGGAGCGAGAGGAGATCGACGCCACCTACAGGGCCCGCGAAGCGTGGATCAAGTCCACCATCCGCGTCTCGCCCACCCCCTACATCCGCCTCGCCGCCGTCCTCGTCCGGCCCTCCTGAGCACGCCATGTCTACCGAACTGACCTACGGAATCGAGAATCGAGGCGAGTTCTACTCGCACCACTACCTGGAAGCCCTGCTCGAAGGCGACCTCAAGCCCCTGCTGGCGCGCTGGGCCGACGCCGAGAAGGGCACCCCGCCGGTGCGCCAGCCACCCAAGGTGCTCAACGGGCTGGCGGGGGCTTACTTCCAGGCCCGCGCCGAGGCCTCGGACGTGGGCGCGCACGCGCCCGAGGTCGCCTGGCAGGTCGCCCACGGCTTCCACGCTCGCTTGCTCGACGCCCTCGGATACAGCCGGGAGCCTGCCGCCGTCGCGCTCGAGGACGGCAAGACTCTGCCCGTGCTGCATGAGGTCCGACGAGGCGGCAAGGCCTACCTGTGGATCCTCGAAGCGGCCTTCCCCGCCGAGGCCGACGGGGACCCGATGGATGGGGTACCGCTGCCCGCTCAGCTCCCCGCTGGTCACGACGAGGCTGAGCTGGCCAGCATGAGCTGGCGCGAGCTGCTGGACGCCCGCATCTTCCGCGAGGAAGACGCCCCCACCTGGGTGTTGTTCCTCGGGGGCAGCGAGGCGGTGCTGACCCACGCCTTCAAGTGGCCTCGTGGCCAAGCCATCGCCTTCGACCTCGACGCCCTGTACGCCCGCCGGCAGGCCACCGCCTTCCGCGCCATGGCCGGGCTGCTCCACGCCGACGCGCTGTGCCCGGCCGAGGGCACCCCGCTGCATGACCAGCTCGACGAGAACAGCCACAAGCACGCCTTCGCGGTCAGCACCGACCTGCGAGAGGGCGCCCAGCAGGCCATCGAGCTGCTGGGCAACGAGGCCATCCGCTACTTGCGGGAAACGCGCAAGAAGGGCGTGTTCGGCAGCTCCGACAGCGCCGAGTCCATCGACCCCAAGCAGCTCACCCGCGAGTGCCTGCTCTGGCTGTACCGCCTGATCTTCCTGTTCTACGTCGAGTCCCGCTCGGAAGAGCTGGGCGTGGCGCCCATGAAGAGCACCGCCTACCGCATGGGCTACAGCCTGGAGAGCCTGCGGGCCCTCGAGACCGTGCCGCTCACCACGCCCCAGGCCCAGAACGGCACCTACATCGATGCGTCGCTGCGGCAGCTGTTCAGCCTGGTCAACGACGGGCACCCCAAGGACCAGCAGATGGCCCTCGCGGTCGGCATCGACGCTGTCGCGTTCCGCATCCACGGACTGAAGAGCAGGCTGTTCGACGACGGGGAGACCCCGATCCTGAAGAAGGTGCAGTTCCGCAACGCGGTGCTGCAGCGGGTGGTCGAGCTGCTGTCGCTGTCGCGCGAAGGCAAGCACAAGTCTCGTGGCCGGATCAGCTACGCGTCGCTGGGCATCAACCAGCTCGGCGCGGTCTACGAAGGCCTGCTGTCCTACACGGGCTTCTTCGCCAAGGAAGACCTGATCGAGGTCGCCAACGCCAAGGAGAACGGCAAGCCAGACGCCAGGACCTTCTTTGTGCCCGCGCGAGACCGCGAGCTGTACGAGGACGACGAGCTGGTGCGCGACGAGACCGGAGCCCGCAGGCAGTACCCCAAGGGCACCTTCCTGTTCCGGCTCGCGGGCCGCGACCGCGAGAAGTCGGCGTCGTACTACACCCCTGAGGTGCTCACCCGCTGCCTGGTCAAGTACACCCTGCGCGAGCGCATCGGTGTGAACGAGGACGACCCGAACTGGGTGACGGCGGACGAGCTGCTCGAGCTGACCATCTGCGAGCCCGCGATGGGATCCGGGGCCTTCCTCAACGAAGTGGTGAACCAGCTCGCCGAGGCCTACCTGCAGCGCAAGCAGGCCGAGCTGCGCAAGGACGACCCGGAGCATTCCGGGATCCCTGCGGATCGCTACCTCCGCGAGCTGCAACGGGTGAAGGCGCGCATCGCGGCGAACCAGTGCTACGGCGTGGACCTCAACCCGTTGGCCGCCGAGCTGGGCAAGGTCTCGCTGTGGCTCAACGTGCTGCGGGCCGGTGCACCGGCCCCCTTCTTCGACGCGCGGATCGCGACCGGGAACAGCCTGGTGGGTGCCCGGCGGGCGACCTACGAGCTGTCGCAGCTTCACAAGACCAGCAAGAAAGCTGGACCGGGCTGGCTGGACCTGCCGCCCAAGCCCATCGAGGGGCAGCGGCCGAAGGGGGCCGTGTACCACTTCCTGCTCCCCGCGAGCGGGATGGCGGCGTTTGATGGCGACAAGGTCGTCAAGGGGCTGATGCCAGACGAGGTGGGGAAGATCAAGGCGTGGCGAAAAGCGCTGAAGGCCAACTGGTCGAATGAGGAGAAGGCGCGGCTCGAGCGGTTGTCGGAGGTGGTGGATCGTCTCTGGGCTGAGCACGCGGCGAACCGAGAAGCAGCGCTGGCGGAGTGCGACCAGCGTCAGCCGGTGTGGCCGGAGCCCGAGCCTCCGATGCGTTCGCGGAGCGACGAGGAACACCTGGCCAAGGGGTGGGCAGCGCAGCAGAAGCGCAATGGGGCGGGTCGTCGGTTGAAGGCGGCGATGGACCTGTGGTCCGCGCTGTGGTTCTGGCCAGTGCGAGAGGCCGAGTTGTTGCCCAGTAGGCGGGAGTGGCTGGATGACTTGGAGCTCTTGCTGATCGGCAAGCCGCGTGGAGACTTGGCAACGGCAGTTGACCATCAAGCACGTCGCGTGTGGCTCCTTCCCGATATTGCGACACAGCGGGGATTCGTACACTGGGAGTGGTCATTCCCCGAGGTCTTCGCTGGTGGTGGTTTCGACGTTGTCGTCGGGAACCCGCCTTGGGTCAAACTTACATGGAATCTCGCCTCTTTCGCCTGCACATTGGACCCTCGACTAGGCATACGAGGCTTAAAAACAGCAGCAATTGAAAAGGCTGCGCTGCCACTACTGCGCGAAGAGAAATGGGCAGTACTCATGCTCAATGAAATGGTGACTGAGTCAGGTCAAATTTCATTTGTGGGTGCTCGTACCAACTACCCAGAGGTCCAAGGATCACAGCCAAATACGTATAAGAACTTCCTGCCGCTCTCTTGGCGGATTTTGTCTGACCACGGCATGTGTGGCGTCTATCACCAGCCGGGATTGATTACTGAATCCAAGGGTGTCGCACTGCGCGCTGCGCTGACCAGAAGACTCGCTTCGATAGCGTTGTTCAGAAACGAACTGAATCTCTTTGAGGGGATACTCCATACCAGACCGTATTGCTTCACTATTTCAAGAGGCAACGCCTTTGGTAGTGTGAGTTTCTGGATGCTCTCCAATCTCGTTCATCCACGTCAGATTGACGAGTCCTTCGACCATGACGGCTTGGGTCCGGTTCCACCACTGAAGGAGGGCGGATCCTGGTCTACACGTGGCCATGCAATGAGAATTCTACGTTTCGACCGCAACGCCCTGCAGGCTACGGCACGTGTTTTCGATCCGGGGGCTCCTGCTGTTGGGAGCAAGATCCCAAGCCTCCATTCTCGGCTGGACCTTGAGTCGATACGACAAATCGCCACCTGCGAGTCACAGTTCTCCGACCAGATCGCCGACTGGTTCACTACTGAGCACTTTCACCAGACAAACGCAGAAAGAGCAGGCGTCATTAAGAATACGACCACCCAACCGTCAAGCGCGGCTGACTGGATCCTCTGTGGGCCAAATGTGTATGTCGGCACAGCAGCGTTCAAGAACCCCAGAAGGCCATGTCGTTCACATCTGGACTACGACACAGTGGACCTGTCTGTAGTTGCCACGGACTTCCTGCCTGGCTCTACGTTTGCGTACGTCGCGCCATGTGAGAAGAGAGGCAAGGTTCACCCGCATTGGCGAGGCACCGAAGTGACAGAGTACGCTCGCTGGGTAACGAGGAAGATGCAGGATCCGCAGGCCGAGAGAATGCTCTCGTCAGCTGTACTGCCGATTGGTGCCGCTCACATCGGTAGTGTTTTTTCCGCCGCGCACGTAGACCCTGCGAAGGTCGTGTTCCTCTGTGGGCTCGCCGCATCGATGCCATTCGACTTCCTAAACAAGGCACTCGGAAAGACGAACTTCAGCGCGAGCACCCTTTCGGCCTTACCTTGGCCAACGAGAGCACATCAGCCGATTCTTGTCCGGGCGGCCCGCCTCTCTCTCTTCTCAATCCACTACAAAGCGGTATGGGAAGCAGTCTACAACTCCCGCTTTGGGGAAGATTCGTTTACCAAGAAGGATGACCGTCTACAATCCTGGGTCGTTGGTCCAGAGTGGGACTGGAGGGCGCCAATCAGAGATGCATACAGTCGCCGCCAGGCCATGGTGGAATTGGACGCACTCGTCGCTATCTCACTAGGCCTCTCGCCTGAACAGATAGCGGCCATGTACGTTTCTGCGGCGCCCATCTTGATTCAAAACGAGCATTCTACATACTACGATCGTCGTGGTCAGATTGTTTATTCTAGCAACCGCGGCACTCCTGACGTCGGCGTGAAAAGAGCACAGTGGGAAGAAATCCGCGGCCAGCAGCTCGACCGATTGATCTACGCCGGCATCGACCCCCTCCCTGACTGGGCCCACGACGCCCTTGGACCCTACGTGCCGCCCTTCGACCGCTGTGACCGGGAGGCCGACATGCACCAGGCCTACGCCGAGTTCGTCCGCCGGGGCGTGGGGAGTGACACATGATCCCATCGGTCGTCGCCAGCCAGCTCCAGGACACCCTGGTCGACTACATCCAGGCGACCCTGGCCTTCGATGATCCGGGCTTCGCAGAGGCCTTCGAGGCTCATCTCCGCGGCCCGGAGGGCTTGTTCCGTGGCCCCTACCTTCGCCTCGGCCTGCCATTCTTGGTGGCCAAGCCCAGCGATCCGATCCCCCTCACTATCCGCCCGGACTTCCTTCCCTACGCCCACCAACTCCAGTCCTTCCGGCAGCTGAACTCCGGTGGCACCGAACCGGCGCGCAACACTCTGGTCACCACGGGCACGGGCTCGGGCAAGACCGAGTGCTTCCTGTACCCGATCCTGGACCACTGCTTCCGCCACCAGGGGCAGCCCGGCGTCAAGGCCATCCTCATCTACCCGATGAACGCCTTGGCCACGGACCAGGCCCGCCGGCTCGCAGCCTTGATTCACGGGGATGACCGCCTGCGGGGCAAGGTCCGCGCCGGTCTCTATGTCGGAGGCCCCGACAAGGGTCTGCCCAGCACGATGGGCGAGAACCACCTGGTCGAGAACCGCCAGGCCCAGCGCAACGAGCCTCCCGACATCATCCTGACCAACTACAAGATGCTCGACTTCATGCTGCTGCGGCCCGACGAGCGCAAGCTGTGGGAGCACAACGCCCCCGAGACCCTGCGCTACCTGGTCATCGACGAGCTGCACACCTTTGATGGCGCCCAGGGCTCGGATGTCGGCTGCTTGATACGCCGCCTCAAGACCCGGCTGCAGACCCCCGAAGAGCACCTGATCT
>CAYZVO010000259.1:0-11800 GCA_964481655.1 uncultured Enterobacterales bacterium | reverse complement strand
CGCCGCGAGGGCCTCGTCGACCTTGCCGTCCTCCATGCGCAGGCGCAGGCTGAAGCCCAGGGCCGAGGGGGTCACGGTGGCCAGCTCGAGCAGGGCCGCCCGGTCCTCGGCGGGATCGGCGGGGCAGATCCCGCGTGCGGCGTAGCGATAGCGGTGGGCCCAGTACCGCACCCCGGTGTCCTTGGGCAGCGGTTCGAGCAGAGCCTCGATCTCCTCGCACCAGGCCCCCTGCTCGGGGTTGGTGGCCACCAGCAGGCCCGCCAGGGCGACGCGGGCGTAGTCGTTGTCGGGCTCGGCCTGCTGCCAGGCCCGGTACTGCCGCTCGAGGGCCGCGCCATCCTGGATGCCTTCGGTCAGGCTCCAGATGTAGAGCCGGTGCGCCTGCAGGTCGTGGGGGTTGTCCCCCAGGGCCTTGGTGGCCACGTGGGAGGCGTCCTCGATGCGGCCGGACTCCGCGAGGTACCAGCCGTGGGCGATGTCCTCGGGGGTGGCTGCCATGGTGGTCGCGACGAAGAGGGTGAGCAGCATGGAAGCCTCCGGAAGAAGGGGAGCATTCGGAAACCAGGATACCACCCTGACCCATCGGCGCTCCCAGCCCGGGCTTGACCACGGGCGAACACGCCGCTACATGCGCGGCCAGCTGTGAGGCCTCGAATGCGCAAGATTGACCTCGCCATCACCGAACGACGCTGACGACTCCCCATCGTCGGGCAGGGGTACGCCCGCGGTCCGCTGTAGACCGCTGAACCGGCACGACCTGTCCTAGCGGACGCGCCCCGTGGGGGCGCGGACCGCCTCCGTTCACCGTCGCCCGGGTCATCTGGCCCGGACGCGAGGCCATCATGGCGCGCATCAAGAAGCAGAAGCGCGCGCTGTATGCGCGCGGCTGGAGCC
Organism: uncultured Enterobacterales bacterium; assembly: GCA_964481655.1. Taxonomy (GTDB): domain Bacteria; phylum Myxococcota_A; class UBA796; order UBA796; family JAFGLY01; genus CALDOK01. The sequence continues at coordinate 10,906 of CAYZVO010000259.1, read as the reverse complement.
CCACCGCCGCCACCGAGCGGCTGGCATACCAGCACCCCATCGTCCCCGACCCCCTCGCCGACGCCGAGCGCGCCATGGCACGGGTGCGCCCCAAGCACCTGCGCCGCAGGATCGTCTCGGTCCTGCGCTGGGCCGATCGCATCTCCCCGACCTTGCTCGACGTCCAACATCACCCGGGCCTGCTGGCCCTGGCGGGGCAGCCATGGCTGCGTCCGCTGGATCGCCTCGCCGACCCTGGTGTGGGCACGCCCGAGCTCGTCCAGCACCTGCTGTGGCGCTACCCGAGCTCGGCGATGTGGGCCCAGCCCTTCGGCGCTCAGGCGGCGCTCGACCAGGCGAGCCGCAGAACGCTCGCGCGCATCAGCGTGCTGGTGGGCGGTGGCTGCGGCCTGCGCCAGGTCCAGCGCGCGGGGCTGCTGCCGGTCGGCTTCACCCGCCGTATGTTCCACAGCTGGCTGAGCGCCGTGCCCTGGACCCCCATCGTGGAGGCCCTGCGGCGCGCGCAGGTGGAGGCTCTGGGTGGACCGCCATGGCTGGCCGAGGCCCTGCTCGAGCATGGTCTGGACCGGCTGCAGCCCAGTGAGCACGCCTGGCTCGAGCGCATCGCCTGGCTCTGCCAGCGGGGCATCGAGCGGGATCACGTCCAGCCGATCATCGCCTACCTGCAGGCCAGGGACGCCCCCGTGCGCGGGCGCGGCGCCACCGCGGTGCTGCGCGACGCCATCGAGTGGCGCCTGACCGGCCGCAGGGTGCTGGCGCCGTCCCGCCCCTTCCGGGCCGCGGGCTTCGGGCAGGTCCCACCGGATCAGCCCGAGGACGGCGTGACCTGGAGCAGCCACGAGCTGAGGTCCTACATGGCGCTGTGGAAGGAGGGCCGCGCGCTAAAGCACTGCGTGGCCACCTACGGCGGGATGGTCCGTTCCGGGCACTCGTCCATCTGGTCCGTCCGGCGCGACGGCGTGCGCTGCCTCACCGTCGAGGTGCTGCAGCGCCACCGTCGCATCATCCAGATCCGCGGTCGCTACAACCGCCCACCCACCGACATCGAGCGCTCGGTGGTGCGGTCCTGGGCCGAGGCCAACCAGCTCGAGATCGTCGAGCACTAGGAGGACACCATGCTCGCCCTCCGCCTACCCTTCACCATGGCCGATCGCGGCCGCGGGCTGCCCTGGGTGGTCCGCGGTCTCGACCTGCCCCGGCAGCGGGAGCGCCGGGTCATCAGCGCCTTCGCCATGACCCGGCCGGAGCAGCGCTTCGCCCTCAAGCTGCTCGAGCGCAAGCGCAACCTGTGGCTGTACCGCTGCAACCAGCGCCGCTCCTGCGGCGACTTCGCCATCATCGACATGTCCGTGGCGCGCTCCCTCCGCACCATCACCGTGCTGGAGCTCAAGACCGGTGCGTCTCCGCGCCCCGGCGGCGGCGGGCTGCAGGTGCGCAACGCCCCGCTGCTGCGGGATGCACTGGTCCAGGCGGGCGTGCTGCCTGTGGGCGCCCCGGTGGCGACCCTGCTGTCCGATCCGGAGGGGGTCGTCTAGGCAGCGTTCAGAACACCCGACCCGCGCAGAGCGCCAGCGTGGCGTTGGTGGGCAGGTAGAACATGCTGCGCCAATAGCCGGTCTCGAAGTTGTCCGAGTCGCCGCTGTACATCCCAGGGACCACAGCGGTCGTCAGCCGGGTCCCGACGACCGCGCGCCGTTCGGGCCCCAGCAGCCAGCCAGCGCCGAAGGCCGGGCCTCCGCCGAGGTGGGCGAAGCCAGGCCGGGTCATGTTGTCGATCCGCACCGCCTCGAGGCCCAGGCCGCCCTCGAGGAAGGGGCGGGTGTGCTCCCGATCCTCGAAGAAGCGCCGGTAGCCCAGGTCCCAGCGGGCCTGGAGCAGCACGCCCGCGCCGTCCGAGGGACCGCCGCGCAGCGTCAGGCCCGTGGCGAGCCGGCGGGTCTCGCCTCGGGTCAGCTCCACGTCCGCGCGGAGGCCGGCGGTCAGCGGCGGGGCGAAGGTGTCCGGCACGTCCGAGCCATCGAGAATGGCCATGGGGGTGTGCACCGCAGGCAGCTCCCCGATGAGGTAGAGCTGCGCGGCGTCGGCGCTGACCGGGAGGCTCAGCGCGAGCAGCGTCGAGAGCAGGGTGCGGATCATCGAGGGTCCCTCCGGTGGTGGCTACATGCGTGGTCGCTGCAGGATCCGTGCCTCACCGGGGCCCATGACGACATGCCCCGTACACGGCCGCCAATGAACAGCGCCCCTCAGACCTGGGGCCAGGCCGACGCACCGGATCACGACACCGACGCCAGGGGTCTCCCGGTCAATCCACGATCACACCGTGGGTCAGCACGACCCGGGTCGCCGCCGCCTCCCAGGCGCGCAGGGTGTTCTCGACGGTGTCGGGCACCGCAGGACAGCGGCGGGCGAGCAGCTCGAGGGCCTCGTCCATGTCGTGGGTGCTCAGCCACTGGGACAGCCCCTCGCGCTCGAGGCGGTAGCGGTCCACCACGTCGCGGGACAGGCAGCGGCCCAGGCGCTCGAGCTGGAAGCGCTCCCAGGGGGTCACAGCGTCGGGGGGCACGACCAGCTCGAGGTCGGATGAGATCCACACCGGCGAGCCCAGCTGTGCGTCCCCCAGGGCCCAGCGCTGGCCGTCGTCGGTGGCCGCGAAGATGCCCTCGGCCCGGCGCAGCAGACCCAGGCGCTCCATGCGCCGCAGCAAGCGGGGGATCATGCGGGCCTCGATGGCCTCCCAGCCGACATCGTCGAAGGGCACCACCCGCTCGCCGTCGAGCAGCGGGTAGATGGCGACCCCGCGACGGGTCCAAGGGGGGAAGACGATGTCCCGATGCTGGACCCGCAGCAGATCGAGGAAGATCAGCTCGTCCACGGCTTGATCGCCTGCCTGCCGCAGGGCCGCGCGCACCGCGGGCAGGCCGACGCGCAGGTCCCGGTCCACCAGGCGATCCACCAGCCGGTCCACCGCGTCCTGGGCCGAGCCGGCCAGGGTGCGCTCGAGACCGAGATCGAGGCTGATCTGCCGGGTGATGGGATCGGTGCCCACCACGCCCAAGGCCTCGAGGGCGCGCAGGGCCCGGGCCCAGCGCTCGTGGGCGTCGAGCTTGCCGTCCTTGGCCAGCGCCGCCACCCCCAGGCGGCGCCCGATGCGGCGCCCGTCGGCCCGGGTGATGTGGCCCGCCATGGTGCAGCGGGGCTCGACGTGGGCGACAGCGGCGGCGAGCGCGGCCACATCGTGCAGCAGCGCCACCGCGCCCGCACCCGGCGGCGAGAGATCCTCGGTCGGGGCCATCACGGCCTCGGCGAAGTCGTAGGCGATGGGCGGCGGGGGCGGCAGATCGGGGTGCAGCCGGTAGCGACCGGCGATGGCGTCCCCGTCCAGGGGCTGGACCAAGCCGGCCGTGAACATCGCGCGCACCAGCTCCGCGTCGTTGGGTGGGTCCCAGGCCTGGGAGCCGAGGACCTCGTGGTCCAGGGCGTGGCGCTGGGCGGTGTGCAGGATGGCGCGGGCTGGGTCGGGCAGATCGGCGATGCGCTGAGCCAGGTCCTCGCGGGCGGCCTCGATGGCGGCGGCGTCCCTGCGCGCGTAGCGCACCAGGACCTCGAGCCCGCCTTCGCGCAGCTTGGGGAGCAGCTCGCGCTCGAAGCCGGGCAGGGCCTCCCGCTGCAAGGGACCGAGGACCTCACCGAGCTGTTCCTCCACCGACGCCAGCGCCGCCAGCTCCCGCCAGACCGCGGGCTCCGAGACCGTCAGCACCGAGATGGCGCGCATCAGGCCGTCAGCTCGATGCGGTAGGGGTAGCCCTGCTCGGTCAGGAACAGCTGGCGACGCTCGGCGTACTCCTGCTCGCGGCTGTCGGCGGTCACCAGGGTGTAGAAGCTGGCCTGGTTGATGCCGGGCTTGGGCCGCAGCACCCGCCCCAGCCGCTGAGCCTCTTCCTGCCGACTGCCGAAGGTGCCCGAGATCTGGATGGCCACAGACGCCGCCGGCAGATCGATGGCGAAGTTGCCCACCTTGGACAAGGCCAGGACCCTCAACTCCCCGGAGCGGAAGCGGGCGAAGATGGCGTCCCGCTCCCGGTTGGGGGTCCGGCCGGTGATCAACTCCAGGTTGTAGCGCTTGGCGATCCAGTCGAGCTGGTCCAGGTAGGTCCCCAGCACGATGACCTGCTCGCCGTCGTGGCGCTCGAGCAGGCGCTCCAGCACCGCCCCCTTGCGGGCGTTCAGGGCCGCGATGCGGGTGCGCGCCCGGGCGGAGGCCTCGACGTAGCGCAGGCGATCGGTGTCGCCCAGGGGCACCCGGATCTCGACGCAGCGCGCGGTGGCGATCCAGCCCTGATGCTCGAGCTCCTTCCAGGGCAGGTCGAAGCGCTTGGGCCCGATCAAGGCGAAGACGTCGCCCTCGCGCCCGTCCTCGCGCACCAGGGTGGCCGTGAGCCCCAGCCGCCGCCGGGCCTGCAGCAGGGCGGTCTCCCGAAACACCGGGGCCGGCAGCAGGTGGACCTCGTCGTAGATCACCAGACCCCAGGCCGCCTGGTAGAGCAGCTTGAAGTGGGGGGCGCCCTCGTGCTTGCCCGGGCGCCAGGTGAGCAGCTGGTAGGTGGAGACGGTGACGGGCTTGAGCTCCTTGACCCGCCCGCTGTACTCCCCCACCTCGTCTTCGGTCAGCGTGGTGCGGGCCAGGATCTCCCGCTTCCACTGCTGCACCGCCGTGTGTCCGGCACAGAGGATCAGCGTGCGCAGGCCCAGCCGCACCATGGCCGCGATGCCCACGATGGTCTTGCCAGCGCCGCAGGGCAGCACCACGACCCCCGAGCCCGCGTCGGGCCCGACCTGGAAGGCGTCCACCGCGTCCAGCTGGTAGTCGCGCAGGTTCCAGGCCTCGTCGGCTTCACCGCGGTCCAGGGCCATCTGCAGCGGGGGCGCCTCGTCGTAGCCGGCCAGATCCTGGACCGGGAAGCCCAGGCCCAAGAGCACCTGCTTGAGCTCGCCCCGCTGGCGCGCGGCCACCTGCACGGCCCGGTCGCCCCGGGGCGGGCCCAGCAGATCGGCGATGCTGGCGATCTGCTGCAGCTCCCGCATGAGCAGGGGATCGTCGGCCTCGAGCTGCAGCCACTCGCCGTCGCGCAGCAGCTTCAAGCGGCCGTAGCGGCCCATGGTCTCCCGGATGGAGACGGGGATGTTCTCGGGCACCGGGTAGCGGGCGTGGTCCTCGAGGGCGGCGATGACCTCGTCGGCCGTGGTCCCCGCCGCCGCCGCGTTCCACAGCGACAGCTTGGTGATGCGCCAGGTGTGCACATACTCGGGGTTCTTGACCAGCTCGGCGAAGCCCAGCAGCGCGTCGCGGGCCTGCGCGTAGCGGGGGCTCATGGTCTCGAGCAGCAGGGTGTGGTCACCCTGCACCACGAGGGGGTTGTCGGGCTGGAAGTGCATGGCCGCCAGGGGACGGGAGGAGGAGAACCCCTGGCTTATCCTCCTGCGGCCCCCTCACGCCGCGCTTCTCCGGCGAGCGGGTCGCCGGCCTCACCGTGCACGCGGCCGCCCAGGCACTCGACGGCACCTCCGTGGCCGACCGACATCCCGCCTCGTTCAGCCACGAGCGCGCGCACGCGAGCAGCGGAGAAGGGCTTGCGGAGGACCACCAGATCAGCCTGGTCCAGGATGTGACGCAGCACGGGATCCGTGATGCCGCCGGTCATCAGGACGACACGATCGCACAACTCGGGTGCGAAGACCGCCACCCAGGCCAGCAGCTCCACCCCCAGCTTCTCTGGCATCATCACGTCACAGAGGACGAGGTCGAAGTCCGCGTCCCGTTCGAGCACGGCGACGGCCTCGTCCACCGATCCCGCCGCGACCAGCTCGTAGCGGCGCATCATCTTCCTCAAGCCCTCGGCGACCGCGGGCTCGTCATCCACCACCAGCAAGCGGCGGCGGCTCCGGCTCGTGGGTTGGAAACGGGGGATCGATTCGTTCATGTCCTACCCATCGGCGGCCTGCGGATGGTGACTCATGGGGATCTTCCCCCATTGTCGACCGAAAAACCCATGGATCTCGCGGAAGGTCCCGTCCTGGACGGGAATGTCTCCCCCTGGATCGTGAAGGATCCATGAAATCCGGACGTTAGCTTCGGCTCATGGTCACCTCCATCCGCCTCCGAGAGCCCGCCTCGGGCCTGAGCCACCTGGCCGGCGCCCTGCTCGGCGCCATGGGCCTGGTGTTCCTGATCCAGCTCGCCGTCACCCACGGCGGCCCGCGGCATGTGGTGGGCTTCGCCATCTTCGGCGCCACCATGGTCGCCACCTACCTGACCAGCGCGGTCTACCACCTGGCGGACATCTCCCCCGCCGGGATCCGCCGCCTGCGCCGCTGCGATCACGCCGCCATCTACCTGTTCATCGCCGGCAGCTACACGCCCTTCTGCCTGCTGCCGCTGCACGGCTGGGTGGGCTGGAGCATGCTGGTGGCCATCTGGGTCATGGCCCTGGCGGGCGTGATCATGAAGCTGTTCTGGCTCGAGGCCCCCCGCTGGGCGGTGGTGGGCCCCTACCTGCTGATGGGCTGGATGGCGCTGCTCTGCATCGTGCCCCTGGTGCGCGCGATGCCACCTGCGGGCATGGCCTGGGTCTTCGCCGAGGGACTGGCCTACAGCGTCGGCGCCATCGTCTACGCCACCAAGCGGCCCGACCCGCTGCCGAAGGTCTTCGGCTTCCACGAGATCTGGCACCTGTTCGTCATCGCCGGCACCGTCTGCCACTTCGTGGCGGTGGCCGGCTACCTGACCCACATGGGCTAGCCGATCAGTCCAGGATCGCCACCATGTCGGCCTGGTCGATGTCGGCGACCTCTTCGGCCACGTCCTCGGCGTCGGCACCCTCGCAGGTCCAGTCCACACCGAGATCCAGGGCCAGCTTGCCGGCCGCGGCGAAGAAGACCTCGAAGTTGCCGATGTTGGCTGCCGCCACCGGGTAGGGACCGATGAAGCCGGACATGATGCCGGGCATCTGCATCACGCCGAAGCCGTCGGTGAAGTCGGCCCACTGCTCGGTGGTGGGGGTGAACTGCCACTGCAGCTCGCCGCCGCCGTGGGCGCCACCGCTGGTGCACATGGCCGCGCCGGCGTCGTCCGCCTCGATGACCAGCTGGACCTTGGGCCAGGCCGTGCAGTCCCGCCGGGAGATCACGATGATCTGGCTGCCCTCGCTGCCGGCGCTGTCGATCCAGCCCGAGCCGGAGCGACCCAGGGCCGCCGGCAGGCTGGTGCCGTTCCAGGCCTCGCAGAGCTTTGCCGTGTAGGTGGTGTCCAGCAGACGGACGGAGTCGGCCTGGGCAGGGGACGCCAGGACCGCGAAGAGCGCGTAGACGGGCAGCATGAAACCTCCAGGGAACGCTCCATGGAGTCCGCGAACCCGCGGAGTGTTTCAGTGAGAGGCGGATTTTTCGGCGCTGCCCCGCAGCGGAACCACGAAGACGAACCACCAGAAGCTCAGCACCCCCACGCTGAGCCCCGCCACCACGCCCGCATCGACGATCTGCCGCCAGGGATCGGGCAGGATGCGCACGACGGGCACGATGGAGGCGATGGCCAACATCAGGCCCCAGCTGCGCAGCAGCCGGCCCCGGGTCGCCTGGATCAGCGACATGCTGTACAGCGGCGCCAGCAACACCCGCAGCGGACGCGGGTCCCGGGCGATCTCGAAGGCGCGGCTGGCAGAGCGCGGCGAGAAGCCCCGGTGGAAGCCCATGTAGCCCTTGCCCCCGATCATGAAGGCCAGGTAGCCCACCAGGCCCGCGCGCTCGAGGCCCGTCAGCTCGGCCCAGCGCAGCTCCATGGCGTGGGGCCCCATGCTGAACACGCCCCCCAGCAGCAGCACCGAGATGCCGATCACACCCCAGGCAGCGCCGAGGAAGCCGGCGAGGCGGGCGGGGTCGCTGAGGACGCGGGCGGAAGATGTGCTCATCGCCGCATGTGTACCCCTGCCCGCCCAGCCCCACCAGGGAGCAGGGGTGGACCGGTGTCGCCCGCTACCGCAGCCAGGTCTCGGCCAGGGGCGTGGGGTCCTCGCCGCAGGCGAGGTGCAGGTGGTCCATCATCTGCTGCATGGTGGCCGCGCCGCCCCCGTGCTCGGCGAAGAAGGCGCCCAGGGCCTCGTCCAGCAGCTCCACCCCCACCAGCGCGGCGTACTGCCGGTAGAACTCCGCGCCCCGGTAATAGGGGGCGTAGCTGAACAAGCCGTCGGCCAGGATGTCCACCTCGCCGCAGCCGTCCGGCCAGGCGGCGACATCCTCGTGCTCGAGGGACCAGGCCAGGGCGTCGTCGTACTCGGCCCAGGTCTCATCGCCGGCCTCGTCGCCCAGGACCTCGGTGATGGCCCGGGCGGTCAGGTAGGTGACGGTGCCTTCGGAGAGCACAAAGTCCTCCCAGCAGGCGATGCGGATGCCGCCGCCGAACCAGCCGTGGGCGGCCTCGTGGATCTGGGTGACCCGGTCGCCCATGCTGGGAGAGCCCACGTGGGACAACGGGTGGTGCTCCATGCCGCCGTAGCCCCCGGCGCCCCAGTCGGCCTCGACGGTGCCAGCTCGTTCGCCGAAGGGGTAGGGCCCCAGCGTCGCCTCGAACCACTCCCAGGCGGGCAGGAGATCCTCGGTGCCTCGCTCGGCCGCGTCCTGGTTGCCGCTGAGGTACCAGACCTCGAGCTCGACCCCGCCGGCGGTGGCGCCCAGGTCCAGGCGCTCGTAGAGCCCCACCGCCCAGGCCAGCTGGTAGGAGGGGGCGTCGCTGGGGATGGACTCGGGGAAGACCACCACCTGCCCCTCTTGCTGGGTGGCGATGCTCAGGTCCATGCTCAGGCCGTCGGCGGGATCGCTGTGGCAGGGGAAGAGGTTCCCGCAGAAGTAGGGCCAGGTGAAGGTCACGCCCGAGGACAGCCAGCCGTCGTAGTCGCGCTGCTGGGTGAAGTCGTAGGCCACGGTGAGCACGGGGTCGTCGCCGCCGGTGGGGAGGCCCACGTGCAGGCTACCGTCGCTGGCCGTCCAGTCGTAGGCGCAGCCGTCACCGGTCACCGCGAGGATGGTGAGCCCCTGGGCCTCGAGGGACAGGCCCGAGGATCCGCTGGCCGCCACGGTGAGGGTGGCGGTGCCGGTCAGCGCGTCCAGATCCACCGCGAGGTCCATGTGCAACAGGTCCCGCTCCCAGTCCTCCGAGGCCGCGGGGGCGTCGCAGGGAGGAAGCTCATCGACGGCGGTGTCCCCCGCGGTGTCGTCGGTGAGCGTGCTGTCATCGACCATGCCGCAGCGGCCACAGCCGGCCAGGACGAGGGCGGAGAGGGAGAGCATTGCGCGCATCGGTCCTCCCGGGTGGGTCCCATCCCCTAGCCCGTGCGTTAGCCCTGGCCCATGGGCGAGCCCAACCGAGGCCACAGCGTGCGCAAGACCCTGGATCAGCGGGCCCAGGGAGGGACCGTGCTGGACCAACTGACGCTGCGCTTCGAGCGAGCGGACGCCGCCACCTGGCGCGCACGCCTGGCCGCTGGCGAGGTGGAGCTCGAGGGCGCGACCGCGGCCCCGGGCAGCCCCACCCGGCCGGGGCAGGTCCTGTGCTGGCACAAGCCCCCGTGGGTGGAGCCCGACGCCCCCCTGTCCTTCGAGCTGCTCCTCGAGGACGACCACCTGCTGGCCGTGGCCAAGCCCTCGGGCCTGCCCACCCTGCCCGGCGGGGGGTTCCAGGAGCACACCCTGCTGGCGCTGGTGCGGGCCCACGCCCCCGAGGCCAGCCCCATGCACCGCCTGGGGCGGGGCACCAGCGGGGTGGTGCTGTTCTGCAAGACCCGTGAGGCGGCCCGGGGGGTGCAAGCCCAATGGCGAAAGCCCGGCGCGGTGAGCAAGCGCTACCTGGCCCTCGTGTCGGGTTCACCGAGCTGGGAGACGCTGGTCGTGAACACCCCCATCGGCTTGGTGGCCGACCCCGTGCTGGACGGGCTCTACGCCGCCACGCCTGGCGGCAAGCCCAGCCTGTCCCGCTTCACCGTGCTCGATCGCAGCGACGACCACAGCCTCGCCGTCGTGGACATCGACACGGGCCGCCCCCACCAGATCCGCATCCACAGCGCCTGGGCCGGGCACCCCCTGGTGGGTGACCCCCTGTATGGACCAGGGGGCGGGCGCATCCCAGGCAGCACGGCCGTGCCGGGAGACCTCGGGTACCAGCTGCACGCGTGGAGGCTGGAGCTCGAACACCCGGTCACGGGCACGAAGGTCTCGATCACAGCCCCACCGCCCAGGTCACTTCGACCCGGCTAGTGCACCGAGAACGAGGTCGTCGCGGTGCTGCGGGCGGCGTCGTCGAAGTACACGGTGAGCTGGTAGCTGCCGGGGCGCATCCGGCCCCAGATCTCGACCTGCTCCACCGCGCCGCCGGCGGGCACGGTGTGGGTGGTGACCACGGCGGCGCAGTGCATACCCATGGCGGTGCCCAGGCCGGAGGAGGAGCTCACCTCCCAGGTGCTCGCCAGACAGGCATCACCGGTGATGAAGTCGTGGTCCGCGCTGCAGGGGTTGTAGACCATGCCCACCACCTGCAGATCGGTGGTGGATGAGCAGGTGGTGCAGGCCACGCCCTTGGCGTCGCGCACCTCGGCCTGGGGCTGCAGATCGGCGGCAGTGCACGCCAGGCCCGTGTCCCCGGTGTCGGTGTCCGCGTCGCTGTCGGCGTCAGCGTCGGCGTCGGCGTCGGCGTCGGCGTCGGCGTCGGCGTCCGCGTCCGCGTCCGCGTCACCATCGGCATCCGCGTCGGCGTCCGCGTCACCGTCGGCGTCCGCGTCGGCGTCCGCGTCACCATCGGCATCCGCGTCGGCGTCCGCGTCACCATCGGCATCCGCGTCGGCGTCCGCGTCACCGTCGGCGTCCG
>CAYZVO010000258.1:0-12208 GCA_964481655.1 uncultured Enterobacterales bacterium | reverse complement strand
CCCCCCCGCGCGCCCGGCCCGCGGCGGCGCGGGGGGGGGCCCCCGCACGCCAGCTTAGCGGATCGTGACGCATCCGGACAGCGCGACCGCGTCCTTCCTCGCCGGAGAGGGGTGGTTGCGAGTGACACGCTGTGACATAGCCGTGACAGTGCGGACGCTCCGAGGGTGGTGTATAGAGCGTGCTGGATGTGATGTGCGCGTTGACCCTGTGGTGATCCGTGCCTGCCAAGAAGCCCGAGACCCTGACCCCGAAGCAAGCCGCAGAGATCTGTGGTGTCGACCGGACCACCGTCCGGCGCTGGCTGCTGGATGGGGCCATCCCCCATTCTGTGACCCCCGGAGGATGGCGGCGCATCGCGCCGAGGGACCTGTGCGCCTTCATGCGCGAGCACGCAATCCCCATCCCCGAGTGGCTGGATCCGGGCCCCGGTCGCATCCTGATCGTGGACGACGAGCCTTCGGTCACCAAGGCCCTCGAGCGCGTGCTGAAGCGCATCGACCCCAGCCTCGACGTGCGCGCGGTCCACGACGGCTTCGGCGGGGGGGTGATGGCCCTCTCCTTCGCCCCCCACGTCATCATCCTGGACCTGGTGATGCCGGGCATGGACGGCGTGGAGGTCTGCCGCTGGGTCATGACCGAGCCCCGGCTGGCAGGGGTCGCCGTGGTGGTGCTCAGTGGCCACCTGGAGCGCTACGACGAACAGCAGCTGCTCGAGCTCGGCGCCAAGGCCTGCCAGCGCAAGCCCATCGCCCCGGACAAGCTCGCCAAGGCCATCACCCCCTTCCTGCCCGAAGCCAGGATCCCCGCCACCAGCTAGAGCGCCGAACAGGTAATCCTCACGCGGCCATCCGTTCTTCCATCCGAAGGAGGGTGTGAAGGTTGACGATGACAGCGGTGCGGCGGGCGTCGAGGATGTTCTTGCGTGTGCCGCGGTAGCGGGCTCGCGGTCCTTGGCGTGCGGTGAAGTGGGCCAGGCCATGTTCGACAGTGGTTCGCTGGCGGAGATGGTTTCGGCCTTCAGCCGTTCGCTTCAGGTCGCGAAGCTCCTGCAGCAGCGGTTCCGCTTTGTGCAGGGTCAGGCTGCGGCCCCTGACCCGTGACTCCGGTAGGCACTTCGTACGAATGAGGCATCCACGGCATGTTTTCGTGGCGAAGTCCGCTCTTGGCGGGTCCACAGGCCGGATAGGCGCGGTCTCGCCCGCTGGGCATGTGGCGGTCTTCGCCTCGAAGTCGAATCGGAACCGCGACTTCGAGAAGCGCTCGCCCTTGTGAGCCCAGGGCTTGGAATAGACGCTGTGCCCCAGGCGGTGCAGTTCCTGCGGCCAGGCTCCTGCCAGGTAGCCGCGATCGATGTGGAGTTCGACCACCTCTCCATGGCGCTCGACATCGCGCCTGATTTCCTGTTCGACAGCGTACTCGCGTTCGTTCGCGGGCCTGGCCGTGGCAGCCAGAATGAGCCCGCTGTCGAGGTCCCGAGCGATGTGGCGCTTGTAGCCATTGATGACCCTGGACTTCGACTTTCGTCCGTGCCTCATGTCGGCGTCGGTGATGGAGATGCGGCGATCGCGCGCCGTGCCTCGCCGGATGCGGGCACCCGAACCATCAGGGTCCGGCTCGATGTCCTGCTCCACGACCCGAGCAAGCAGCTCCAGCGCCTCGCGGAGCGGTGGCTGTCCAACGTGATCACCAAGTTCTTCGGCGACCCACGCGCGGAGCGCCTGGACATCGTCCAGCAGGCGGCCGAGCGCCTCCTGCTGGGCGACCTTGTCGTCCCAATCGATGTCCAGCGCGGACTTGATGCTGGCTCGGCCGAGTAGCTTCGTGCCAGCTCGGAGGCGCACTTCGGCAGGTTTCATTCCAGCCACGGCGGCCGCGCACTCCACGACGACCTCCATGGCGTGACCGATGAGGTTGAACGTGTCCTCTACGCGGCCTGCACCCCACAGCGGCGCCGAGTCCAAGGCGACACGAAGGGCCTTGTGCCCAAATCCGCCGGTCTGCTTGGCGAGCTCCACCGTGCGCTCGACCAGCCGCCGGTCCATGTCGTGCTCTGCCAGCCTGCGCCGGAAGTCCACCAGAACGCCCTGCGAAAACGGCGGTCGCTCACAGTTCATGCAGTCCAGCACCATCTGCCAGCGCCGGTCGAACACCGCGTTCTCCACGGCCACCGCGTCCGAGGTCTGCTGGTAGGCTTGCAGCAACGTCACCATCGCCAGCAGGGCCGGCGACTTCGGTGGCGTGCCGCGTGGGGCGTCCGAGTACATCGATGTCAACTCGTCCTGGAACGCTTCGTCGAACAACTGGTGACGCTGCCGCCGCAGAAACAGGTACAGCTTCCCTGTTCGCTTCAGGCGCCGCGAAAACCGCTCTTCCTCTACGCTCAGCTGGATGGGGGGTGACCACCGGGATTCAGACATCGGGACCTCCTGGCACGCAGAAGATCACAGCCAATTGCAATCGTCCATCCAGTATTTTCGCTAATTCGACACCGGTCGAAAACGATCGAACAACCTGGATCCTGGGCTACCGTTCCACTGCCGACACGACTTCAACCCGGCCAGAAGCCAGGTTGAAGTGGCGCGTTAGCTGATCGACGCTCTAGCGGCCCGCGGCGATGGAAACACCCCTGGATGACGCCAGGGCAGGCCGCCCGTGCTATGCTCCGCGCTTTCCCCGCCACGGAGCGTCCATGAGCATCCTGTCCGAGCGTCGTACGGAGACGCGCTTCACCGACTACAAGGAAGCCTGGGGCATCGACCAGGCCCTGGCCGAAGCCCACCGCTGTCTGTACTGCTTCGATGCCCCTTGCATCGGTGAGTGCCCCTCCTCCGTCAATGTCCCCGAGTTCATCCGCCGCATCGCCACGCACAACTTCGAGAGCTCCGCCGAGCTCGTGCTGGCCGACAACCCGCTGGGCATGAGCTGCTCCCGGGTCTGCCCGGTCGAGGTGCTCTGCTCCGGATCCTGCGTGCTGCCCGAGATGGGGCTCCCGCCCATCGAGATCGGCCGCCTGCAGCGCTTCGTGACCGACATGGCGCTGGACAACGGCTGGGTCTTCGGTGAGCGCGCCCCGGCCACCGGCAAGCGCGTGGCCCTCATCGGCGCCGGCCCGGCCTCCCTGGCCTGCGCCTGGTACCTGGGCCGCATGGGCCACCAGCCCGTGATCTTCGAGAAGGACCGTCTGCTCGGCGGCCTCAACACCACCGCCATCGCCCCCTACAAGATGAAGGCCGATCGCTCCATCCAGGAGGCTCAGTACCTGGTGGACGGCTCCGGCGCCGAGGTCCGCTTCGGCGTCGAGATCGGCGTCGATGTGGCCTGGGACGAGCTCGAGCGTGACTTCGATGCCGTCTTCGTGGGCGTGGGCCTCGGCCCCGATCGCCTCATGAAGCGCCTGCCTGGCTCCGACCTGGTGGGCATCGAGGGCGCGGTCGACTTCATCGGCCAGCTCAAGACCGCCGAGATCGACCTGCGCGGTCTCGAGCGCACCGTCGTCATCGGCGGCGGCAACACCGCCGTGGACCTCACCCGCGAGCTGCTCGAGCTGGGCGTGCCCGTGGTCTCCCTCGTCTACCGGCGCGCCGAAGGCGACATGAAGGGCTACCAGCACGAGTGGGAAGCGGCCGTCAAGGGCGGCGCCAAGCCCCACTGGCGCACCACCCCTGTGGGCTTCGTGGGCCGCGGTCGGGTCGAGGGCGTGCAGTGCGTGCGCCTCAGCGACGATCTGGTCCCCATCGACGGCTCCGACTTCGTCGTGCCCGCCGAGCGCGTGTTCGTGGCCATCGGTCAGTCCAGGCTCGGCAACCTGCTCGAGACGGTGCCCGGCATCGAGGCCCCCGGCGGCCTCGTCCAGGTCGACGAGCACGGCTTCACCGGCCGCTCTGGCTGGTACGCCGGCGGCGACTGCGTCAACGGTGGCAAGGAGGTCGTCAACGCGGCCGCCGAGGGCAAGGCTGCTGCCCGCGCCATCCACCAGCACCTCATCGGCTAGCGGAGACAACACCATGCCCGACATCAGCTGCAACTGCGCTGGCATCACCGCCCCCAACCCCTTCTGGCTGGCCTCGGCCCCGCCCACCAACACCGGCGACCAGGTCATGCGCGCCTTCGACCTCGGCTGGGGTGGCGCGGTCTGGAAGACCCTGGGCGATCCCGTCCAGAACGTCTCCTCCCGCTTCGGCGCCATCAACCACAACGGCGCCAGGGCCATCGGCTTCAACAACATCGAGCTGATCACCGACCGGCCCCTCGAGACCAACCTGCGCGAGATCCGTGAGGTCAAGAAGCACTACCCGAAGCACGCGGTGGTGGCCTCCCTCATGTTCGGTGGTCGCGACGAGTGGATCGACGCCGTGAAGCGCTGCGAGGACGCCGGCGCCGACGGCCTCGAGCTCAACTTCGGCTGCCCCCACGGCATGTGCGAGCGCGGCATGGGTTCGGCCGTCGGCCAGGAGCCCAAGATCAACGAGGAGATCACCTCCTGGGTCGCCGACGTGGCCAACATCCCGGTGCTCATCAAGCTCACCCCGAACGTGGGCGACATCCTGCCCCACGGCATGGCCTCCCAGCGGGGCGGCGCCGACGGCGTGGCCCTGATCAACACCGTCAAGTCCATCATCGGCGTGGACCTGGACGGCTTCGTCCCGATGCCCCGGGTGGGCATGAAGGGCTCGAACGGCGGCTACTGCGGCGCGGCCGTGCGGCCCATCGCCCTGCACATGGTGGCTCAGCTGGCGCGCTCCAAGGAGTTCAACCTCCCCATCTCCGGCATCGGCGGCATCAGCGACTGGCGTCACGTGGTCGAGTTCCTGCTGCTGGGCTCCACCAGCATCCAGGTGGCCACCGCGGCCATGCTCGAGGGCTTCCGCATCGTCGAGGACATGGAGACCGGCCTGCAGGCCTGGATGCGCTCCCACGGCTTCGAGAAGCTGGATGACTTCGTCGGCCTGGCCGTGCCCAACTACAGCGAGTGGGGCGACCTGGACATCAACTACGAGGTCGTGGCCGACATCGACAAGGACAAGTGCATCGGCTGCCAGGTCTGCCACGTGGCCTGCCGCGACGGCGGACACGACTGCATCGACCTGAAGGAAGACAGCCGCATCCCCGAGGTCGACGAGAAGGAGTGCGTGGGCTGCAACCTCTGCGCCCACGTCTGCCCGGTGGTGGACTGCATCACCATGAAGGAAGTGGACAACGGCTTCGCGCCGGCCACCTGGAACGAGCACCTGACGCAGGGCGCCAAGATCGTCCCGCGGAAGGCCGTCCACACCTAGTCGGATGTCGGTGTGTCGGTGATGCAGGACCCCATCGGCCTCGAGGGCGCCCGCTACAGCGAGCGCTGGCTCGAGGTCGAGCCCGGAGTGGAGTTGCTGCTCAGGACCTGGGAGCCGGATGAGCCCGCGCTCGACTGGCCCCTGGTGTTCGTCCCCGGGTGGATCTCCCTGCCCCAGGGCTGGGCCCACATGCTTCAGGGCTTGGCTCGTCGGCAGACGGTGTTCTACGTGGAGACCCGCGAGAAGGCCACCGCCCGCTACGCCCGCGGGTTCACGCCCGCCGATCAGACCATCGAGCGCAACGCCCGGGACCTCGTCGAGGTCTCGAGGCTGCTGCCCGGTGATGCATCACAGCGCGTGTGGATGGCGGCGTCCCTGGGGGCCACCATCCTCACCCCGGCCCTGGCCGGTGGCGAGCTGTCCGCCAGGGCGGCGTTCCTCATCAGCCCTCAGGCCCACTTCCACTACCCGTGGTGGGTCGGGCCCATCACCTTCGCCCCGGACTGGCTCTACCCGCCGGTGCGCGACTTCGTGCTGTGGTATCTGCGCAGCTTCAAGGTGGACACCGAGCGCGAGCCAGAGCAGATGGCCCGCTACGAGCGCACCATGAACGCCGCGGAGCCCCGCCGGTTGAAGTTCAGCGCGCGCTCGTTCGGTGGCTACGAGCTGTGGCCCATCCTTCCTGATGTGTCACAGCCTGTGGGCGTGGCCCACGCCAGCTCCGACACCCTGCACGCCTCGGACGACGTGAAGCGGCTGGTGGCGGGGCTCCCCGCGGGCGCGGACATCCCCTGCCCGAGCAACCTCTACATGCACCGCGCCGACATCCTCCCGGATCTGGATGGCTTCCTGGCCGGTATCGAGTGAGCCATGAGTGTGTTTCACGGCAAGCGGGCCTTCATCACCGGCGGCTCGAGCGGCATCGGCCTCGCCCTGGCCAGGCAGCTCGTGCAGCAGGGGGCCCACGTGGCCATCGCCGCGCGGGGCGAAGAGGCCCTCGAGGCGGCGCGGATGGAGCTGACGGGGCTGGCCGGTGAAGGCCAGCGGGTGTTGGCCTATGTGCTGGACATCGCAGACCGCGAGGCCGTGACACAGCTGGCGCCGCGGGTCGTCGATGAGCTCGGCGGCGTGGATCTGCTGGTGAACAACGCGGGCATCGCGCGGCCGGGGCACTTCCTGGAGCTACCCGACTCGCTCTTCGAGGACATGGTCGCCGTCAACTACCTCGGGGCCGTGTGGGTCTGTCGTGCCTTCCTGCCCTCGATGATCGAGCGGGGTTCCGGGCATGTGTTGAATGTGTCGTCCATCGCCGGGGTGATGGGGGTCTTCGGGTACACGGCCTACGCGGGCAGCAAGTTCGCGCTGACGGGGTTCACCGAGTGCCTGCGGCAGGAGCTGGAGCCGAAGGGCGTCGGGGTGACGCTGCTGTGTCCCCCGGACACCGACACACCGCAGCTGGCTGGCGAAGAGGCGTTCAAGCCCGCCGAGACCCGGGCGTTGGCCGGGGCCGTGACGGCGCTGAGTGCGGACGCCGTCGCGTCCGCGGCGCTGAAGGGTGTCGCCGCGAACACGGTGCAGGTGGTGCCTGGGCTGGATGGGTGGTTGACCACCAAGGCCTGGCAGCTGGCGCCTTGGTTGGTGCGGAGGGTGATTCGGTCGAAGGTGGCGAAGGCGGGTGGGTG
Source organism: uncultured Enterobacterales bacterium (assembly GCA_964481655.1). Lineage (GTDB taxonomy): Bacteria > Myxococcota_A > UBA796 > UBA796 > JAFGLY01 > CALDOK01. The sequence continues at coordinate 5,249 of CAYZVO010000258.1, read as the reverse complement.
AACGCTGATCGCTGATCCCCTCCCCGGTCACCCTTCGTCTGTCCCCGTCCCCAGCTCCTCGATCAAGCCCTCCACCTCGGCGCCGAACGCGGCCAGGTCCTCACGGCTGTGGCTATTGGTGGAGACCACCTGCACCGTCAGCGTCCCGCGGAACCCCGTGATGGTGAAGATGGGGACCACGTTGCCCTGCACAAAGGGGCCGACGATGCTGGCGGCGGTGGCGTCGTCGCCGAACGGCGCGAGCACCGCGTCCAGAGAGCCGATGTTGGTCAGGGCCATGGAGCGGTGGAAGCGCTTCAGGATCTGGCCGATGATCACGGCGCCCACGTGACGCATGATGCAGTGGGGCAGCCAGCTGACGGTGAAGGCGGGCAGCAGGGCGTAGGCCAGGCCGGTGAGGCTGCGCTTCTGCTCGCCGATGATCGCGACCACGGCGTCCAGGGCGGCGTTGGCGTCGGCGGTGGCGGCGCGCTCGAGGGCCACCATGGTCACGCCGGCGAGGTTGGTGACCTGTGCCTTGGTCCAGCGCAGGTAGCGGCGCAGGTCCACGGTGTATGCGATCATCACCGGACCCCGCTCGCCGCGCCGGGCCGCCATGCGGGCGATCACCGAGACAACCCCGTCGTTGATGGTTGCGCCGCGGGCCTTGCAGGCGCTCACGAAGCGGGCGGTGCAGGCCCGATCCAGCCGCACCGGGAGCCAGAGGGGGTCCGCAGCCCCGGTGCCCGTGGGCTGGTCGTGCCGCAACTCTTGGACTCGCAGGAAGGAGATGGGGGTGATGCTCTCGAGGGCCATCTGGTGCATCAGTGTGGGCAGGTCGCCGGGACGCAGGCTCTTGATCACGTTGCGCAGAGCCCGGTCGTCGCTTGGGGGAGGGTCGGGCTCCACCCCGCAGAGCAGCGCGGCCAGCACCGCGCCTGCGGCTTTGGTGCCGCCGCCGTCGGCGGTCATGTGATGAAGCGTCAGCACCAGGCGCCCGCCCGCACCGTCGGCGTGTTCGAAGAACGCCAGCCGTACCGTGGGTACCTCCAGGTAGCGCATGGGTCGGGCCGCCCAGGCCGCCGTGGCGGCCTCCAGGTCGTCGGGGCGTTCGACCAGGCACAGGCTGGCCAGCTCCCCCTCCCACGGCACCCAGCGGTCCCGCCACCAGTGAGGTTGGTAGCGGCAGCCCAGCACCGGGAAGGCTTCGATCAGGCCGCGGAGCGCGGCCACGAGTTGATCCCTTGACAGGACCCGCGCCAGCTCCACCACCAGGTGCAGGTGCACGTGGGGGTGCTCGGCCTCGAGGGCGTGGACCACCACCTCGACCATCTCGGCGGGCAAGGTTTGGGGCGTGTCGGGCATGGTGTCCTCGGGTGCTGGGACCATCATAGTCCAGCGAGAATGCGAGGATGGGAATGCGCGGGCGCCCGCGCGTGTCGGGCTGGAGACGCCGTCGTTCCAAGCACTTTTCTGGCCTCCAAAGAACCGGACCTGTAAGGAGAGTGTCCAAGGTTCCGTTGTTCGCCCGCCCCCATCGCGGAGACCCATTGCTCCCCCTCTGGTTGCAGCTGCTGGCGCTGACCTTGCCGGCCCCCGCCCTCGCCGAAGCGCCCATCGCCGTGGTGCCGGTGCCCGCGGTGCTGCACCCCGAGGACGACGAGCCCGAGGTCCCGCCGGTGGACGTGTTGGTGGACGCGGTGACGGTGCGGATCACGCCCGGTGAAGAGTCCTACGTCGAGCTGGACGTGGCCCTGCGGGCCCTCGACCCCGGCTGGGTGGACCTGGCGGTCACCGGCGGCGCCTTGGCGGTGTCGTCGGCACGGCTCGACGGCGAGGCCGTGGCCCTGGCCGATCGCCAGGGCGGCGCGCGCTGGCTGACCACCGAGCTGACCGGCCAGCACCGGCTGCGGGTCCGCGGCACCGTGGCGACCCCCACGGATGCGCTGGACCTGCCCCTGCCCCTGGCCTCCCGGGCCCGGGTGGTGATCACCGAGCCCGGCTGGGATCTGACGGTCGAGGGCGGCATCCCCGCCGCCGATGGCTCCGTGCTGCTGGCCTCGAGCCAGCGCCTGGCCGCCCGCTGGAAGCCCCACGCGGCCCCGGCGCCCAAGCCGCGGGTCGTCACGGTGCAGAGCGCCACGGCGGTCAGCTTCGACGAGTCCGGCCTCGAGGGCCACAGCGTGCTGCGCTACCGGGTGGCCCACGGCAGCCTGGAGCAGGTGAGCTTCGACATCACCGGCTCCCCCGACAGCGTCGAGGTCAGCGGGCCGGCGGTGCTGGATCACAGCGTCCGCGGCCAGCGGGTCACGGTGCGGCTGGCGCGGCCCATGGAGGGCGGCTTCGAGCTGCAGGTGGCCTTCCGGGCCCCGGCCCCCAGCGACGCCGACGCCCACCCTGCCCCCCTTGTCAGTCCCCGCGAGGTCTTCGAGCACTCGGGCTGGGTCACGGTGGCCCGCGCGGACACGGCGATGTTGGTCCCCGAGCCCGGCGCCGGCCTCACGCCGATCCCGGGCAGCAGCCTCCCCGACTGGGCCACGGGCCTGGTGCCCGGCGATCCGGTGGTGAGCTACACGCTGTCGGGGCGGCGCCAGGCGCTGGACTACCGGCTCATGAGCTACGACCCGGTCGAGGCCCCCCCCACCGTGGTGGACGAGGCCCGCTTCCAGTTGGCCGCCACCGCCCACGGCCGGGTGCTGATGAAGGCCCGCTACACGGTCCGCAACGACCGCAACCAGTACCTGCGCCTGGCCCCGCCGGCGGGCTTCGACGTGCTGGGGGTGCGCGTCGCGGGTCAGGTGCGGCAGCCCGTGGCAGACGAGGCCGGTACAGGCGACGCCGTCTACATCCCCCTCGAGAAGTCCGTTGAGAGCCTTCAGGGCCTCATCAGCTTCCCGGTCGAGGTCTACCTGCTGGGCGACGAGGCCGCCTGGGACAAGAAGGGCGAGCGCAGCCTGCAGACCCCCGCCGTGGACGCCCCGGTGGCCTACGCCCGCTGGGAGGTCTGGCTTCCCACCGATGTGGAGTGGGAGGAGCTCTCCGGCCTGCCCAAGCACGTGTCCGACTGGACCTCGAGCGAGCACAGCCTCGAGTACGGGCGCGCGGTCAAGACCGGCGATGACGGCGACGACGGCAGCTGGGAGGACGAAGACGGCGTCGACGACATCCAGCGTGTCGCGCGCGCCTCACGCCGCTCGCCCCGCAAGGCCCGCCCAGACGACGCCAAGGACAAGGCCGGCGCGGTCTCCAGCTCCTACCAGCGCGAGAGCGAGGCCGAGGACGCCAGCCTCGAGCTGTTCAACATGGCGTACCAGGCCTACAACAGCAACGACTTCGACCAGGCCCAGGTGCTGCTCGAGCAGTCCCTGCAGCTGGATGAGGGCAACGCCTCGGCCCACGCCCTGCTGGGCAATGTCTACGTCGTGATGGGCGAGACCGGCGGCGAGAACAAGGCCGACCAGGCCCAGGCCCAGCGGGTGCGGGATCTGGCCCGGGCCCGGGCGGTGGACGAGGAGCTCGAGCAGGAAGAGGCCCGCAAGAAGGCCGAGGAGGCCCTGCGGGCTGGCGACCTCGAGCAGGCGGAGCGCGAGCTGGCCCGGCTCGAGGAGGTCACCCGCGAGCTGTCCCGCTACGAGCAGGGCGAGAGCGTGGAGCAGCGAATGCTGCTCGAAGAGACCGAAAAGCAGCTCCAGGACACCCGGGGCAAGCTGGCCAAGAAGCAGAAGCAGAAGGCCCCCGTCGCGGTCACCCAGACCTCGAGCAGCACCGCCGTGGTCGGCGGAAGCATGGGCTGGGACGCCGGCGGCGACGAGATCATGGACATCCCGGACCGCTACGTGGAGCTGGTCGTCGAGGAGCCCGCGCCGGAGATGGCGATGCCGTCTGCGGCCCCCTACCCCGAGCCGGTCATCGCCTTCGGTCGCGACACCGCCATGGCCTATGACGAGCCCGCCGAGCCGATGCCCTATCCGGAGGCCGAGCCCTACCCTGCAGCCGAGCCCTACCCGGAGGGCGACGAGCTCGAGGCGCTGCACGCCCTGGGCTATGTCGATGAGTACATCGACGAAGAAGAGGAAGAGTACTGGGACGACGACGAGGTCTACTTCGAGGACCTCGACATCGAGCCGGACGTCCACTACGCCCAGCCCGCCTCCATGGAGTCCTACCGCCGCGGTGGCCGCGTCGTCGGCGCGGTGGGCGACGCCGTCGGTGGCGCGGTGCGCGGTGCCGGGCGGCTGTTTTCGCGCTCGAAGAACGAGCCCGAGCGCGCGGCGCCGGTCCAGCCGGTGTACCCCCGCCCAGCGGACAGCGGCGAGTACGACCGCAGCAGCCACGAAGAAGGCCGGCGCGTCGAGTACAAGGCCCGCACCGAAATCGACTTCGAGGACGTGACCGTCGAGGGCGAGCTCACCAAGCCCCAGGGACAGCTGCTGCTGGATCGCCAGCAGGCCAACTACGACCCGCTGATCCAGCTGCGCACCGACTTCGACGGCGAGCTGGCCGACGGCACCACCGTCGTCACCGGCGGCGGTATGACCGGCCTGGACGCGGACGCCCGCTGGGACGGTTCGGGACCCTCCGAGCCGCTCCTGATGGACTTCGGCACCCAGGCCGCCGGCAAGCCGGATCCGTCCACCATGGAGTACGCCCCGCGCATCCACACCCTCGACAGCGCCTTGCAGGACATCAACGGGGCCCTGGATCGAACCCGGCGGCTCGAGGAGCGGGCGCGCGACGCCGGCGACATCGAGCGGGTGCAGGGCCTGCGCGAGCGGACGGTGAGCATCCAGGCCCTGCAGCAGGTCGCCGCCCAGTCGGCCGCCGAGCTGCTCCTGGCCGATCAGGCTGGAGACCACCAGCGCGCGGACCACGAGCGCCGCAAGATGATGGTCGCCTTGGACAAGGTGCAGCAGTTCGAGGGCGAAGCCCAGGCCATCGACGCGGGCACCTACGCCACCAGCGTGGGCACGGTGGCCGTCCAGGTCGAGGCCGACCAGGGCATCCTGGGCAGCCTGAGCTCCGACCTCACCGGCGGCATCGGCGGCCTCATCGGCGCCAAGGGTACCCAGACCGGCTCCGGCGGCCTCGGCTCCCGGGGTTCCGGCCTCGGTGGTGGCGGCACCGCCGAAGGCCTCGGCGGCCTGGGCACCCGTGGCCGTGGCAGCGGGGCCTCGGGCTACGGCGCGGGCGCCGCCAAGCCGCGGGCCGCTGTGGACGCCCCCCCCCCCCCCCCCCCCCCCCCCCCCCCCCCCCCCCCCCCCCGCCCCCCC
>CAYZVO010000257.1:0-12210 GCA_964481655.1 uncultured Enterobacterales bacterium | reverse complement strand
CTGGCCGGAGAACCGGCGCGCGCACACTGGCGATGTCGTGCGCATCGCCGGCCGCTCGGTGTCGGATCCCCGCCCGGTGGAGGACATCCTCTGGTTGGACCCCGACTGGTACGAGCTGGCCGCCCGCGCCGGCCTGAGGGTGGTCGAGCTCCTGCGGCCCCTCGCCCGGGGTGACGAAGGCCCCTCCTGGATCTCCGAGACCGCCACCCCCCCCTGGGCCCTGTGGGTCCTCGCCCCCGAGTGTGACGCATGAACCTGGACTTCTACTGGATCGACGCCTTCAGCGATCGCCCCTTCGCGGGCAACCCCGCGGGCGTGGTGCCCCTCGAGGCCTGGCTGCCCGATGAGCTCATGCAGCGCATCGCGCGGGAGAACGGCCTGAGCGAGACGGCCTTCTTCGTGCCTGTGGCGCCCGGCCGGTACCGGCTGCGCTGGTTCACGTCGGCGGTGGAGATCGACCTGTGCGGCCACGCGACCTTGGCCAGCGCCTTCGTGTTGCGGCGGCACCTGGGTGTCGACGGTCCCCTGCGCTTCGACACCATGAGCGGCGAGCTGTGCGTCGAGCCGGACGGCGATCGCCTGGCCCTCGATCTGCCCAGCCGACCCCCGACAGCGCTGGCGGTGACTCCAGCGCTGGTGGCCGCGTTGGGCTGCGAGCCGCAGGAAGTGGGCCTGGCCCGGGACCTGCTCTGCCTGTTGGGATCGGAGGCCGAGCTGCGGGCCCTCGAGCCCGACTTCGACGCCATCACCAGGCTCGACACCCACGCCGTGATCGTGACCGCTCCGGGCGACGACTGCGACTTCGTCTCGCGCTTCTTCGCGCCCCAGGTCGGGGTGCCCGAGGATCCGGTCACCGGCTCGGCGCACTGCACCCTGGTGCCCTACTGGGCCGCCCGCACGGGCCGCGATGTGCTGCGCGCCCGCCAGGTCTCGGCCCGGGGCGGTGAGCTGTGGTGTGAGCTCCGGGGTGAGCGCGTGCGGGTGGCCGGGCACGCCGTGACCTACCTGCGGGGTACCATCCAGGTCTGAGACCACCGGAGCGCCGATGCTGCTGCTGAAGCTGGACCGCCAGGGACCCGAGCCGCTGTTCAGGCAGCTCATCGCCCGGGTGGTGCAGCTGGCGGACGAGGGCAGCCTGCGCCCTGGCGATCGCCTGCCCCCCAGCCGCAGGCTGGCGGAGGATCTGGGCGTGCACCGCTCCACGGTGGTGAGGGCCTACCGGGAGCTGCGGGCCCTGGGCTACCTCGAGGCTCGGCCCGGGGGCTACTCCACGGTCCGGCGCCGGGCCCGGCCACCGGCGACCCATGGGGTGGAGCACGAGGGCGCAGAGTCGGCCCTCGACCTGCAGGCCCTGCTCACCCCGGGGGCCCGAGGGGCCATGCGGGATCTACCCTTCAGCGTGGGCCCCAGGGACGATCCTCCGGCCATCATCGACCTCTCGCGCATCACCGCCGATCCCCGGCTGGCGCCGGTGGACGACCTGCGCCACCACCTGCAGCGGGCCATGGGCCGGGAAGGCGGCGCCTTGCTCGAGTACGGCTCGGGCCTGGGCCACCCTCCGCTGCGGGACTTCCTGGCGACCCGGATGCGGGCCCACGGCATCGCGGTGGGGCCCGATGATGTGCTGGTGACCCACGGCGCCCAGCAGGGTCTCGACCTGGTGCTCCGGATGCTCGTCCGGCCCGGCCACGCGGTGGTGGTCGAGCGCCCCAGCTACGCCAAGGCCCACGCGCTGCTGCGGCTGCACGGGGCCCGGGCGGTGGAGGTGGCGATGGGCCCGGAGGGCATGGATCTCGACGCCCTCGAGGGGGTGCTGGCGAAGGAGCGCCCGGCGCTGGTCTACACCATGCCCACCTTCCACAACCCCACGGGCATCACCACCTCCCAGGCCCACCGGGAGCGGCTGCTCGGCCTCTGCGAGGTCGCCGGTGTGCCCATCGTCGAGGACGGCTTCGAGGACGAGATGAAGTACCTGGGCCAGGCGGCCATGCCCATCAAGTCCATGGACAGCCGGGGGGTGGTGATCTACCTGGGCACCTTCTCGAAGGTGGTCTTTCCGGGCCTGCGCCTGGGCTGGCTGGCGCCGCCCCCGGGCTTCGTGGCGCCCCTGGCGTCCCTGCACCGGGCCACCAGCCTGGCGGGCACCACCCTGGTCCAGGCGGCCATGGCCCGCTTCTGCGCCAGCGGTGACTTCGAGGCCCACCTGCGCCGCATCCACCGGGTCTACCGGCGGCGGATGCGGGCCCTGCTGCGGGGGCTCCATGAGCACCTGCCCGACGCGGTGGACTGGCACCGCCCCCGGGGCGGCTTCGCCACTTTGCTGCGGGTGCGGGGCTGCGCGGTGGACGAGCCCTCGCTGGTGGAACGCCTGCTCGCCGTCGGTGTGAGGGTCGAGCCGGGGGCCAGCTACGTCTCGGTCCCACAGGCCGATCCCCACCTGCGCGTCTCCACCGCGGTGGAACCCGAGGACCGCATCGCCGAGGCCTGCCTGCGACTGGGGACCGTGATCCGCGACGTCACGTCGCCGGGTCGTTGATCCCCTCCAGCTCGTAGATCTCCATCGGTTCCGGCAGGCCCTTCAGGTCTTCGGTGCGAGCGGTTCCCACCCGGGCGATGTGCCGGGTCTGTCCGTACAGCGCCCCCGAGATCAGGGTCTGGGTGCCCACTGTCAGCGCCTCGATGCGGGCGGTGGCGTTGATGGTGGTGCCCACCACGCCGTACTTGGCGTGCTCGGCGCTGCCGATGTTTCCGGCCACCACCGGGCCGCAGTGCACCCCGATGCCCATGCCCAGGGCGGGCAGGCCGCAGGCCTCGTAGTCCCGGTTGAGCTCGAGCAGGGCCTGCTGCATGGCGTGGGCGCAGCGCACGGCCCGCTCGGGGTCGTCGTCGCGCTCGAAGGGGGCGCCGAAGAGCACCAGGATCGCGTCGCCGATGAACTCGTTGATGGTGCCGTCGTGGGCCTGGATCACCGCGGTCATGCGGCCCAGGTAGTCGTTGAGCAGGTCGATCATCTCCTCGGGGCCCAGCCGCTCGGTGAGCTTCGTGAAGCCCCGCAGATCGCTCATCAACACGGTGACCTGCTGCAGCTTGCCCCCCAGGGCCAGGGCGTCGGGATCCGCCAGGCAGCGCTCGGCCAGCTCCGGGTTGGCGTAGCGGCCCAGCACCCCCTGGATGAACTCCCGATCCTTCATGGCCTGGACCATGTCGGCCAGCGCCAGGGTCAGGGTGCCGATCTCGTCGGTGGAGGCGGCGGAGAAGTCCACCTCGAGGTCTCCGGCCCGCACCCGGCGGGCCTTGTGGGTCAGCTCCACCAGGGGTCGGGCGATCCAGCGGCCGGTGATCACGCCGGCCGCCAGGGACAGCACCAGCGCCAGCACCCCCAGCACCAAGGCCTGGCGCTGCTGGGCCCGGATGGGGGCCATGAAGTCGGCCTCGGGGGCCACCAGGATGGCCAGCCAGGTGGCGTCGCCGGCGTGGAAGGGGGAGACCCGGGCCAGCCAGCGCTGGCCGTCCAGGGTCAGCAGCTGCTCGCGGTCGCCGTTGGCGGCGTAGACCTCGATGGCCCGCTGCAGCGGCGGTGCCAGGGTGTCCTCGGTGCTGTCGATGCCGTGGGAGGCGGCGATGGGGAGGCCGCCCTGAGTGGCGACCCCCACCAGGCCGTGCTCGGTGACCTCGAGGCGGCCCAGGAAGGCCGACAGGCCCTCGAGGAAGAAGTCGATGGTGAAGACCCCGGTCACCGCGCCTGTGCCGTCCATCAGCGGCTGGGCGCAGGTGATGCCCACGCCCCCGCTGTAGAGGAAGTCGTAGGGTTCGGTCCAGGTCACGGTCCGCGCGGCGGCGGCCTGCTGCCACCAGGGGCGGGGGCTTGGTCGGTAGGCGTAGTCCTCGGAGCTGCGCACGAGGGTCCAGGAGCCGTCGGCCTCCATGCGTCGCTCGCGCATGATGATGAGCCCTTCCTCCTCCCAGGAGTGGTTGAGCAGGATGGTGCCCTCGGGGTTGCGCCAGGCGCCGACGAAGTGATCGTCGGCGCCGCCCCAGCTCGCCCAGGCCAGCTGTGGGTGTGCCTGCACCACGGCGGTGAAGTAGCGCCCGAGCTGCTCGCCGTCGGCGGGATCGATCAGGCCCTGCTCCACCAGCCCGGGGCCCACGGCGGCCAGCTGCTCGGCCTCGTCCAGGAAGCCCCGGGTGTGGCTCACGGTCAGCTCGGCCAGCTCGGCCATGGCGTGGCTCACCAGCGCCACGGTGGAGCGGCGGGCGTGGGCGATGGACAGCCCGCCGATGGCGGCGCTGGCGACGACCAGCAGCGCCCCGAGCACCCCTACGAGGATCACGGTGAACGGCGGGCGACGGCGCAGGGCAGGCATGGCGCGATGGTATCAGGAGCAGCCGATCCAGGGACCTATGTGACCGTCTTTCGAACAGTCGCGGACCTATGTGGGTTGGATCCGAACAGTAGGGCCGCCAAGCTCACGAATTCGACGGCGACCCAGTGATCGAACGCCTGTTTTCGGGCAGTCCGAGCCGGTCTCAGGGCCGCCGAGGGACGAAAACAACGGCGAGTGTTCGGATCCAACGGACATGGGTCGAGCCGTGTTCGGAAATCAGGGGGATAGGTCCCCCGGCGCCAGCATCGCGTGCTCCAGCAGCTGCGAGACGCTCACGAAGTGCCAGCCGTCGGCGCCCATGGCCTCGAGCACCAGGCGGGTAGCCTCCACGGTCTCCGGGCGCTCGCCGCCGCCGTCGTGCAGGACCACGATGGAGCCGGGGCGGGCCTTGTCCTGGATGTCGGCGGCCATGAGCTCGGGGTCGCCGTGCAGGTAGTCCGGCGGGCTGGGGACCACGTCGAAGAGGATGTCGGCCTTGCCCATGCGCCACAGCACCCAGGGCAGCACCAGCAGCTTCTTGCCGAAGGGGGCGCGGAAGTGGATGGGCGCGGGCGTGCCCAGCTTCCGCAGCAGGGCGTCGGTGCGCTCGATCTCCCGCCGCGTCCAGCCGGGGGTCTTCAGCACCATGCGGCGGTGGCTCCAGCTGTGGTTGCCCAGCTCGTGGCCCTCGGCCAGGATCCGCTGGATCAGATCCGGGTGCTCCTGGGCGCGCTCGCCCACCACGAAGAAGCTGGCGGTGGCGTCGTGCTCGGCCAGCAGCTCCAGGATCTGCGCTGTGTAGATCGGATGCGGTCCATCGTCGAAGGTCAGGGCCAGCAAGCGCTCGTTCACGGGCACCCGGCGGTGCCACTCACCGATGAGCTGGAAGCGGGTGGTCCTGCTGGTTCGCCAGCCCAGCAGCGTGATCGCGAGCAGGACCAGCATGGGGACGGCGAGGCGGCGGAGCTGGGGCATGGTGTGGGTCCGGAGTGTGCGTTGACCGTGGAATTTGCAAGGGGCGTGCCAGCGTTCGGCGTTAGGGCCCGCCCATGCCCCGCGTCGTCCCATGGTCTGCGCTGTCCACCCTCGCCGGGGTCGCGGCCCTGTACGAGCGCACCCCCGAGAGCCTGGCGGCCATGGCGGCCAGCTGGCCCGCTGGGGTGCGGGGGGTCGCGCTCGTCAGCGTGCGCGGTGTGCTGGCGGCGGCCATCTGCGCCCGGGGCCCGGAGAGCCTGTCCCTGGCTCAGCTGGCGCGGGACCCGGTGCTGCAGCCCGAACGGGCCCTGCCCCTGATCGCCTGGGGCGAGCAGCAGGCGCGGGAGCACGGCGCGCCTACACTCCGGGTCTCCCTCAAGGCCGCTCCCGGCACGGGGCGGGTGCTCGAGGCCCGCGGCTACCGGCTCACCGAGCGCTTCCTGCGCCTGGTGCTCGACGGGGACGCCCCGGATCCCGGACCGCTCCCCGATGGCGTGCGGGCGGCGGCGCTGTCGGAGCTGGCGCTGGACCGGTTTCTGGCCATGAGCAACGCCGCCTTCGCCACGGTGCCGGCGGCGCTGCCCATGACCGCCGCGGACTGGGCCGCCATCGCCAGCGGGCCCGCCTACCGCGAGGACCTGCTGCGGGTGCTGCTGGACCCATCGGGCCCCCTCGGCTTCGTGCGGGCCGAGGTGGAGGATCGGACGGGCACCATCGACGCCCTCGGTCTCGTGCCCCGGGCCCGGGGCCGCGGCCTCGGCCGATGGCTGCTGCGCTGGTGCGGCCGGGCGCTGCAGGCCCAGGATCTGACCACCGTCGATCTGTGGGTGGCCGAGAGCAACACCCCGGCCCTGCGCCTGTACGAGGGCGATGGCTACCACAGGGTCCTGGCCCGGGAGAGCTGGGAGCGGGCTATCTGATCCGATGCGCCGTGCTCCGTTGACCATCGCCGTCGTCCTCGCTGGCCTCTCTGTGGCGTGCGGTGAGGCCGAGCCTGTCGAGCCTCCGCCCAACCCGCGAGACAGCGCCGTTCAGGACAGCCAGCCGCCCGTCCCCGTGGATGAGGACGGCGACGGCTGGGCCGTGGACGGCGGCGACTGCGACGACGGGGACCCGGCCGTGAACCCCGATCAGGACGAGGTCTGCGACGGCATCGACAACGACTGCGACGGCTACGTCGACCTGGGCGCCGTGGACGCCACCCGCTGGTTCCTGGACGCCGACGCCGACGGCTACGGCTGCCCCACCTGCATCACCTCCGCTTGCGAGCAGCCCACAGGGCGGGTCGAGGACAACACCGACTGCGACGACGAAGACCCCGCCGTGAACCCCGGCGCCGCCGAGGTCCCCGACGGCATCGACAACGACTGTGACGGCGAGATCGACGAGTGAGCCTGGTGGAGATCAGGGCGCCGATCTCACCCGGTAGGTCGCCACGGCGAAGCCCTCGACCGGGGCCGCGGCGAAGCGCAGCCGCCGCTCGCCAGCGGGCATGGTGATCAGCTCACCGGCGGGCTCGCCGTCGAGGGAGGCGGTCATGACGGTCCCGAAGCCCGGCGGTAGAGGCAGGTCGAGCTGCAGCGTCGCGGGCTCGGCGCTCAGGTTCAGGAACTCGGCCTGGAGCACGCCCATGGTGTGGGTCACCACGATTGTGCCCTGGGCGCCTGCGTTGGTCAGGTTCGACAGCGCCATGTGGCGGTTCCCGTCGGGCAGGTGGGGGGCCAGCACCATGTCCGCCTCGCCGTCGCTGGCGATGGGGCCCGCCAGGTACAGCAGCATGGCGTCAGCGTCGATGGCGCCTTCCCAGGGGCGGTAGCGGGCGGTGAAGTCCCCGAGGAAGCCCGAGGCGTCGTAGGCTGGGGCCAGGGCGGAGAAGTCGTCGTAGACCATGTACTCGTCCACCTGGCCGCCGTCGTCGGCGTACAGGTGGAGCGCGTCGAAGGCCAGGTGGGCCTCGGGGTCGCCGACGGCCACCAGGTTCGCCAGGGCGTAGCCGGGGGCCATGCCGGTGCACATGCCCTCCTCGATGCCGAAGCTCTCGTAGGGCTCGGGCAGGATGGACTGGATGGTGCCGTCGCCGTGGCCGGCGACGGCCCGCAGGCCGGCCAGGTTGTCGGTGGCGTCCTGGTCTTCGAGGCCGTGGCTGCCCACCCACAGGGGCTTGAGGTTGACGTCCTCGTAGGGCAGGGGCTCCGGCTCGCCGGTCTCCCGCCAGATCAGGGGGCTCCAGTAGCCATCGTCGAGCCAGAAGTGGTGGTCCAGAGCGTTGTGGGCCAGGGCCTGGAGGCCCTCGAAGGCGGCCTGGTCCTCGCTCAGCCCCTGGCGCTCGGCGGCCTGTGCCATCCAGCCCGCCGCGGCGGCCATCAGGAAGCTCGAGTTGGCGGACCAGGCGGTCTCTTCGTACAGTTCTTCGAGGGAGTGCCCCAGCGCGGCGGCCATGGCGATGCGGTAGGTCTCGTCGCCGGAGAAGGGCTGCAGTCCGTCGTCGGTGATCTCCTGCGCCAGCAGGCCGCGGCTCAGGTAGTCCCAGCGATCCTCGATCCGGGACCAGTCGCCGGTGAAGGCGGCGTAGTGGGCGTAGGCCAGGGGCACGTAGCTGGGGCCCTCGGCCGCCTTGCGCCCGTTGAAGGGTTCGAGGCTGGCCCAGTCGGGCTCATCGACCATGTCGTCGGGCTCGAGCCCGCTCGAGCAGTGGTTGGAGTAGTCGCCGTCTACCACCGCGCAGAGGAACAGGTAGTCCAGCGCGGCGGTGGCCTGGTCGTGCAGGCCGGCCCGCAGCAGGAAGCGCACCGGCCCGATGGTGTCCCGCAGCCACACGCCGGTGTAGCGGGACATGGGGCAGACGGCGCCCGCCGCGCTCTGTTGGACCCGCACCCCCACCCGCTGGGCGTCGTAGAGGTCCTCGATGCGGGGGTCGTCGATCTGCAGCAGCACACCCTCGCTGCTGAAGCCCGCCCACCAGTCCAGCGTCTCGTCCAGCAGGGCGTCGGGCTCGGTGGCCGCGAGCCTGATCTCGAGGTCGGCGAGGTCCTGGGCGCTGCGGCCGAAGCCGAGCACGAACGCCGCCTGGGTCGACCCTCCGGCCGGGACGTTGCCCAGATCGATGCGGTGGTCCTCGTCCAGTGCTTCCGCCCAGGGCACCCCTGACAGCCACGCCAGCCGCTGGTCCTGGCCGTCATCCTCGGTCAGCCAGCCGTCCAGCTCCGTAGGCTCCCGATAGGGCTGCAGCTGCACGGCCGCGTCGCGGGCGCTGTCTCCGTGGTTGCTCACCAGCAGCAGCCGCACGATGGCGGTGGGCACGTCCAGATCGTCCACCCCCGCGGGCCGAGGGGCGAAGTCCACGGTGTAGAGGGACAGGTCACCGGCGTCGGCGCGTGTGACGTTGATCGCCGAGCCCCGCACCCGGGCCAGCCACTCCTGCTCGGTCTCGGGGATGGCCCCGTCCACCTCGAGGGCGAAGGCCAGATCGCCGAAGAAGCGATCGCCCTTCTCGTAGACCGGGCCCACCATGCCGTGCAGGGTGTTGAGGGGATCGGTCAGGCCCATCAGGCCGAAGGCCCGGCCGTTGCCGACGGCGAAGGCCCCCCGGTGGGCTTGATCGGGGCGATCCTCGACCGGGCCCTGCACCGTACTGGCGTACAGCGACAGGTCGTTCAGGTCCGGGTGGGCGTCGAAGAAGGGGTGATCCAGGACGGGGCGCAGGTCCTCTCCGGGCCACAGATCTTCGGAGGGCGTCGGGACAGCGGTGTCCTCTTGGGCGGGACAGCCGGCGAGCAAGGCCAGGAACGGGAGGGCGCGCATCGTAGGCCTGGGGCGTGGGGCTCGATCCCCTATCCTCGCGAACGGGGGCTGCGGGATAGCGGGTCCCATGCGCTGCCTGTCGCTGCTGTCTGTGTTCCTGCTCGGCTGCCCCACCCCTGGGGACAGCGCCCGGGGCAGCGAGCCCCCTGCCGAGCCCGTCTTCGAGGACCTGCTCTCGGCCGCCGACGGCTGGCTGGTGGGGGACTTCCACGCCCACAGCTCCTACAGCTCCGACGGCTTCGACGCGGTGGCCAGCCAGATCGCCATGGCCGAGGCCCTCGAGGACCCCGCCATCCTCGCCGCCCACCCGGAGTACGTCGGGCACGGGATCGACATCCTGGCCTTCACCGATCACGGCAACGTGGAGGCGGCCTTCGACGAGGACTTCCACAGCGAGCGCCTGGTGCTCGTCCCCGGCGCGGAGTGGAACCTCTCCATCGCCGAGGCCAACCTGCACGGCATCACCGCCAGCGTCACCGTGGACCTCGAGGGCGACGGGGTGGACGGCGACGACGTCCGGGCTCTGGCCGACACCGTCCACGCCCTGGGCGCCAACCTCTCCATCAACCACCCCATGGCGGCCAACTACCCCTTCCCCTGGGACCTGCGGACCCACGACAGCCTCGAGGTCTGGAACGCCGGCTGGGCCCTGAGCGTGCCCCCGGCGGATGAGCAGACCCTCGCGGACTGGGAGGCCGACCATGGCGCCGCCAGCCCCTTCTGGCGCCGCGCCCTGCAGGCCCACAGCCTGCACGCCGGCGGCATGGCGCTGGTGCTCTACGAGGCCATGCTGGCCCGCGGAGTGCACGTGGCCGCGGTGGGGGGCTCGGACCGCCACATCCTGTTCCTGCCGGGCTTCCCGGCCACCCGGGTGTTCGTGGACGCCGCCGATCCCGATGTCGAGGACGTGCTGGCGGGCATCCGCAGTCGGCGCAGCTTCGTCTCCCGGGGGCCGGCCGGGCCCCAGCTGCTGCTGGAGGTGCAGGCCTCTGGTGGCGATGGGATGATGGGTGACCAGCTGGCAGTGAGCGATGGTGAGACGGTGCTCGTCTCCATCGGGACCGCGCGGGCGCCGGCTGGCGAGCTGCGCCTGATCCACGGCGCCGCGGTGGCCAGCGACGAGGCCCTCGAGGACGCCCCCCTGGGCCAGCAGGTGGCCAGCTGGCCGCTGGCCGCCGAGGGCGGGGTGGAGCACTTCGAGCTCGAGCTGACGGTCCAGCCCGGGGACTGGATCTACCCGGTGATCGTCGAGCCCACGGTGCCGGCGGAGCTCGAGAACGAGCACGGGGTCTACCTGCTGGATCTGGCCCGGGCCGCCGCCGCCGCCACCACCGATTTCACCGCCATCTCCAAGATCGCCGGCTCGCTGATGGACAGCGAGGTGCTGGCGGACCCGAGCGAGTGCGACCCCGAGGACTGGGAGCCGATGATGCTGCAGTGCATCCCGGCCGATCAGCAGCCCCCGGGTTCGTTCTTCGTGCCCGACCCCCTGCAGCGGGCCTTCCACGCCATGACCGTGGACGGCGAACCCACCGGCTGGACCATGGGGGCCATCGGATCGGCGCTGCTGTTCACGGACCCTGACACCTGATCCCCGGAGACCCCATGGAGCTGACCATCCTCGGCACCGGCTCGGACGCGCCTCGTCCAGAGCGCCCGTTGAGCGCCGCTGCTCTGCGCATGGACAGCGCGCTGTACCTGCTGGACTGCGGCGAAGGCACTCAGCTCACCTGGACCGAGGCGCGGTTGAACCTGGCCAGCCTGCGGGTCGTCGCCCTGACCCACCTGCACCCGGCCCAGGTTCTGGGGCTGCCGGGATTGCTGGCGCGCCGGGGGCAGCTGGCGGGGGCCGAGACCCTCACGGTGGTGGCGCCGAAGGGGGCCCAGGAGCTGATCGTGCCCCTGCTGCTCGGGCTCGGGGTGCGGCTGTCCTACGGCCTGCGCTTCGTCGAGCTCGACGGGCCGGTCCCGGGCAAGAAGAAGCCCATGCCCGTGGCCTACGAGGACGAGCAGCTCACCCTGCGCTGGCTGCCGGTGGACCACACCGTGCCCTGCGTGGCCTACCGGCTCGAGGAGCATCCGCGGCCCGGGCGCTTCGACCCGGCCGTCGCCCAGGCCCGCGGCATCGCCCCGGGTCCGGACTTCGGGACGCTGCGCGCGGGGACACCGGTGACCGCCCCCGATGGAACGGTGGTGAAGCCCGAGGATGTGGTGGGGCCGCCCAGACCTGGGCGGACGCTCTGCTGGGTGGCCGACAGCGCGCCCTGCAAGGCCCTGTACCGGCTGCTCGACGGGGCGGATCTGGCCCTGGTGGGCGGCGGCTGGCTGCAAGAGCACGCCGAGGTGGCCGCCTCGATGAAGCAGCTCACGGTGCGCGACGCGTCTCGCATCTGCAGCCGCGCGAAGGTCGGCCAGGCCCTGCTCACCCAGCTGTCCCCCAGGCTCTCGGAGGAGCGTATCCCCGAGGCCGACGCCCTGGCCGCCGAGCAGGGCGAGGGCTTCCGCTGCGCGTCGGCGGGCGAGCGGATGGTGGTCGCCACCGGCTGATGGTCAGCGGGGTACCGCGGCCTGCTGGCAGATGGACAGGGGCGCGCCGCCCCGGGGATCGATCCCCACCTCGACCCACAGCCCGCCGGTGGTCTGGTAGTCGGTGTCCACCGCGCAGCTGCCCAGGGAGCGGTCCGAGAGCGGATCGATCATGGACTGGCGGGACAGCCGGGAGTCGGGGCCGACGGGCACGGTGTGGACCTCGACGGACCAGATGTCGCGTCCCTGGGACTCGCTGGCGGACAGCTGGATGGACAGCTCACGCTCGCCGTCATGGGCGGTCCAGGCCGGGGCGTGGTCGCCGTGGAAGGAGGCGAAGCGCTCGAACAGCGCCGCGGGGTCGCCTTGGCGACCCACCCGGACGGAGATGGTGGGCGGTCCGGTCACAACCCCGTCGAGCAGGGCGGCGTCCAGGGCGGCGTGGAGCTCGGACGAGTCGGCGAACAGGCTGGCGGCCGCGCCCGGGCGGGCCCCCCCTCCCCCCGGGGGCCCGGGCCGCAGCACAGCCGGGGGGCCCCCCACC
>CAYZVO010000256.1:0-12278 GCA_964481655.1 uncultured Enterobacterales bacterium | reverse complement strand
GCAGCAGGCACAGCCCAAGCCCGAGCCTCAGGCCCCCCCGGCCGCGGCGCCGCCTGCGCCCGCACCCGCACCCGCCCCCACCCCGCCCGCACCCGCAGCGGCCCCTCCCCCCGGCCTGCAGGCCGAGCAGCCCCAGGACAAGCGCTTCCGCTACCTCTACAAGGGCGCCTTCACCATGCTCGAGGTCGACCTGCCCGCCGGCGGCGGCTTCAAGGCCGAGTCCGACGCCATGGTGGCCATGAGCCCCACCGTCGATGTCGAGGGCAAGCTCGAGGGTGGCGTGTTCGGCGGCCTGGGCCGGATGCTGTCCGGCGAGAAGTTCTTCTTCCAGACCCTCAAGGCCAACCGCGGCCCGGGCACCGCCCTGCTGGCGCCGGCCATCCCCGGCGACCTGCACCACCTCGAGCTCGACGGCTCGGTGGAGTACCTGCTGCAGAAGGACGGCTTCTTCGCCGGCTCCGACACCCTCACCGTCAGCACCAAGATGCAGAACCTCAGCCAGGGCTTCCTGTCCGGCGAGGGCTTCTTCGTCATCCGGGTCAGCGGCCGCGGCACCCTGTTCGTCTCGTCCTATGGGGCCATCCACCCCATCGACGTCCCCGCTGGCGAGCAGATGATCATCGACAACGGCCACCTGGTCGCCTGGCCGGCCACCATGCCCTACACCCTCGAGAAGGCCGCCAAGGGCTGGATCTCGAGCTTCACATCGGGCGAGGGCATCGTCTGTCGCTTCACCGGCCCCGGCCGGGTGCTCATCCAGAGCCGCAACCCATCGGGCTTCGCCGCCTGGATCCGCAGCATGATGCCGCAGCCGCGGCGCTAGCCGCTAGAGCGCCCTACACAAGGTCATCCCCTCGTCGCAGTCGATGGTGACCGTGGCTCCCGGCTCGATGCGCGCCACGCCTACGCGGATGGCGGAGGCACCCGGGCTGCGGTCGAACAACGCCCAGATGTCGTAGCGGCCCGGCTCGAGCTCGGCGCCCGCGTCGAAGCGCTTGCCTCCGCTCTTCAAGAACACCTCGATGGCGTTGCCCTGGACCCGGTAGCTGCCGGGAGCGGGGGGAGGCGGCGGCTCCTGGACGGTCTCCGCGACCTCGGCCTCGGCCACGGCCGGCTCGTCCTCGGTGGGCTCGACGGGTTCGTCAACGGCGGGCTCTTCGACGGCGGGTTCCTCGGGCTCGGCGGGCGTGTCCTGGTCGCCTGCCTGCAGCGCCGCGATGGCGGCCAGCCGCGATGACGCCGCGCTGGAGGCCTCCTGGGCGGGCTCGTCTTCGGCGGGCTCGGGCTCTGGAGGCGCGGGCTCGGCGGGCGCGGGCTCGCGGGGAGCCGGGGCGGCCGCGGCGACCTCCCTCGGAGGCGGGCTCGCGTCCCTGGGCGCAGGCTGGGGCTCCGGGGGGGAGGCGAGCTCGGCCGGCTCGGGGGTCGCGGGTTCGTCGGCCTCGTCGGCCACATCGGCCTCGTCAGGCTCCAGATCCTCGGCCTCGGCCACGACCTCTGGCGGTGCCTCCAGGGTGTCGCCCTCGATGCGATCCAGCACGATGGTGAGGACCCAGATGCCCGCGGCGACCACCGCGAGCACGCCAGCGCCCACACCGAGCAGCATCAGGCGTCGGGTGTCGGCCCCGCTGTCGCGCTTCTTGCGTTCCGGCCGCGGCTCCCACTGACCTTCGCCGTCGATGGCGATGTCGAAGCCGCCCGCTGGCGCGCCACTGGGCTCGTCGATGGGAGAGTCGATGGCCACACCGCTGCGGGCCACCTCGTCGCGCTCGCCGTCCAGGGCGATGGCGCCAGCGCCGCCGGGGGCCGGGGTGGGTTCCCGTCCGGGCGGGGCACCGCGTTCACCCCAGGTGCCACCCACGTCGTAGGTGGACGGAGGCGGCTTGGCGGCGACGGTGCGATCGTAGGCGTCGAGGTAGGCGCCGTCGGGGATCTCACCCTCCTCGAGGACGGTGCCGATGATCGGGTCGCGCCCGGGGTTGGGGCGCTGGCGGCTCTTCAACATCGGCGCCACCACCCGCTCGCACCAGGCCCGCAGGCTCTCGCCCGGGAGCTGGCTCTGCAGATCCTCGCAGGCGGTGCGCAGCTCGAGGGCGGTGGGCCGCACGCCGGGGGCGAAGGAGAGCATGCGCCCGAGCAGCTCGTACAGACCGTGGGGCACCCGCCCCAGGATGTGCTCGTCGAGCCGCTTGGCGACCTTGTCCTGATGCTGCAGGGGGTCCAGGCTCGCGCGCCCGAAGGGCTGGTGGGCGATGAGCTCGAAGAGCACCGCCCCCAGGCCGTAGATGTCAGAGGCCGCGCCGACCTGGATGGTCTCGTCGTCGAAGTCCAGGTGCTCCGGCGACATGTAGCTCTGGGTGCCGATGAGGAAGCCCGCGGTCTGGCTCTCGCGGGCCTCGAAGTTGGCGCGGGCGATGCCGAAGTCCAGCACCTTGATGGAGCCGCCGCGGGTGAGCATCACGTTGCTGGGCTTGATGTCCCGGTGCAGCAGGTGCAGGGCCTGGCCGTGGGGCTCGAAGTGGTAGGCGGTGTGCAGGGCGTCCGCGACCTCTTCGACGATGGCGAGGGCCTGGCGCACGGGCACCCGAGCCAGCTCGATGAGATCACCGAGCTGGATGCCATCGACATACTCCATGACGATGGCCCACTCGCCCCGCAGGCGCTCGAGATCGTAGACCTGCACGATGGCGCGATGCTTGAGCAGGCCCAGGAGGCGGGCCTCGTCGCGCAGCCGACGCACCGCGTCACCGCGCGCTTTCTCGAGCTGCGGGTTGGAGCCGCCGCCCATGGCGTGCAGCAGCTTGATGGCCACGATGGTGCTGAAGCCTTCCTCGCCGAGCTTCTCGGCCTTGTAGACCGATCCGAAGCCTCCACGGCCCAGCAGCTCCGCGACTCTGTACCTACGCTTGCGCATCCACGACCTCGAGCGGCGCTTCGTCCTGCCGAGTGTAGCAGGTAACCCGCCACCACCGCGGCGTTGTCCATCGGCCCCGCGCGTCGTCTCGGTCGCCCTCTGCCCCGGGACCGTGGTAGAGCTGGCCTGGTGGCCCTGCACCCGGCCACCGCGGAGCGATGCCATGAAGCTCACCCCCCTCGGCGTCGGGGACGCGTTCTCGGCCCTGTACTACTCGGCCCACCTGCTGCTCGAGCACGACGGCTGCCGCCTGCTCATCGACTGCCCGCACCCGGTGCGCAAGGCGCTGGCCGAGGCGGGAGTCGGGGTGGATCTGCCGGACATCGACGCGGTCATCCTCACCCACCTGCACGCCGACCACTGCTCCGGGCTCGAGCCCTTCGGCTTCTTCAACCACTTCGTCCGCGGCGGCCCCCTGCCGCTGCTGTCCCACCCCCAGGTCTCCTGCAGGGTGTGGGAGCGCCTCGCGCCGGGCATGGACGCCCTGGTCCCCCACGCCGGCGCCACCCCGGTGCCCCACCGCCTGGAGCACTACTGGGAGCTGTCGGACCTGAGCACCGAGCGGGCCGTCCAGTTCGGACCCTTCTCCATCGAGTGCCGCTTCACCATGCACCACCTGCCCACCACCGCCCTGCGCATCCGCGCCGGGGGCGCCAGCCTGGGCTACTCCGCCGACACCTGCTTCGATCCAGAGCTCATCGCGTGGCTCGACGAGGCCGACGTCATCGTGCACGAGACCAACCTGGGGGTCCACACACCCCTGAAGGACCTGATGGGCCTCGACCGCGCCATCCGGGACAAGCTCCACCTCATCCACTACCCGGACATGCTGGACGTGGACGCCTGTCCCCTGCCCTGCCTGCGGCAGGGTCAGCCCATCGAGATCCGCTAGCGCCGACGGCGACGGGCCAGGCCCAGCAGCCCCACCCCGATGCCCCACAGCCCAATGGCCGAGCCGGTGCTGCAGCCGCAGCCGCCGGGCTCTTCGGGGTCGGGGTCGGTCTCGCCGGTGTCTTCGGGGGTGGAGGTGTCCACCGGCGGTGCGGTGTCTTCCGGCGGGTCCTCGACGTAGCGAGCTTCCTCGACGTGCTCGTCGATCCAGTCCATCACCGTGTCGATGCGCACAGAGCTGCCCCAGCCGGTGGTGCAGGGGTAGTCCTGGTCGTCCCAGGAGGAGACCCAGGACATGATGCCGGCCAGGACGCGCTCACCCTCCATGTCGATGAAGGCGGCGCCGCCGGAGTCGCCCCAGCACATGTTGTGGCCCTGGTCGTAGGTGTACAGCCAGTGCTCGTCGAACTGGTAGAGGGGGACCTCGACCGTGCGCTTGGTGCCCGAGTCCCAGCCGTCCTCGTGGGTGACCCCGTAGCCCACGTAGCGCACCGGGCGGTCGTTCCAGGTGTAGTCCACCGACGAGCGGGTCATCACGGCGGGATCGAGATGGTCGAAGGGGGTGGTCAGCTCAACCAGCCCTGCGTCGCGGCCGTTGGCCATGCTCGAGACGTACTCGGGGTGCTTGTACACCGCGGTGATGCGGGAGGTGCCGTCGTTGTTGCCGCCGCTGGGGGATGCACCGAGGTAGGCCAGCGAATTGCTGGTGTCGTGGACGCCGTCGACGCAGTGCGCGGCGGTCAACACCCAGCCGGGGGCGATCAGGGTGCCGGTGCAGGTGCCCCCGCCGATCCAGAGCATCACGACGTTGGGATACTCCGACGTGAGCTCACCCCCCACGATGGGGACGGCATGGGCGGGGTTCGAGGCGAGGGCGGCGATCAGGGCATACTGAAACATTTTGTCGCTCCTGGTCCCTAAGTAGCCGCCCAGACGGAGCCTGCTGTCCAAGCTTCGTCAACGGATGCGATCTCGCGCAGCTCAGTGAGCGCCACCACCACCGACGGCCGCCCAGGCCGGATCCACGGCGGGCAGATCGTCGGAAACCCGGCACAGCCCATGCTCGAGCAGCAGCCCCCCGAGCTCCCGCACCTGGGCCTCATCCAGCAATCCCCTGCGCACCATCTCGAGCACCGAGGCCTCGAGGGAGGCCGGAGGGACATCGAACAGACGAAGGTTGCGCGCGACGCGCATGGCCCCGATGGCGGAGATGCTGCCGTGGTCCCACAGGGCCAGCGCCATCTGGAAGGCGTCGTGGCAGGGCACCAGCCAGGGCCAGGAGCCCAGGAAGGCCTCGGGGTTCTCGGTGCGCTCGGTGCGGATCAAGGCCCGGACGACCCCACCGGGCATGTTGCCCGCCCGCAGCTTGAGCTCGGCGATGCCCCGGGCGTCATCGGCGCTCACCCCGTGCTGGGCGAGGACCCCGGGCAGCTCGACCATGGGGATCTCGCCGGAGAGGATGCGTCGGTACAGCCCGTAGATGATGGGATCGACCTCGAGGTCGTCCCCCAGCAGGATCTCCCGCGCGCCGGGGGGCAGGGCCGCCCGGTTGCCAAGCAGGGCGGCCAGCTTGTAGGAGACCTGCTTCTTGAGCCCCGTGAGGCGCCCTCGCTTGAGCAGCGCCCCCCAGTTCTTGAAGGTGGTGCCGTCGAACTCGATGCCGTCGAGCAGGAACTTGCGCTCCAGCACCCGCCGCAGCTGGTTGGGGCTCGAGGACACGAAGTAGATGGGGGTGTGCCGCGAGCTGGGCTGGGGGCCGCGCCGGACCTCCTTGAGCAGCTGGGCCATGCCCGGGATGGTCACCTTGTCCAGGGCCCCCTCGAAGGGGATGCGCGCGATGCCCTTGAGCGACGAGAAGCGGGTGTTGAGGTAGGTGCGATCGATGTCGCAGGTGAAGACCTCGCCCCGCCAGCCCGCGGGGTACTCCCGCCGGCTGACGGTGTGGACCGGGAAGCGGCGTTGCTTGCGGGCCACGGCTACCAGCTCAACTCGACCAGCTCCTGGCTGGCGGGGAGGGCCATCAGCTCGGCGATGACCTCGGGCACGGGACGCTGCTCGTAGATGACCGCGTTCACGGCCCGGACGATGGGCAGGTCCAGCCCCTTGTGAGCGGCGAAGTCGAAGGTGGACCGGGTGGTCTTCACGCCCTCGGCCACCATGTGCATCTCATCGCGGATCTGTTCGAGGCTCTGGCCACGGGCCAGGCGCTCGCCGACCTGGTGGTTGCGGGACAGGGGTGAGGCACAGGTGGCCATCAGATCGCCGATGCCCGCCAGGCCGCCGAAGGTCAGCACGTTGGCGCCCATGGCCGCGCCCACGTGGGCCATCTCGTTGAGCCCGCGGGTCAGCAGCAGCGCCCGGGTGTTGTCCCCCATGCCCAACTCGTCCACCACGCCCGCGGCGACGGCCACGATGTTCTTGAAGGCGCCGCCCACCTCGGCACCGACCACGTCATCGCCGGCGTAGACCCGGAAGCTGTGGGAGTGCAGCAGCGCCTGGGACTGGTCGAGCACCTCGCGGTACTTCGACGCCACCAGCGTGCCCGCGGGCTGGCGCCGCATGATCTCCTTGGCGAGGTTCGGGCCCGACAGCACGCCGATCTTGCGCACGCAGGTCTCCTCGCGGAGCACCTGGGACATGCGGCGGAAGCTGCCCTGCTCGATGCCCTTGGTGGCGTGCACGATGCTGTGCTCGCCGGTGACGAAGTCGCCCATCTCCCGCGCGCACTGCCGCAGGCCGTGGCTGGGGACCACCAGCAGGATCCACTTGCTGTGGGCGCAGGCCCGCTCGAGATCCGTGGTGGCGCTGATGTTGGGCGACAGCTCGAAGCCCGGGAGGTAACGAGCGTTGGTGTGCTGCTCGGTGATCTCCTCGCAGCGCTCCGGGCTCCGCGCCCACATCAGCACGTCGTGGCCGTTGTTGCCGAGCACGTCCGCCAGGGTGCTGCCCCAGGATCCCGCGCCGATGACCGTGACCTGTTCCATGGTGACCTCCTAGGAGCCTGCGGCCAGGGTCCGGCCGAGATCGTAGCCCCGCAGCCGGTTGCCGTAGAAGCGCAGCAGGTTGCGGTCGTGGTGGAACACCCGATCACCGCGGCGCTCTGCCGCGTCGAGGGTGTGGTAGATGGCGAAGTGCTTGAGGGCGTCGTTGACGATGTCGGGCACGTCCCCCCGCTGGATGATGGCCTCGAGCGCCGGGGGCTCGGGCAGGTCGCGCACGGCCGCGAGGACCCGCTCGACCTCGCTGTGCACCTCGGACATCGGGAAGGAGTCGGCCGTCCCGCCGGTGCGCAGCAGGCGGTAGGGGTCCATGCCGGGGTTGGCCCGCTCGATGAGGTTGTTGAGGGCGAAGCCCAGCAGGTTGGTGGACATCACCACGTTGTCGCGCCCGTACGAGCGGGCGATCTCCCCCGCCAGCTCGGTGGTGTACTGCTGGTCCCGCTGATCGTCGCGCACCGGCACACCGCCGCGGCTGACATAGCCCCGCCGATCGACCACGCGGCCGCGGGGATCGAGGCTGCGTCCCTCGAGGTCCACCGGGTTGCCGAAGACGTCCATGGGCTTGCCGAAGCGCACCACGATGCGGGCGTCGAGGGAGAACAGGTTGGACATGAAGTTCAGGATGCGGCGGGGCTTCGAGAACTCGTCGTCGGTGATGATGAAGCGGGCCTTGCCGACCTCGGCCAGGTGATCCTTGATGAGGGTCTCCGCCTCGAGCACCAGCTTGTAGTTGATGGTGCAGGGCACCACGAAGATGTCGGGCTTGGGCCGCGCGGACTGCAGGTTGTTGGTGTAGGCGCGGACCGCGGTGCCGAGCAGGCCCTTCTTGAGCGTGCGCTCGACCTCGCCGCTGCGGCTGCGTGTGCCGCCGGGGAAGAAGAGGCTGTGGTAGCCCAGCTCGAGGGCGACGGTGGAGTACTGCTTGAGCACCGCCTTGTACAGCGCGGCCTTCTTGCGGCGGTCCACCTTGTAGGCGCCCAGGTTGGACATGAAGAAGGACAGCACCGGGTTGGTGAAGAGGTTGAGCCCCGCGCCGTAGGTCAGGGGCGGGATGCCCATCAGGTAGATGGCGTAGCCCAGCACCGGGCTGTCCAGGTTGGAGCTGTGGGTGGGGGTCACCAGCAGGGTCCCGCGGTTGAGCAGCGCCTTGACGTGATCCACCTCGCCCTCGACCGACACGTACTCCTGCAGGCCGCGGCGGAACAGGATCTCCATGTTGGCCACGCGCCGCACCGAGGCGCCCTTGAGCAGGGCGGACAGGCCGTGGGGCAGCGCCCGTGTGGCGACCCGGTAGACCCGCTCATCGAAGTTGCCGACGACCTCTTCCGCGAACTGGCGAGTGATCTCCGTGAGCATCGCCTTCTGGCGGCTCGACGACGCAGACCCCAGCTCCCGGCGGGCCTGGCTGTACACGGCCTTGTAGGCCTTGGTCGCAGGGTCCGAGGGGTCCGCCTTCTCCAGACGCAAGCCCTCGTGGTAGAGCGTGTCGCTCAGCACGCCCTCGAGGTAGCCCTCTCGATCGGTGGCGGCCTGCACGAAGCTGTCCACCACTCGTGAGGTGACCTCTACCAGGGCTCGCTCCTGATCTTCCCTTCGCATGACGACTCCCGGTCGAAGCTT
This sequence comes from uncultured Enterobacterales bacterium, assembly GCA_964481655.1. Taxonomy (GTDB): domain Bacteria; phylum Myxococcota_A; class UBA796; order UBA796; family JAFGLY01; genus CALDOK01. The sequence goes on along the minus strand of CAYZVO010000256.1, from coordinate 3,857 downwards.
GGGTGAGCCGATGTCCGCGGCGGACTTCGGCAACCGCCGGAGTTCGCTTAGCACGCCGGCCCAGCCCTGCGAAGCGGGCGAGCCCCACGGCGAGAGGATACCTGGACAACCCCGGTCCACCTCACAACCCCGAGCGCCCCCGTCCATGAAGGCCCCCCTCAAGCGCAACGTGATGGCGGGACGATTCCTGGCTGGCACGGGCCTGGTGGTGGTGGTCGCGTTCTGGCTCCCGATGGTCCGGGGTTGCGGGGCCGAGGTCAGCGCCTACCAGGCCACCCAGGTCAACAAGCTCTTCTGGCTGTACCTGCTGGCCGGCGTCGCCCTGGTGGCCTGCGGCGCCGCCCTGTTCCGCCTGGCCAAGCCCCTGCTGCTGCACATCGCCAGCGCCATCGCCGCCGTCCCCTTCGGCCACCTGCTGTACAAGTCGGGGATCGAGCTGACCGAGGGCGGCGAGATGGAGCCCCTGGTGGGCTACTGGCTGATGCTCTTCTCCCTCGCCTTCGGCACCGTCTTTCCCTGGTTCGCCAAGCGGTCCATGGCCAAGGAAGCCACCCGCGGCACCGCCACAGCCAGCGGCGGCAAGGTCAGCGTCACCTTCGAGGGCGACCCGGACGACGACGAGGACTGGTAGCGGGGAGCTGTCAGCTGTCAGCCGTCAGCCTCGTCGCGCTGGGGTGCGGCATGGACGGGGCTGCGCCGGTGGTGATGGGCGCCACAACTCCCCTCTCCGCCGCCCGAGAGCCCACTTGTGGCGCCATACGCGCCACAACTCCCCACTCCGACGGCGGAGGGCCCACTTGTGGCGCCATAGGCGCCAAGACTCCCCACTCCGACGGCGGAGGGCCCACTTGTGGCGCCCCCACTCCCGGCGCAGGCCCACCACCCACACATCCCCGCCGCGACGAGGCTGTAGGCCGTAGGCTGTAGGCCGTAGGCTGTAGGCCCCGACCACCAACGCATCACCCCGCCGCAACCTAGCTGTCAGCGACCCGCCGTCAACCTCCACAACAGCCCCCGCGCTCTGGTCTCGTCCCCCGCCAGCCCCATGCTCGAGAAGCGGCACAGGGCGGTGGCGCAGATCTCGAGGGCCTCCGCCTGGCCGCCGGGGGTCTGACCCAGCACGCGCGCGAGGGCCAGGTAGGCGCGCGTGCGCCAGGTGGTGATCTCCACCAGGTCAAGGCAGGCCTGCTCGAGGGCTTCGCGGTCGCCGCCGTCGTGGTCGTGGCGGGCCAGCAGGGCCTGGCCGCGGAGGGCTGCCGCGCCGATGGCGCTGGACAACTCGATGGCGCGATCGAGCTGCACCGCGCTGCGTTGGGGGGACCGGGTGGCCTCGCACACACCGCTGGCCAGCCGTAGCTCGGCCTCGAGCAGGCGCAGGTCGCGCTCGTGGGCGAAGCGGATGCTGCGTTCGAGACCACTGGTGAGGGCCTCCACCGCACCCATGCGGCCCAGCAGGCGCATCCGCGCGGCCTCGACGCGCATCGCACCGGATCGGCGACCGGCGCGTTGCCAGGCCGCGGCCGCGCGATCGAGCAGCGCCAGGGCGTCATCGAAGTCTTCACGGAAGCCGGCCAGCTCTCCGAGCTCCAGCAACGCCGCGCCACAGGGGCCGTCGTAGGCCGGACGGTCCTCGACCAGGGTCACGCAGGCCGCCAGAGCATCCACCGCGTCGGCGAAGTGCCCCAGCCGGCCGGCCAGCTGCCCCTGGCGGAAGAGCAGCACCGGGGCGGCCTGTTCTCCCACGAGGCTCTCGAGCAGCACCAGGCTGTCGTGGGCCCGACCCAGCTGCCCCTGATGCAGGTCGATGGCGATGCGGGTGTCGAGCAGCACCATGCTGAGCTCACGCTCCGGCTCGGTCTCCCGGACCTCGTCCAGCAGCAGCGACGCCGAGCCGAGCTCGCCGAGCTCCACCAGCACCCCCGCCATCTGGACCGCGCGCACGTTGTGCAGGGGCGAGCCGCTGGGCAGGCGCTCCCGGGAACGCACGAAGCAGCGCATGGCCAGGTCGGGGAGATCCGCTCGCCAGGCGGCGTCCCCACCCATGGCGAAGACCTCCTGGGCCCGCTCGTCGCGCCCACCCGAGGCCAGCCTCGTCGCCGCCTTGGCGAAGCGGCTGGCAGCGTCTTGCCAGCGCCGCTCGGACGCCATCGTCCGGCCTTCGGTGACCAGGCTCTCGCACTTGCGCTCGTCCACGGGTGGCCGCCTCTCCTGCTCTCCTTCGAGGCTACCACAGGCGCACCGGGGTACGTTCATGCCCATGAGCACCAACTCCCAGCAGCCCGGGCCTCGCCGACGCTGGCACCGGGGCGTGGCGGCCACGGCGCTGGTGGCGCCCCTGATGGCGGCCCTGCTGCTGCGCCCCAGCGCCGGCACCGGACGCTGGGTGGGCCTGCTGCTGCTGGCCGAGCCGCTGCTCATCGGCCTCGCCGCCTACCTGCTGCTGGTCCTGCTCGGCCGACGCTGGTGGCTCGCGGCGATGAGCATCGCCATCGGCACCGCCACGGCGGTCGCCCTGCTGCACGCCCCGGGGACAGCCCCCGCCATGCCCGAGCTGGACATCCCCTGGGCCGAGCAGGTGGCCGCTTGCTCCGAGCAGAACGAGCTTCCCGACGCCCCCTTGCGGGTCCTGAGCTGGAACGCCAGCGACGCCCCGCTGGACGAGCGCACCCTGCAGGCGCTGGTGGACCAGCGCCCCGACCTGGCGGTGGTGACCGGCCTGACCGACGGCGCCTTCCTCGAACGCATGGCCGAGATCCTGCCGGGCGAGAGCCTGAGCTTCGGCTCTCGCGGAGACCAGGTGGGGCTGTTCGTGCGAGGCATCTTCGTGGACTGCGGCGAAGAGGCCGGAGCCTGGCCGCTGACCGTCTTCGGGCCCGGCCAGGGGCCGATTCTCGCGGACTATGCGTTGGATCACGACGACCAGGAGCAGCTGCCGGACCACCACGCGGCGCGTCGGACGTCGGGTCAGCTGGTCTTCGCGTTCCCGCGCATCCAGGGTGTGGGCACCGTGCCCGTGGTCGCCTACCAGCTGCCCACCGCCTCGAGCGAGCTCGGCTCCCGCGCCTGGACGGGCGCGGTCCAGGACGGCAGCGTAGCCCTGGCCGCCGCCGCCTCCCTCGGAGGGCCGTCCGTGGTGGCCGCCGGACACTTGGGCATCCCCCCCACCTTCCAGCACGTCCTCGACGTGCTGCGCTCGGTGGGCCTGCACGACGCGGGGGGCCCACCCACCTGGCCCCGCAGCCTCGCCGGCCTGCCCGCGCTGCCCATGTTCCGCATGGAGCGGGTGCTGTCCGGTCCTGGCTGGCGCGCACGCAGCGCCCAGGCCGTGGACCTGCCCGGCGCCCACAAGCCGCTCATCGTGCAGCTCGAGCGCATCGAGCCCGACGAACCCACCCCCTTCGGGGCGCGCTGACAGGGGCTAGAAGCTGCCGCCCACCGACACACCCCAGGGGGTGATGGAGACGTGGGTGAACTCGACCACCGCGCCGCCCGCGGTGGCGGCCAGGCCCACACCCAGCAGGCCAGCGGTCACGAGCCGTGCGGTGTTGTAGCGCCCGGTCAGGGCGTCCGCTTCGACCCGATTGAGGCTGGCAGGATCAGCGTTGGCGTCCGCCACGGCGCCGTAGGCGGGGTTGACCCATGCGAAGTAGAGGCCCGTGCCCAGTGCCAGGCAGCCACCACCGCCGCCCATCAGGGCCTTGCCCATCACTGAGCCTTCACGGGGCGGGCGAGGCTCGCGGGGCTCACGGATGGGATCCCCACCACCCTCAGCGTCGACGACACCGTCTTCGGCGGGGGGTGTAGCATCGGGCTCGGGCTCGGGCTCGGGCTCAGGCTCGGGCTCTGCAACCGGCTCG
>CAYZVO010000255.1:0-12424 GCA_964481655.1 uncultured Enterobacterales bacterium | reverse complement strand
AACTCCTCGCCGTCGGACATGCCGTCATCGTGGGTGTCGTGGTCGTCGGGTTCGGTGCCGTAGGTGCCGACCTCTTCACCGTTGGTGAGCCCGTCGCCGTCGGCGTCGCCGTCGGTGAGCATGCCCCAGTAGTCGTCGCAAGCCCCCGACACGCTGCCGTCACAGCCCCCGATGTCCTTCGAGAAGCGGGAGGTCGAGGCCGAGGTGCCGAGCAGGAAGCCGATCCCTTCGATGTCCGAGATCCCGGTGTAGGCCGTGAAGTCGGACCAGGGCATGGCCCAGTCCACGAAGTAGTCCACCGCCGAGCTGGTCCCGCCGCAGATGTCGCTGCCCGCCGAGACGTAGCCGGCGTAGCCGCTGCCGGCGCTGGCGGAGGTCGCCAGGGGGGCGCTGTAGGTCACCAGGTCCGACTCCGGGGCGTCGGTGTACCAGGGGGTCGAGCCGGAGGTGTTCTCGGAGAAGACGATCTGGTCGCTGTTGCCGTCGACGTAGAGAATCCAGTCGTACTTGACGTCCGATGCATCCCAGTCCGTCTCCATCATCACGCCCCAGCCGAAGCTGCGCCACGCCGAGGGGCTGCCGCCGGAGCTGCGGTAGGGCTCCGACGCCACACGGAGCCGGAAGTAGATGTTGGTGGAGTCGCTGTAGACGTACCCGGCGGGATCCGAGCTGTCGCCGACGATGTCCCACCAGGCCGAGCCGGAGACATCGCCGCACACATCGGTCAGGGCGCCACCCGCCAGCTCCATCTCCTCCCAGTCCGTGTCGGCGGGGAAGGTGACGGCCAGAGCGCTGTTGACCAGGGACAGGGTGAGCAACGGAAGGAGGGCTGCCATGGGACCACCTCGGAGTGCGCGCGCGGGGTGCAGCGGCTGCAGGACGAGCAGAGAACGTCCCTACATCGTCACGAAAGCTCGAACCTGAACACAAATCGACGAAGGATCGCCGATGTTGTGGCGCGTCCCACCTGCGGACGGGGCTCGGGGGCGGCCTGAGCCCCTCAGATCTGCCCGATCAGGTACCCCGTCAGCAGCCCGATCAAGGACCCGCCAGCGACCAGGGCGAGCACCAGGCGAGGGTTCCAGCCCGTGGCGACCTCGGCGTAGGTCTCTTCGTGGGCGCGCTCGAGCAGCCAGTCCGGAGCTCTGTGGAGCAGCAGGTGGCGCTGGGCACCCGCTGGGGGGACCACCCCCGCGAGCACCCGGCCCGGCGCAGAGCGATCCTCGAGCTGCGCGTCGGCCGCCGGCTGTTCCGCGTTCTGGCCGGTCGGCTCCCACAGCGACGGGGGGTCGAGTCTAGGCATGCCAGCCATCCTTCCCCGGCGGGTGTGCGAGCTCGGGATAGCGGCGCTCGATGACGCCTCCGAGCATCTTCAGCCCACGCCGCACCCGCTGCTTGAGGGCCGGCACGCTGGTCCCGGTGATCTCGGCGATCTCGGCGTAGGTCATGTCCTCGAGGTGGAACAGGGCGACCGCCTCGCGGTACTTGAGCGGCAGGGTCGACAGGGCCTGGCGCACCTGGGCATCCCGCCGCGCCGCGTCGGTGGTGTGCTCCGGCGAGGGCCGATGTTCGTGGGGCGCCTTGGTCAGCGGGAGGATGCGCGACCACCACACCGAGCGCAGACGGTCGCGGCACGCGTTCAGGGCGATCCGGAACAACCACGGCCGGAAGGCGCGCTCGGGGTCGAAGCGGGCGCGGGCCTCGAGGGCCTTGACCAGCGCCACCTGTGCGATGTCTTCGGCGTCCTGCGCGTTGCCCATGACCCGGAGACAGAGGGTGTACATGGCGTCGAGGTGCGGACGAGCCAGCTCGTCGAAGGCGGTCGGATCACCATCGATGAAGCGCCGACGCAGCACCTCACGGCGCGCCGCGCTCGCTGGAGGCAGGAACGCTGCGTATTGTTGCCGCAGGATCCGGTGTTCTCCCGAGATGATCATGTCGACAGGATACCCCGAGGCCACGCCGATGGCGAAACCGGGCAAACGTGAGCCCCGGATGAGGGACGGAACCGAAGCTCCGAAGGGGGGATGAGGGTGTGACAACACTGAAACGTCGGGAGTGTCATCGATGAGGCCAGGTCCTCATCCGGGGCTCACCGTTCCATACGAACCAAGGGGGTCGAGAGATACCAAAGGATGCAAAAAAATGTGGCTCGAGGAAGCGCGCAGCGTTCTTGGAGCCTTCCCCGCCCACAACGGGAAAATCACGATAAACTGCAAAAGATGAAAGTCATCTGGACGCCATGGCTGCTGCTGGCCACCGGGTGTGGGGCGCCCACCCTGGAGATCACCCTGGTCGATCCAGGCCTGATCTGCGACGAGCAGGCCGGCGCCACCCTGCGCATCGGGGGCAGCGCCCTGGAGCCCGCGGTGCAGGACGCCCTCTCGGACGAACCGAGCCTCCTGATGCCCACCATCGTCTTCGAGCTGGCGGCCGGCGCGACGGAGGCCAGCGAGCCCCCCGCGGGGCGCACGGTCGAAGTGCCCCTCTCCCGGGTCCGCTGGACCGCGCCGGACGCGGTGGAGGTCGACATCGACGGAGGAGTCGGGCTGGAGCCTGGCAGCTGGGACGTGGTGGTCCAGACCCGCACGGGCTCGGAGGCCCGGGTGGAGGCCGGCCTCACGGTGCTCGATCCCCCGCAGCTCGCTGCGGTCACACCGACGCGGGCTTGCCACGAGGCCGCGGCGGTGGAGCTCGACCTGACCGGCCAGGGCTTCCTGCTGCTCGACGACGGCACAGCGCCCACGGTCACGGTGGACGCCATCGAGGCCTCCGTGATCGGCGCCTACGACTGCGCCGCCCTGGTGGGCCCCACGGCGGGCGAGCTGTGCGGCGGCCTCACCCTCGAGCTGGCACCAGGGACCCTGGCGCTGGGCGAGGTGGCGCTCTCTCTGGTCAACCCAGCCCCAGCGGCCTGCTCGAGCGCGCTGGACCTGAGCCTCGAGGTGGTGCTGCCCCCCGAGATCGACGACGTCGAGCCCGAGATCGTGTGCAGCTCCGGTGGCACGGTGACGGTCACAGGGGGCCCCTTCATCGACGGCACCGAGGTCGAGCTCGGCGCGCTGCCGGTCACCGCCGTCACGGTGGTGGACGAAACGACGGTGGAGATCGAGGTGGCCGCAGGCGCACCGCTCGGGGCCGTGGACCTGACCCTGTCCGACCCCAGCGGCTGCACGACGACCCTCGACGACGCCTTCACCGTGGTCAACCCGCCCCAGGCATTCCACGTCGACCCGCCGGTGGTCCCCTCCGGCCGGGCCGTGACGGTCACCGCGCGGCTCGCCGACGTCAACGACACCGTCACGGACGCCTGGTTGGTGCACGACGACGGCGAGGAACGCGAGATCGACTGGAGCTGGTCCGAGGATCGCGCCAGCGAGCTGCAGCTCGAGCTCCCGGCCGATCTCGCCACGGGCCGCTGGCAGTTGGGGCTCTCCCAAGCGAACGCCTGCGCCGGCATCCTCGCGGCTGGCGTCGAGGTGGCCGCCGAGGCCACCATCGCGGTGGAGGCCGTCGAGCCTCCCCACGCGTGGATCTTCGACCACTCGTCCATCGACATCACGGCCAGCGACCCCCTCCCCGCAGGCGCCGTCGGCTTCGAAGAGGTCCCAGGGGTGTACCTGCTGGGCCCGGAAGGCATCGACCGGAGCGAGGCTCTGCTGGCGGTGCGCTACCAGGACGAGCACCGGATCACCGCGGTGGTTCCCCCGGAGCTCGAGCCCGGCAGCTACGACCTGCTGGTGGTGAACCCCGATGGCGCCTACGGCGTGCTCGCCGACGCCGTGGCGGTGGGCTGGGACGCGCCCCCCAGCATCGACAGCGTCGCGCCGGCCACCCTGGAGAAGGCCTCGGATGTCAGCATCGAGATCCAGGGGGCCAGCTTCCGCGAGCCGACGGTCACACTCAGCTGCATGGAGGGGGGCAACACCACGGAGCTCTCGGCCGCCGTGGACAGCTACGGCTACGGCACCATCCAGGCCAGCCTGTCGACCCGGGGGTTCAACCAGGCGCTGTGTGTCGTGCAGGTCACCAACGGGGACGGCACCCTCGCCAACTGGTCGGCGTTGTCCATCACCAACCCAGCCCAGAACCTCTTCCCGTTCGAGGATGGCCCGCCGATGGTCGAGGCCCGCCGCGCCCCAGCCGGGGCTGCCGGCCGCACCAGCTCGACAGACCGCTGGGTCTACGCCATCGGCGGTGACGCCGGCGACGAGGCGAGCGCCTCCGACAGCGTCGAGGTCGCGGCCGTGGATCCCTACGGCGCCATGGACAGCTGGGCCCTGCTGCCCGATCCCCTGCCCTCCGCGCTGACCCAGTCCGCGGCCACCACCGTGGGGCGCTTCGTCTATCTCGCGGGCGGAGACGACGGCGGCGGGCCCGTCTCGAGTGTGCAGCGGGCCATGATCCTCGACCCCCTCGACGTCCCCTGGCTGGACCAGGTGTCCCTGGACAGCGCCGAGGGCGATGGGCTCGAGGCCGGCCGCTGGACCTACCGTGTGAGCGCCCTGTTCGACAGCACCCACCCCAGCAACCCCGACGGTGAGAGCCTGGCCGGCGAGCCCGTCAGCATCACCCTGCCGGCCTCCGAACACGCCTGGAGCCCCAGCATCTGTTGGGAGCCCGTGGACGACGCGGTGGGCTACCGCGTGTACCGCAGCGTCGACGCCGACAGCCCCAGCAGCGAGCTGGGATGGCTGGCCGACGCCAGCGGCGACGACTGCTACCAGGACCTCGGCGATCCCGTGGACACGACGACCACCCCGCTCCCGGAGGGTGCGCTGGGGAGTTGGTCCACGGTCGCAGAGCTGAACGAGGCCCGCAGCGGTGCCTGCCTGGCCATGGCGCGGGATCCCGCCCTCGACCCCGAGTCCTACCACCTCTACGTGGCAGGCGGCCTGGACGACAGCGGCGCGCTGCTGGACAGCATCGAGCGGGTCGAGGTCACGGTGGAGTCGGCCAGCGTGCACAGCGTCGCCACCCCCGAGATCCTCGGCACGGCCCTCAGCGAGCCCCGCTGGCAGTGCCGGGGCTACATCGTCGACGACGAGCTGCACAGCGTCGCGGACGGTGAGACCTGGGTGGTCTTCGCGGGCGGCATGACCGCGCGCAACGCCACGGGGACGGTGGACAGCGGCGTCGTGCTCGACGGCGGCGAGCTGGACGCCTGGGACACCCTGCGCTCCCTCTCCCCCGCCCGCGCCGGCTTCGCCCATGCCAGCGCCAGCGACTTCCTCTACGCCTTCGGCGGCCAGCAGGGTAGCCCCTCGACCACCAGCACATCGGCGGAGCTGCGCAACGACGGCGGCCTCGAGATCCACAACTGGAACAGCCTGGGCGACGGCCTGGGCACCGAGCGCGCCCTGCCCGGCTCCGCCCAGGAGTCGGCCGTCATCTTCATCCTGGGTGGTCAGACCGACACCCAGGACGCGACCACCTCCACCGAGTGCACCCACTACTGATGCGTCACGTCCCCCGCCCGCTGCTCCTGATCCTGCTCTGGCTGGCGCCGCCGGCATGGGCCGAGGACAGCGAAGAGGCCCCCGAGGACGATCAGGAGCTCGAGGACTTCCAGCCCATCGCCGACGAGCCCGAACCCGAGGGCCCCTACCGGCACAGCCTGACCCCCTTCGCTGGGCTCCAGGCCAGCGCCTGCCTGCCCCTGTCGGAGCTCGACATGGGCCTCCACGGCCGACTGTCGGCGGGTGCCTGGCTGCCCTGGCTCGGCGGGCGCCTGCTCCCGGTGGTCGAGCTGGGGTTCGCCACGGTGGGCAGCTCGGGGCTGGTCGAGGACGAGCGCCTGCCCGATGGTGAGCCCTACCGCTGGGAGCTGACGATGCGGCAGCTCGAGCTGGGTGGCGGGCTCCACCTCCGAGCCCTGCGCGCCGACGCCCCTTTCTCCCCCGAGCTCGGCGTCGCCGCCCACGGCGTGCGGGTCCACTCATCGATGACCGGCGCCATCGGCGGCGCCGACACCCAGCCGGTCCACGAGCTGAGCTGGCGGCTCGGCTGGCGGGCCACCGGCGGCATGGCCGTGGCCCTGGGGCCCGGCGCCCTGACCGTGGAGCTGGGCTACCGGGCCGTGCCCATGGACGGCGTGCTGAGCGGCGAGACGAGCCTCTCCGGCCTGGTCGCGGGCCTCGGCTACCGGGGGTTCCCATGGTGATCCGCGCCCCCCTCTGGCTGGCGCTGCTGCCGGCGCTGGCCTGCTCCGACTACACCCTGGAGCCCACCCCGACCATCCCGCCCGACGCAGAGCCCGACATCGAGGTCGCGCCCGGCGAGCTGATCTTCGGCACCGCCTGGGCGGGCGAGCTCGTCACCCGGGATCTGTACGTGCGGAACCTGGGGCAGTCGACCCTCTCGGTGGATCCGATCTCATTCGAGGGCTCCGGGGCGTTCTCCCTGCTCGAGGATCCCGGCAGCTTCACCCTGCAGGCCAGCGAGGAGCTCGCGCTCACCGTCGCCTTCGAGCCGGACGAACCGAGCCTGCTCGAGGGCACCCTGACGGTGCTGTCGAACGATCCCGACACCCCCGCCATCCCGGTCCCCCTGACGGGCGAGGGGCAGGTCGCGTGGCTGGAGATCACCCCCGCAAGCCACGACTTCGGCGAGGTGCTGATCCCCTGCGCCCAGGAGCTCGAGCTCACGCTGCAGAACGTAGGCAACGCCACCCTGGCCATCGACAGCGTCGCCTACGCAGGCGCGGGACAGATGCAGCTGGTCGACGCCCCCGGGCAGCCCTTCGAGCTGGTGCCCGGCGAGGTCGCCTACGCCACCGTCGCCCTCGAGCCGACCGAGCCCACCACCGTCGAGGCCTCCCTCGAGGTCCAGTCCAACGATCCCCGCGGGGTCATCAGCGCCGACCAGCAGGCCACGGTGATCTGGGCCGGCGACGCCAGCGACAGCTTCGAGATCCCCCTCGACCCTCCGGTGGACGTGCTCTTCGCCGTGGACCGCTCCGGCTCGATGGACGACGACGCCGCGGCGCTCGGCGACGCCTTCGACAGCTTCATCGCCACCATCGGGGCCGAGACCGGCGGCTGGAACATCGGGGTGGTGACCTACGACCACGCCTGCTTCAACAACGGGATCCTGACCGCCCGGAGCACCGACGTGGAGCAGCGCTTCGCCGAGGCGGTGTCCATGGGCAGCGACGAGGAGATCGTGCTCGACGAGCAGCTCTTCCAGCTGCTGGACCGCGCCCTGCAGCAGACCGTCTCGGGCGCCTGCAACGAGGGTTTCCTGCGCACAGGCGCGATGCTCCACCTCATCGTGGTCAGCGACGAGCCGGAGCGCTCCACCGAGACCGCCTCCGCCTGGAGCTGGGACTACTGGCTCGAGCGCTACGAGGCCTGGGTCGGCGGAAGCACCCTGGTCAAGGTCTCCGGCGTCGTCGATCTCGACGACTGCAACGAAGGCGCCGAGGGCTACCTCGAGGCCATCGAGGCCACTGGAGGCGAGGCCCTCTCCATCTGCGACGCCGACTGGGCCGAGCACGCGGTGGCCCTGGCCGAGGCCTCCACCGACTTCCTCTACAGCTTCGAGCTGTCCGCCACCCCCGACGAGGCCAGCATCGCGGTCGAGGTAGGCGGCAGCGCGGCCACGTCTGGCTGGAGCTACGACGCCGCCAGCAACATGGTCGTCTTCGGCGACGAGCTCGCCGACTCGGTGCCCGCGGGCAGCACAGTGGTCGTCAGCTACGGCATCGCCAGCAGCTGCGAGTGAGCCTCAACGCTCCAGCGCGAAGCTGTCCAGCACCGTGCCGTCCAGCCGATAGGCCGTGGCCTCGAGGGTCTGCGGGCCCACGTCCAGCACCATGTAGTGGTAGGTGGACTCGGTGATGTGCAGGAACCAGTCCGAGCCCGTGCCGTACAGGGGCGCGCCCGCCCCCCCGGTGGTGACGTAGGTGACCCCCTCGGGGTCCTGCTCTTCACCGATGATCGGCACCGAGCGCTCGTAGAGGTGGTTGTGGCCGCAGAGCACCAGCGCGTCGGGGGCGTACTGTTCCAGCAGCGGGTTCCACTCGTCCCGGGCCTCGAGGTTGGGGGCGTGGTTGCCGTCGGTCCAGCTGGGCTGGTGGTGGGTCATGATGCGCCAGGCGCGGTCCGTGCCCGCCAGGTCCTCGGCCAGCCAGGCGGTCTGCTCGATGGAGTCGTCGCTGGTGGCCATGTCGTTGAGCACGGTGATGTGCAGGGCCCCCCAGTCCACCCCGTACCACTGCTCGTTGCCGGGCAGAGCGAAGGAGCCGAAGTAGTTGGGAGCCATGAACTCGTGGTTGCCGTGCACCGTGAGCACCGGGGTGCTGGCGAGCAGCCCCTCGGAGACCGCCAGCCACTCGTCCCAGAGGCTCTGCAGCCCACCGAGCGCCACGATGTCGCCGGTGTGCAGCAGCAGGTCGGGCTCCTGCGCGGCGGCCAGCTCCATCACCTGCTCCCAGGTCTCGAGGTCGTCCCGAGAGTCGCCCAGGACCACCAGCCGCACGGTTGCTTCGGGATCCGCGGGCGCCGTGCTGAACTCGTAGGGCTCGCTCCAGACGCCCCGCGCACCGACCCGGTAGCGGTAGGTGGTGTCCGGCTCGAGGCCGCACAGGCGCAGCTCGTGCTGCCGGGATGTGTCGTCCGGAGCGGGGAACGAGGCGCCCTCGAGGGTGAGCTCATCGGGGGACTCGAGGCGAACCAGGGTGGCCAGGGTGCCCTGGTCGGTCTGCCACATCATCGTAGCGTCGGTCCGAGGGTCCTCGTGGACGCCGATCCGCAGATTGTAGGGCGCCGGCTCATCACCGAGCACCGGGAGGTGGGGCGTGGCGTAGGGGAGGTCTTCGGGGTCCTCCCCGATCATCGGCGGCTCCCGCAGCACCACCTGGCAGGTGTGCGGGCCATCGACGGCGATGGGGGGCGCGGTGTCGACGGCAGGCTCTGGCTGGCAGGCCAGCGCGACGGCGGGGGCGAGGGTGAGGAAGCCGATTCGCATGGGTCACTCCGACGCTATGATAGCGGGCCCGGCGGCCTGTCGGGACCCCCACCCCCGCCGCCCGCCCTCCACCTGTCCCCCACGTGAGCGAGACCACGGCCTTCCCCCTGCCCTTCCCCCGACCCCTGCTGCTGGGCCTGGCGACCGCGACAGCCTGTGGCCCCGGGGGCGGGACCCTGCGCGATCGCCCCTTCGACGACCTGGCCTGGGCCACCACCCACAACAGCATGTCCGCCGCGGCCGACGGCTGGATGGTGCCCAGCCAGGAGCACGGCGAGCTGCGGCAGCTGCGCGACGGGGTGCGCGGCCTGATGCTCGACGTGCACGAGCAGGACGGCGAGCCCTGGCTCTGCCACGGCTACTGCAGCCTGGGGAGCCAGCCGCTGGCCGAGGGCCTGGCCGAGCTCCGGGGCTGGCTGGGGGCCAACCCCGACGCCGTGATCACCTTGATCCTCGAGAACTACGTCAGCGCCGGGCTGCTCGAGGACGCCTTCGAGGCCAGCGGGCTGATCGAGCTGGTCAGCGAGCAGCCCGCGGGCGCGACCTGGCCCAGCGTGGGCGAGCTGATCGCCGACGGCGAGCGGGTCATCGTGCTGACCGACGCCGCCGGTGGCGAGCGCCCCTGGCTGCTGTACACCTGGGACCACGCCTGGGAGACCCACTGGAGCGCAGAGGTCCCGGAGGACCTGAGCTGCGAGCCCAACAGAGGTGACACCGGCAACGCCCTGTTCATCATGAACCACTTCCTCACCGACCCCGTCTCCCTGCCCGAGCTGGCGGCTGATGTCAACGAGCGCGCGTTCCTCGAGGATCGCGCCCGTCGCTGCTGGGATGCGCACGGAGCCATCCCCAACTTCATCGCCGTGGACTTCTACGCGACGGGGGATCTGCTCGACGTGGTGGGGGCGCTGAATCAGAGCTGGTGAGCGCGGCCGTACTCGTGGTAACATGCGTCCGGTGGCGCCATTCCACTCCGTCCGGACATCCATGGGGGACCCATGCACACACTCATCTTGCTCGGCATGCTGTCGGGCTGCTTCGACCAGCCCCAGCAGACCGCAAGCCCCGTTCCCGCCCCCGCCAATAGCGGAAGCCCCGGCGAGCACGGCGGCTGGTCTGGATCGCCGATCCAGGTGACCAGCGACTGCGACGGCTCGCGCCTGTCGTCGCGGAACGAGCCCCTCGAGGGCGACACCGCCCTGCGCATCATCGGCATCTACGAGACCGACGCGCCCCACCACGACGAAGGGGAGGCCACGGTCCATGTGGCCCTCGACCAGCCCAACGTGCTGCTGCTCAACTCCTACGAGCCCGTGCACTGGGTGGTCACTGAAGAGGTCCCGGGGTCGGTCGTGGGGGTCATCGCCAACGGCTACTACGACATGCGCGTCACCGCGCCGGACGACGCCTGGACCCAGGTGCTCTCAGGCAGCGACCGCATCGGCGCGAGCTCGGCCTACGACTGGGACGACCACGACACCCGGGTTCTGGTGACGGACCTCGTGGAGCTCACCGGGCTCGACCTGACCTCGTTCCACGGCTGCTACCACGCCAACAGCTGGCTGCTCGAGCCCGGGGCGGGCGAGGTCGACCCGGATCAGGACGGCTTCGACTGCTCCGAAGGTGAGGACCCGCCCGGTCCCGCCGACCTCAGCTTGATCGCGGGCAGCTGCCCCGAGGTCCTGGCCGAGTCCTACGCCTGCCTGTCCATGGCGGGCACGAACGTGGTCCTGGCGGGCCTGGACACCGGCCGCACCTGCACAGTCGCAAACCTGGGCCTGGAGGCGGGGAACCACGGCCTGACCTGGCTGGGCGACTCGGTCTACACCTGCACCGGCCACTATGGACAGCTCACGAGAAGCTCCCTGGTGGACGGCACGGTGACCACCACCCACCACTACTGCAGCACCATCACCAGCTGGATGAATAGCATGCTGACCATGGGGGACCGCAGCACCGGCGACACCAACATCAGCCACTGCAAGACCTTCCTGGACGCCCAGTGCGGCCGCTGCAGCGACATGGGCTACGACGTGCGAGACTCGCGCATGACCGCCCACGGGGACACCCTCTACACAGCGTGGCACTCCACCGAGCACATCAGCACCGTCGACGCCCTCTCCGGCGTGAGCCTGGGCGATGTGACCCTCGAAGACTTCGACGATTGGGTCTACGGCATGTCGCTCATCGACGAGGACATGCTGGTGATGCTGGAGCGGAGCGACGCCATCCGCGTGTTCGATCCCACCACCGGGGCGGCCCTCTGGGAGGTCCCTCAGGAGCGCAGCCTCTCGGGCCTGTATTGCTTCGACACATCCGACGTGCCGGACGCGACCCCCGACGACACAGCGGATGACGACCCGCCGGTGGACGACGACCCACCCGAGGACGACGACCCGCCGGTGGACGACGATCCCGCCGTGGCCGACAGCGGCCTCGACGACGACAAGGACGAAGGGCGACGCTGCAGCGCCGCGCCGGGGGGCGCGACCCCGCTGAGCATGCTGCTCGCCATGCTCGGGGTCACGGTTGGCCTCCGTCGGCGCAGACAGGCCTGAGCGCTAGCCGCAGTCCACCGGACAGCTGGCGGCGTCCTCGCCCGCCGACTCGCAGCTGCCGTTGCCGCAGCAGTAGCGGGTCGAGGGCTTGCCGCCGGTCTTGCCCGGGCAGTCGGTCTCGCAGCTGGTGCAGTCCTCGCCCGGGTCGCAGGTGCCGTTGCCGCAGTCGCTGACCACGCCACCCCAGGGCTGGGCCGGTGAGCTCACGGTCCAGTCGGCCACGCTGTCGGTGTCCACGGCGGGATCGAGCCGCTCGATGGCGTCGCCGGTGGGGGCGGTGATGGACCAGCCCGCCACGTAGCCCTCCCAGGCCACGAAGTCGGCCGCGACGGCGCCGTCGTAGAGGGTCAGCTCGTCGCCGGTGTTGTTGAGGCTCAGGCTCAGGCCCTCGACATCCGGGGCGAGGCCATACAGGGCCTGGAAGCCCGCAGCATCCCGCGCCACGCTGACGTAGTCGCCGGCGTAGACCACCACGCCGGCGGGGAAGGCCCAGCTGCCCGCGCCGTCGGCCAGGCCCCAACCATCGAGGGAGATGTCGGCCCCCGTGGGGTTGTACAGGTCCACGAACTCCTCGGTGGCGTCGTCGCCCGGGGTGTCGTAGGCCACCTGGGCGATGACCAGGCTGGCGGGCCCGGCGGCGCAGTCGGCATCGACGGTGTCGTCATCGCCGTCACAGTCGTCGTCCTGGCCGTTGTCGCAGATCTCGCTCACCGGCTCGACCGCGCCAACGCAGCCGCCCCAGGCACCACCGGAGCAGGTCTCGATGCCATAGCTGCAGACACCGACGTCGGTGGTGCCACAGCTCCGGGTCTCGCCGTCGCTGCACTCGCTGACGTCGTTGATGGTGTAGGCGCTACCGTCGGAGATCACCGAGAGCTGGCCGTCGAGGTCGGTGC